>NZ_JACYUK010000004.1:0-519787 GCF_014841725.1 Pseudomonas sp. CFBP 8758 | reverse complement strand
CGATGGTAGTGTGGGGTTTCCCCATGTGAGAGTAGGTCATCGTCAAGATTCAATTCCGAAACCCCTATCTGCGTAAGCAGGTAGGGGTTTTGTCTTTTTAGCGTTTCAAATCAGTGTCCGCCATCGCTATCATTGCGCCCTACCGAGACGCCGAGTTCGCTATGTCACCATTGCTGGATCTACTTACAGACGGTCATTTTCACTCTGGCGAAGCGCTGGGCGAGGCTCTGGGGGTCAGCCGCAGTGCTGTGTGGAAGCAGCTGCAGCAGCTGCAAGCCGAACTGGGCATCGATGTGCACAAAGTGCGCGGCAAAGGCTATCGCCTTGCCGATCCTGTTTCTGCGCTCTGCAGCGAGACACTTGCGGCAAGCGCTCCAGCGGGCTGGGAGCTGCGTGTCATGCGTAGCGTCGACTCCACCAATGCCGAAGCATTGCGTGCCGTCGCTGACGGGAGCCAGATGCCGCTCTTGATCGTTGCAGAGCAGCAGACAGCGGGACGGGGCCGGCGGGGTAGGCCTTGGGTAAGTCCCTATGCGCAAAATCTCTACTACAGCCTGGCGCTGCGTATCGAAGGGGGTATGGCTCGCCTGGAAGGCTTGAGCCTGGTGGTGGGGCTTGCCGTGGTCCGAGCGCTGCATGCGCAAGGTGTAGGCGAGGCAAGGCTCAAGTGGCCTAACGACATTCTGGTGGGAGACAAGAAGCTCGCAGGAATACTGCTGGAGCTGGTTGGCGATCCCAGTGATGTATGTCATGTCGTCATCGGTATTGGTATCAATGTGAATATGAGGCAGAACACGGCGGTGGATCGGCCTTGGACTTCCGTACGCCTGCAGCGGATGAGCCTGGTCGATCGCAATGACTTGGTTGCCGAACTCAACGTGCAGCTTCAGAGTCACCTGGAGCGTCACGCACTGTCCGGGTTCGAGCAGTTGCGGGAGGAGTGGGAGGGGCTGCATGCTTGGCAGGGCAGGGCTGTCGTCCTCAGTGCCGGGTTGAAGGCCATTGAAGGCCGGGTGTTGGGAATAGATGGCCAAGGTGGCCTGCGGCTTTCTGTAGGTGGCATGGAACAGGTGTTCAGTGGCGGAGAACTCAGTCTGCGCCTTGTAGGAGACAGCGGGCCTTCCGCAGTTTCCGATCCGAGGGGGGAGTGACGATGCGTTGGCTTGTACTACTGCTGTTGGTCCTCAACGTGTTCTATGCCGGGTGGCACCACCAGGAGCTTCCCGTGCGGCCCAAAGAGTTGGCGCCCCTGTCTACCTACAAGGGTGAGAGGCACCACATCCAGCTGCTGAACGAAAAGCCTGAAACCCAGCGCTGAGCATTCTCAGGGACGCGCTCGGCACGTTTGTCCCGCCAGTGCGGGAGCGATCCTCCCCTGGTGAGTGGTTGTATGTTCGGCCCCAATGAATTCAATGACTTAAAACATAAAATAATCTGATCTGGGGTATTGCCAGGCCCTGATGGTTTGCATAGAATGGCGCCCGCTTCACAGCGATGGTGCGAAAGCCCAGCACTGTGAAACAGCTGTCGATGTAGCTAACCTCAAGATTTTAATGAGAAAAAGCTTGACAGTGAGGTGGCATAGCGTAAAATGCCGCCACGTTAAGGAGGGGTTCCCGAGCGGCCAAAGGGATCAGACTGTAAATCTGACGTCTACGACTTCGAAGGTTCGAATCCTTCTCCCTCCACCATTTTTAGCGTGAGCTGCAAGCTCCGCGGGTATAGTTTAGTGGTAGAACCTCAGCCTTCCAAGCTGATGATGCGGGTTCGATTCCCGCTACCCGCTCCAAGTTTGCTGTTTGTGCATGGTTTCAAGCTCTTGTAGCTCAGTTGGTAGAGCACACCCTTGGTAAGGGTGAGGTCAGCGGTTCAAATCCGCTCAAGAGCTCCATTTTTGCAAGGCAGATATGAAAATATCTGCCTTTGTTTTAATGGTAGATGTGTGTCGCTCCTGTGGGTGTTGCGCATCTCTGCTGTTGGCATCTTGGGTTGTGAGGTCTGTGCCAGGGGTGATTGATGTGTCCTTGTGCAACATGGCAGTCCAATCAGGTGTTGAAATAGCTTTCCCGGGTCGGCATAATGTTCGGCCTGATTTGTTTTAGGTCAGTAGCTCAATTGGCAGAGCGACGGTCTCCAAAACCGTAGGTTGGGGGTTCGATTCCCTCCTGACCTGCCAGATTCACTTGGTGTGTCTGGCTTTCTTTTCACAGGATCCTCCTAGATGACTCCCAAGGCTGAAGCCCCAGAATCTCGTTTCGATCTGCTGAAGTGGCTCGTTGTTATCGCTTTGGTTGTGGTTGGCGTGGTTGGTAATCAGTACTACTCCGCGTCGCCGATCCTGTATCGGGTGCTTGCGCTTCTCGCTATTGCCGCTGTGGCCGCCTATGTGGCGCTGCAGACTGCCAAAGGCAAGTCGTTCTTCATCCTGGCTAAGGAAGCACGCACCGAAATACGTAAAGTCGTTTGGCCGACTCGCCAAGAGACCACACAGACCACGCTGATCGTAGTAGCGGTCGTTCTGGTCATGGCGTTGCTGTTGTGGGGGCTCGATTCCCTGCTCGGCTGGCTTGTTTCCTTGATTGTTGGCTAAGGGTGTCCCGTGGCTAAGCGTTGGTACGTTGTGCATGCTTACTCGGGTTACGAGAAGCATGTTATGCGCTCTTTGATCGAGCGTGTAAAGCTGGCTGGTATGGAAGACGGTTTTGGCGAAATTCTCGTCCCCACTGAAGAAGTGGTCGAGATGCGAAATGGCCAAAAGCGTAAAAGCGAACGCAAGTTCTTTCCAGGCTATGTGCTGGTGCAGATGGACATGAACGAAGGTACTTGGCACTTGGTCAAGGACACGCCTCGGGTCATGGGTTTCATCGGCGGCACGGCAGACAAGCCTGCTCCGATTACCGACAAGGAAGCTGAAGCTATCCTGCGTCGCGTCGCTGACGGTAGCGACAAGCCCAAGCCAAAGACGCTGTTCGAGCCGGGCGAAGTCGTTCGTGTGACCGATGGTCCTTTCGCGGATTTCAACGGCACCGTCGAAGAAGTCAATTACGAAAAGAGCCGGATCCAGGTCGCGGTGCTCATTTTCGGTCGCTCTACTCCGGTAGAGCTCGAGTTCAGTCAGGTCGAAAAGGTCTGATTGGAAACGGATCCCATACCCCGCAGGCGTAAGCTGCGGGGTTTTGTCGTCACTGGGATAAAACGCAAGCAACTGGGGAGCCGAAAGGCGCTCGTACCCAATAGTGGAGTAGCTCATGGCTAAGAAAATCACGGCTTACATCAAGCTGCAAGTAAAGGCCGGCCAGGCCAACCCTAGCCCGCCCGTCGGCCCGGCTCTGGGCCAGCATGGCGTGAACATCATGGAATTCTGCAAGGCCTTCAACGCCCGTACCCAGGGCCAAGAAGCCGGCTTGCCGACTCCTGTAATCATCACTGTCTACAGTGACCGCAGCTTCACCTTCGAGACCAAAAGCACCCCTGCTTCGGTACTGCTGAAGAAAGCAGCCGGCCTGACCAGCGGCTCGGCTCGTCCGAACACCGTTAAAGTCGGTACCGTGACTCGCGCTCAGCTCGAAGACATCGCAAAAGCCAAGAATGCGGACCTGACTGCCGCTGACATGGAAGCAGCCGTGCGTACCATCGCCGGTTCTGCTCGCTCCATGGGCCTCAACGTGGAGGGTGTGTAATGGCTAAGCTGACCAAGCGCCAAAAAGCTATTGCTTCCAAGATCGAAGCAGGCAAGTTGTACAACTTCGAAGACGCAGCTGCGCTGCTGACCGAACTGTCCACCGTCAAGTTCAGCGAGTCCGTTGACGTGGCCGTTAACCTGGGCGTTGACCCACGTAAATCCGACCAGGTCGTACGTAGCGCTACTGTGCTGCCGCACGGCACTGGCAAGACCGTACGGGTTGCCGTGTTCACCCAGGGTCCAGCTGCCGAAGCGGCTCTGGCTGCCGGCGCAGACCGCGTAGGCATGGACGACCTGGCTGCCGAAATGAAAGGCGGCGACCTGAACTATGACGTCGTCATCGCATCCCCGGATGCCATGCGCGTTGTTGGTCAATTGGGTCAGATCCTCGGTCCACGTGGCCTGATGCCTAACCCGAAAGTCGGTACCGTGACGCCAGACGTCGCCAACGCCGTCAAGAATGCCAAGGCTGGTCAGGTTCGCTACCGCACCGACAAGAACGGCATCATCCACACTTCCGTTGGCAAGGTCGGTTTCGACGCCGTCAAGCTGAAGGAAAACGTTGAAGCCCTGATCGCTGATCTGAAGCGCATCAAGCCGGCTTCCTCGAAAGGCATCTACGTCAAGCGCGTCACCCTGAGCACCACCATGGGCCCAGGTCTGGTCATCGACCAAGGCTCGCTGGACGCGTAAGACTTTGCCGGTGGCGCGGGTGACCGTGCCATTGGCTGAAAAATTGGGGTCCCTGCCTGGCGGGGGCTATCCAAGACCGTAGGCGGCGCAAGCCTTAAACCTCAAGCCTACGCAGATGGTGCTCCCGGTTCCTTACCGAATCAGACACCAAAACGACATCCGGCTTCGGCCAGATGAAACGGTAACAAGCAGGAGTTAAACCCGTGGCAATTAATCTCGAAGACAAGAAGGCCATCGTCGCTGAAGTCAACGAGGCTGCCAAAGCTGCTCTGTCCGCTGTCGTGGCTGATGCCCGTGGTGTGACAGTAGGCGCTATGACCGGACTCCGTAAAGAGGCTCGTGAAGCTGGCGTATACGTACGTGTCGTACGTAACACTCTGCTCAAGCGCGCTGTTGCCGACACTGAATACAGTGTCCTCAACGACGTGTTCACCGGCCCGACCCTGATCGCATTCTCTACCGAACACCCGGGTGCTGCTGCTCGCTTGTTCAAGGAATTCGCCAAGGGTCAGGACAAGTTCGAGATCAAGGCAGCTGCGTTCGAGGGCAAGTTCCTCGCAGCTAACCAAATCGACGTACTGGCAACACTGCCGACCCGTAACGAAGCCATTTCGCAGCTGATGAGCGTGATTCAAGGCGCTACCAGCAAGCTGGCTCGTACTCTGGCCGCAGTTCGCGAGCAAAAAGAAGCTGCTGCAGCCTGAGGCTGAGCATTTTCTCTCGCGCTTTTTTGTTTATTTCGATGGCCGTGTAGGCCGTCCCCCAATTCAGGAAATACAGCAATGTCTATCTCCCAAGACGATATCCTCAACGCCGTAGCTGAAATGTCGGTTCTGCAGGTTGTTGAGCTGATCAAAGCTTTCGAAGAAAAATTCGGCGTTTCTGCTGCCGCTGCTTCTGCTGGCCCAGCTGCTGCTGCAGTTGTTGCTGAAGAGCAAACCGAATTCAACGTCATGCTGCTGGAAGCTGGCGAGAAGAAAGTAAACGTGATCAAGGCAGTTCGTGAACTGACCGGTCTGGGCCTGAAAGAAGCCAAGGCTGTAGTTGACGGCGCTCCTGCCATGGTTCTGGAAGCTGTTGCCAAAGACGCAGCCGACAAAGCCAAAGCAACGCTGGAAGAAGCAGGCGCCAAAGTCGAGCTGAAGTAAGCATCGACCTTGCGTCTCCAGCCCGAGCGTCAAGCGAAAGGCTGATGGCTGGTGGCTCATGCCACCGGCCTTTTTCCGTTACTGGCAGTCGATCAGGTCGACGCCGGCAACGCGCTGTAACCACCCAAGGGTGGCGCAAACCACGGGGTTTGCACGATTTTCTGGCTGCTCCCGTCGGGAGAAGCCACAAGCAGGTGACCAAGCTGGGGAACGCTGATGGCTTACTCATATACTGAGAAAAAACGTATCCGCAAGGACTTTAGCAAGTTGCCGGACGTCATGGACGTACCGTACCTCTTGGCTATCCAGCTGGATTCGTATCGCGAATTCTTGCAGGCGGGCGCGACCAAGGACCAGTTCCGTGATGTCGGTCTGCATGCGGCCTTCAAATCCGTTTTCCCGATCATCAGCTACTCCGGCAACGCTGCTCTGGAGTACGTTGGTTATCGTCTGGGCGAACCGGCCTTTGACGTCAAAGAGTGCGTACTGCGTGGCGTGACCTACGCTGTGCCGCTGCGCGTGAAAGTGCGCCTGATCATTTTCGACAAAGAATCGTCGAACAAAGCGATCAAGGACATCAAGGAGCAGGAAGTCTACATGGGGGAAATCCCCCTGATGACCGAGAACGGTACCTTCGTAATCAACGGTACCGAGCGCGTCATCGTTTCCCAGCTGCACCGTTCGCCGGGTGTGTTCTTCGACCACGACCGTGGCAAGACGCACAGCTCGGGCAAGCTGCTCTATTCGGCCCGTATCATTCCTTACCGTGGCTCCTGGCTGGACTTCGAGTTCGATCCGAAAGACTGTGTATTCGTCCGGATCGACCGTCGTCGCAAGCTGCCTGCCTCGGTATTGCTGCGCGCTCTGGGCTACAGCACCGAGCAAGTCCTCGATGCGTTCTACACCACCAACGTATTCCACGTGCAGGGCGAAGTGCTCAGCCTGGAACTGGTGCCCCAGCGCCTGCGTGGTGAAATTGCCGTTCTCGATATCCTCGATGAGAAAGGCAAGGTGATTGTCGAGCAAGGCCGTCGCATCACGGCTCGACACATCAACCAGATCGAAAAAGCCAACATCAAGCAGTTGGAAGTGCCGCTGGACTACGTTCTGGGTCGCACCACGGCCAAGGCCATCGTGCACCCGGCGACTGGCGAGATCCTGTGCGAGTGCAACACCGAACTGACCACCGACCTGCTGCTCAAGATCGCCAAGGCGCAGGTCGTTCGCATCGAGACGTTGTATACCAACGATATCGACTGTGGTCCGTTCATCTCCGACACCTTGAAGATCGACTCCACCGGCAATCAGCTTGAAGCGCTGGTAGAAATCTACCGCATGATGCGTCCAGGCGAGCCTCCAACCAAGGATGCCGCCGAGACCCTGTTCAACAACCTGTTCTTCAGCCCCGAGCGCTACGACCTGTCTGCGGTCGGCCGGATGAAGTTCAACCGTCGTATCGGTCGTACCGAGATCGAAGGTTCGGGTGTTCTGAGCAAGGAAGACATCGTTGCCGTATTGAAGACCCTGGTCGACATCCGCAACGGCAAGGGCATCGTCGACGACATCGACCACCTGGGTAACCGTCGTGTTCGCTGCGTCGGCGAGATGGCCGAGAACCAGTTCCGTGTAGGCCTGGTACGCGTCGAGCGTGCGGTCAAGGAACGCCTGTCGATGGCCGAAAGCGAAGGCTTGATGCCGCAGGACCTGATCAACGCCAAGCCTGTTGCTGCCGCGGTGAAAGAGTTCTTCGGTTCCAGCCAGCTGTCGCAGTTCATGGACCAGAACAACCCGCTGTCCGAGATCACCCACAAACGTCGTGTCTCCGCACTCGGCCCTGGTGGTTTGACTCGCGAGCGTGCCGGCTTCGAAGTGCGCGACGTTCACCCGACGCACTACGGTCGCGTGTGCCCAATCGAAACGCCGGAAGGTCCGAACATCGGCTTGATCAACTCCCTGGCGGCCTATGCGCGCACCAACCAGTACGGCTTCCTGGAAAGCCCGTACCGTGTGGTGAAGGACGCTCTGGTCACCGACGAGATCGTTTTCCTGTCCGCCATCGAAGAAGCCGATCACGTGATCGCTCAGGCCTCGGCCACGATGAACGACAAGAAAGTCCTGATCGACGAGCTGGTTGCAGTGCGTCACTTGAACGAATTCACCGTCAAGGCGCCGGAAGACGTCACCCTGATGGACGTTTCGCCCAAGCAGGTTGTTTCGGTAGCAGCATCGCTGATCCCGTTCCTCGAGCACGACGACGCCAACCGTGCGTTGATGGGCTCGAACATGCAGCGTCAGGCTGTACCGACCCTGCGTGCCGACAAGCCGCTGGTAGGTACCGGCATGGAACGCAACGTTGCCCGTGACTCCGGCGTTTGCGTCGTGGCTCGTCGTGGTGGCGTGATCGACTCCGTCGATGCCAGCCGTATCGTGGTCCGGGTTGCCGATGACGAAGTCGAGACTGGCGAAGCCGGTGTCGACATCTACAACCTGACCAAGTACACCCGCTCGAACCAGAACACCTGCATCAACCAGCGTCCGCTGGTGAACAAGGGTGACGTGGTTCAGCGCAGCGACATCATGGCTGACGGTCCGTCCACCGACATGGGTGAACTGGCGCTGGGTCAGAACATGCGCATCGCGTTCATGGCGTGGAACGGCTTCAACTTCGAAGACTCCATCTGCCTGTCCGAGCGTGTGGTTCAGGAAGATCGCTTCACCACGATCCACATCCAGGAACTGACCTGTGTGGCCCGTGACACCAAGCTTGGCCCAGAGGAAATCACTGCCGACATCCCGAACGTGGGTGAAGCGGCGCTGAACAAGCTGGACGAAGCCGGTATCGTTTACGTAGGTGCCGAAGTCGGCGCCGGCGACATCCTGGTCGGCAAGGTCACTCCGAAAGGCGAGACCCAACTGACTCCGGAAGAAAAACTGCTGCGTGCGATCTTCGGCGAGAAGGCCAGCGACGTTAAGGACACCTCCCTGCGCGTGCCTACCGGCACCAAGGGTACCGTCATCGACGTACAGGTCTTCACCCGTGACGGCGTCGAGCGTGATGCTCGTGCACTGTCGATCGAGAAGAGCCAGCTGGACGAAATCCGCAAGGACCTGAACGAAGAGTTCCGCATCGTCGAAGGCGCGACCTTCGAACGTCTGCGCTCGGCCCTGATGGGTCAGATCGTCGAAGGCGGCGCTGGCCTGAAGAAAGGTACCGAGGTCACCCACGAGGTCCTCGACGGCCTGGAACACGGTCAGTGGTTCAAGCTGCGCATGGCCGAAGACGCGCTCAACGAGCAGCTCGAGAAGGCTCAGGCCTATATCGTCGATCGCCGCCGTCTGCTGGACGACAAGTTCGAAGACAAGAAGCGCAAGCTGCAGCAAGGCGATGACCTGGCTCCAGGCGTGCTGAAGATCGTCAAGGTCTACCTGGCCATCCGCCGTCGCATCCAGCCGGGTGACAAGATGGCCGGTCGTCACGGTAACAAAGGTGTGGTCTCGGTGATCATGCCTGTCGAGGACATGCCGCACGACGCCAACGGTACGCCGGTGGACGTGGTACTCAACCCTCTGGGTGTACCATCGCGCATGAACGTTGGTCAGATTCTCGAAACCCACCTGGGCCTCGCGGCCAAGGGCCTGGGCGAGAAGATCAACACCATGCTCGAAGAGCAGCGTAAGGTAGCTGATCTGCGCAAGTTCCTGACCGAGATCTACAACGAGATCGGTGGCCGTCAAGAGCAGCTGGAAACCTTCTCCGACCAGGAAATCCTGGACCTGGCGAAGAACCTCAAGGGCGGCGTTCCAATGGCCACCCCGGTGTTCGACGGTGCCAAGGAAAGCGAAATCAAGGCCATGCTGAAACTGGCCGACATGCCGGAAAGCGGCCAGATGCAGCTGTTCGATGGTCGTACCGGCAACAAGTTCGAGCGTCCGGTCACCGTTGGCTACATGTACATGCTGAAGCTGAATCACTTGGTGGACGACAAGATGCACGCGCGTTCCACTGGTTCCTACAGCCTGGTTACCCAGCAGCCGCTGGGTGGCAAGGCGCAGTTCGGTGGTCAGCGTTTCGGGGAGATGGAAGTGTGGGCGCTGGAAGCATACGGCGCGGCATACACCCTGCAAGAAATGCTCACAGTGAAGTCGGACGATGTGAACGGCCGTACCAAGATGTACAAGAACATCGTGGACGGCGATCACCGTATGGAGCCGGGCATGCCCGAGTCCTTCAACGTGCTGATCAAAGAGATTCGTTCTCTGGGTATCGACATCGATCTGGAAACCGAATAACACGTGACGCGAATCGGGAGTGGGCGGCTACCGTCCACTCCCTGCTCCGCCAGGAGGAAAGGCCTTGAAAGACCTACTGAATTTGCTGAAAAACCAGGGTCAAGTCGAAGAGTTCGATGCGATCCGTATCGGCCTCGCGTCGCCTGAAATGATCCGTTCGTGGTCTTTCGGTGAAGTTAAAAAGCCGGAAACCATCAACTACCGTACGTTCAAGCCCGAGCGTGACGGCTTGTTCTGCGCCAAGATCTTTGGCCCGGTCAAGGACTACGAGTGCCTGTGCGGCAAGTACAAGCGCTTGAAGCACCGTGGCGTGATCTGCGAGAAGTGCGGCGTCGAAGTTGCACTGGCCAAGGTTCGCCGCGAGCGCATGGCTCACATCGAACTGGCTTCGCCAGTCGCCCACATCTGGTTCCTGAAGTCGCTGCCGTCCCGTATCGGCCTGCTGATGGACATGACCCTGCGTGATATCGAGCGCGTTCTCTACTTCGAGAGCTATGTCGTTATCGACCCGGGCATGACCACCCTTGAAAAGGGCCAGCTGCTGAACGACGAGCAGTACTTCGAAGCACTCGAAGAGTTCGGCGACGATTTCGATGCCCGCATGGGTGCCGAAGCCGTTCGTGAACTGCTGCACGCCATTGACCTGGAACACGAGATTGGCCGCCTGCGCGAAGAGATTCCGCAGACCAACTCGGAAACCAAGATCAAGAAGCTGTCCAAGCGCCTGAAGTTGATGGAGGCCTTCCAGGGCTCCGGCAACCTGCCTGAGTGGATGGTGTTGACCGTTCTGCCGGTTCTGCCGCCAGACCTGCGTCCACTGGTTCCGCTGGATGGCGGTCGCTTTGCGACTTCCGACCTCAACGATCTGTATCGTCGAGTGATCAACCGCAACAACCGTTTGAAGCGCCTGCTGGATCTGTCGGCTCCCGACATCATCGTGCGCAACGAAAAGCGCATGCTGCAGGAAGCTGTGGATGCACTGCTCGACAACGGTCGCCGCGGTCGTGCCATTACCGGTTCGAACAAGCGTCCCCTGAAGTCCCTGGCTGACATGATCAAGGGTAAGCAGGGTCGTTTCCGTCAGAACTTGCTCGGCAAGCGCGTCGACTACTCGGGTCGTTCGGTTATTACCGTGGGCCCGACCCTGCGCCTGCACCAGTGTGGTCTTCCGAAGAAGATGGCTCTGGAACTGTTCAAGCCGTTCATTTTCGGCAAGCTGGAAATGCGTGGTCTGGCGACCACCATCAAGGCCGCCAAGAAGATGGTCGAGCGCGAGCTGCCGGAAGTATGGGACGTTCTTGCCGAAGTGATTCGCGAACACCCCGTGCTGCTCAACCGTGCACCGACCCTTCACCGTCTGGGTATCCAGGCGTTTGAACCGGTACTGATCGAAGGCAAGGCTATCCAGCTGCACCCTCTGGTCTGTGCTGCGTACAACGCCGACTTCGACGGCGACCAGATGGCGGTCCACGTACCGTTGACCCTGGAAGCCCAGCTCGAAGCCCGTGCGCTGATGATGTCGACCAACAACATCCTGTCGCCAGCCAACGGTGAGCCAATCATCGTTCCGTCGCAGGACGTTGTATTGGGTCTGTACTACATGACGCGTGAAGCGATCAACGCCAAAGGCGAAGGTCGTGTGTTCGCGGATCTGCAGGAAGTTGACCGTGTGTTCCGTGCCGGCGAAGCCGCACTGCACGCCAAGGTCAAAGTGCGTATCCACGAAACCGTCAACGACCGTGACGGCGGCAGCGTGAGCAACGTTCGTATTGTCGACACCACTGTCGGCCGTGCCTTGTTGTACCAGGTTGTGCCAAAAGGTCTGTCGTACGATGTCGTCAACCTGCCGATGAAGAAGAAGGCGATCTCCAAGCTGATCAACCAGTGCTACCGCGTGGTTGGTTTGAAAGAGACCGTGATTTTCGCTGACCAGTTGATGTACACCGGTTTTGCCTACTCGACCATTTCCGGCGTTTCCATTGGTGTTAACGACTTCGTTATCCCGGATGAGAAAGCTCGCATCATCGGTACCGCGACCGACGAAGTGAAAGAGATCGAGAGCCAGTATGCTTCCGGCCTGGTAACCCAGGGCGAGAAGTACAACAAGGTGATCGACCTTTGGTCCAAGGCCAACGACGAAGTGTCCAAGGCAATGATGTCGAACCTCTCGAAAGAGAAGGTCATCGATCGTCATGGCAACGAAGTGGACCAGGAATCGTTCAACTCGATGTACATGATGGCTGACTCCGGTGCACGGGGTTCGGCTGCTCAGATTCGCCAGCTGGCCGGTATGCGTGGCCTGATGGCCAAGCCGGACGGCTCGATCATCGAGACGCCGATCACCGCGAACTTCCGTGAAGGCTTGAGCGTACTTCAGTACTTCATCTCGACTCACGGTGCTCGTAAGGGTCTGGCGGATACCGCGTTGAAGACAGCTAACTCCGGTTATCTGACTCGCCGTCTGGTTGACGTTGCACAGGATCTGGTCGTTACCGAAGTCGACTGCGGTACCGAGCACGGTCTGCTGATGACGCCGCACATCGAAGGCGGTGACGTCGTCGAGCCGCTGGGCGAGCGCGTTCTGGGTCGAGTGATCGCCCGCGACGTGTTCAAGCCTGGCACCGACGAGGTGATCGTTCCGGGCGGTACGCTGGTGGACGAAAAGTGGGTTGAATTCATCGAGCTCAACAGTATCGACGAAGTCATCGTGCGTTCGCCGATCAGCTGCGAAACCCGTTACGGTATCTGCGCCAAGTGCTACGGCCGTGATCTGGCTCGCGGTCACCAGGTGAACATCGGTGAAGCGGTCGGCGTTATCGCCGCCCAGTCCATCGGTGAGCCGGGTACCCAGCTGACCATGCGTACGTTCCACATCGGTGGTGCGGCAAGCCGGACCTCGGCTGCCGACAGCGTCCAGGTGAAGAACGGCGGTACTGTCCGCCTGCATAACCTGAAGCACGTCGAGCGTCTGGACGGCAACCTGGTTGCAGTATCGCGTTCGGGTGAGTTGGCGATTGCCGACGAGTTCGGTCGTGAGCGCGAACGTTACAAGCTGCCATACGGTGCAGTGATTTCGGTGAAGGAAGGCGACAAGGTCGACGCTGGCGCTATCGTGGCCAAGTGGGACCCGCACACTCACCCAATCGTCACCGAGATGAAAGGTACCGTGACCTACGTGGGCATGGAAGAAGGCATCACGATCAAGCGTCAAACAGACGAATTGACCGGCCTGACCAACATCGAAGTGCTCGATGCCAAGGACCGTCCAGCTGCGGGCAAGGAAATTCGTCCGGCAGTGAAGATGGTTGGCGTCGATGGCAAGGATCTGCTGTTGCCAGGTACCGACGTACCGGCCCAGTACTTCCTGCCAGCCAATGCCCTAGTCGGCGTGGCGGATGGTGCGCAAGTGGGTGTGGGTGACGTTATCGCCCGTATTCCACAGGAAACTTCGAAGACTCGCGACATCACCGGTGGTCTGCCGCGTGTTGCCGACTTGTTCGAAGCGCGTCGTCCGAAGGAAGCTTCGATCCTGGCGGAAGTCAGCGGCACCATCGCTTTCGGCAAGGAAACCAAAGGCAAGCGCCGCTTGGTTATCACGCCGAACGACGGCACCGATCCGTATGAAGAGCTGATTCCGAAGTGGCGTCACCTGAACGTCTTCGAAGGCGAACAAGTGAACCGCGGCGAAGTTATCTCGGACGGTCCGAGTGACCCGCATGACATCCTGCGCTTGCTGGGTGTGAGTGCGCTGGCCAAGTACATCGTCAACGAGATTCAGGACGTGTACCGTCTGCAGGGCGTGAAGATCAACGACAAGCACATCGAGACGATTCTGCGTCAGATGCTGCGCAAGGTCGAAATCTCCGAGTCCGGCGACAGCAGCTTCATCAAGGGCGACCAGATGGAACTGACCCACGTACTGGGTGAAAACGAGCGTCTGAGTGCGGACGAGAAATTCGTTTCGAAATTCACTCGCGTGCTGCTGGGTATTACCAAGGCGTCGTTGTCCACCGAATCGTTCATATCGGCGGCTTCCTTCCAGGAAACCACTCGAGTGCTGACCGAAGCGGCAGTCACCGGCAAGCGCGATTACCTGCGCGGCCTGAAAGAGAACGTGGTCGTGGGTCGTCTGATCCCGGCTGGTACCGGTCTGGCGTATCACAGCGAGCGCAAGCGTCGCCGTGAACTCGACAAACCGACTCGCGTCAGCGCCAGTGAAGTGGAAGCTGCGTTGACCGAAGCGCTGAACTCAAGCGGTAATTGAGACCAGCGGTAGTGATGACGGGGCCCTGGTAGCCCCTGCCAACTCCGCAACGACACAAAATGTCGCAGCGGAGTTGGCAGGGGAGGCCGGGGCCTTGTCTTGACTGGGGACGAGATCCTCTTTAGACTCTTGTACCCCTAAATTTGGCGGGATTGATTCCTGCCATTTTTGCTTTTCTTGCAAGACAATAGCGTCGCAAGACAACAGTGGAGCTAGTAGATGGCAACTATCAACCAGCTGGTACGTCAGCCGCGCAAGCGTATCGTCGAGAAATCCGACGTACCTGCGCTGCAGAACTGCCCGCAACGTCGTGGTGTGTGCACCCGTGTGTACACCACCACGCCGAAAAAACCTAACTCGGCACTGCGTAAAGTATGCCGTGTGCGCCTGACCAACGGTTTCGAGGTTTCCTCGTACATCGGCGGTGAAGGCCACAACCTGCAAGAGCACAGCGTGGTACTGATCCGCGGCGGTCGTGTAAAAGACTTGCCAGGTGTTCGTTACCACACCGTTCGCGGCTCCCTGGATACCTCCGGCGTCAAAGGTCGTAACCAAGGTCGTTCGAAGTACGGTACCAAGCGTCCGAAGTAATCGGCGTTTGCACACTGCAGTTATCTATTTTTCTGAGTCGATAAGAGTAAGGTCGGGCCTGTCCCGAGCTAACCTGAAGACCGTTTGAGGGCTTATCCATGCCAAGAAGACGCGTAGCAGCCAAGCGCGAAGTGCTTGACGATCCAAAATACGGCAGCCAGATCCTGGCCAAGTTCATGAACCACGTGATGGAAAGCGGCAAGAAAGCCGTTGCCGAGCGTATCGTTTATGGCGCGCTGGACAAGGTTAAAGAACGCAAGAACAGCGACCCCCTGGAAATCTTCGAGAAAGCTCTCGACGCCATCGCTCCGCTGGTCGAAGTGAAGTCGCGCCGTGTAGGCGGTGCTACTTACCAGGTTCCGGTCGAAGTTCGTCCGTCCCGTCGTAACGCCCTGGCAATGCGCTGGCTGGTAGACTTCGCGCGCAAGCGCGGTGAAAAGTCGATGGCTCTGCGCTTGGCCGGCGAACTGCTGGACGCTGCCGAAGGCAAAGGTGCTGCAGTTAAGAAGCGTGAAGACGTTCACCGTATGGCTGAAGCCAACAAAGCGTTCTCGCACTACCGCTTCTAAATTCAGCGTCACTAATTTTGCGAGGGCTTTATGGCTCGTACTACACCGATTAACCGCTACCGTAACATTGGTATCGTTGCTCACGTGGACGCTGGTAAAACCACGACCACCGAGCGCGTCCTTTTTTACACCGGCAAAAGCCACAAAATGGGCGAGGTGCATGACGGCGCCGCGACCACAGACTGGATGGTTCAGGAGCAGGAGCGTGGTATTACCATCACTTCTGCTGCTATCACCGCCTTCTGGAAGGGCTCCGAGAAGCAGTACAAGGACGAGCATCGCTTCAACGTCATCGATACCCCGGGCCACGTAGACTTCACCATTGAAGTTGAGCGTTCCCTGCGCGTACTCGACGGCGCTGTCGTTGTGTTCTGTGGTACCTCGGGTGTAGAGCCTCAGTCGGAAACCGTATGGCGTCAAGCCAACAAGTACGGCGTTCCTCGTCTTGTTTACGTAAACAAGATGGACCGTGCTGGCGCGAACTTCCTGCGCGTGATCGGTCAGATCAAGCAGCGTTTGGGTCACACTCCGGTGCCTATCCAGCTGGCTATCGGTTCCGAAGACAATTTCCAGGGCCAGATCGATCTGTTGGCCATGGAAGCTGTCTACTGGAACGATGCTGACAAAGGCATGGTTCCCGTTCGCAAGCCTATCCCTGCCGAGCTGCAGGAACTGGCTGACGAATGGCGCAACAACATGGTCGAAGCTGCGGCTGAAGCCAACGAAGAGCTGATGAACAAGTACCTCGAAGGTGAAGAACTCACCAACGACGAAATCAAGGCTGCTCTGCGTCAGCGTACCATCGCTGGCGAGATCGTCTTGGCTGTTTGCGGTTCCTCGTTCAAGAACAAGGGCGTTCCCCTGGTTCTCGATGCTGTGATCGACTACCTGCCGGCCCCGGTCGATATTCCTGCCATCAAGGGTACTGACCCGGATGACGAGACCATCGAGCTGGAGCGTCATGCAGACGACGCAGAACCGTTTTCCGCTCTGGCATTCAAAATTGCCACTGACCCATTCGTGGGTACCCTGACCTTCGTCCGTGTTTACTCGGGCGTGTTGAACTCCGGCGACGGCGTGATCAACTCGGTCAAGGGCAAGAAAGAGCGCGTGGGTCGTATGGTGCAGATGCACGCCAACGCCCGCGAAGAGATCAAGGAAGTACGCGCTGGCGACATCGCGGCCTTGATCGGCATGAAGGACGTCACCACTGGTGAAACCTTGTGCAACGGTGACAAGCCGATCATCCTCGTTCGCATGGACTTCCCGGAGCCGGTTATTTCGGTTGCCGTAGAGCCCAAGACCAAGGATGACCAGGAAAAAATGGGTATCGCTCTGGGCAAGCTTGCTCAGGAAGATCCATCTTTCCGCGTTAAAACCGATGAAGAGACTGGTCAGACGATCATCTCCGGCATGGGCGAGCTGCACCTGGACATCCTGGTTGACCGGATGCGCCGTGAGTTCAACGTCGAAGCCAACATCGGTAAGCCTCAGGTTTCCTATCGTGAGCGCATCACGAAGAACTGTGAAATCGAAGGCAAGTTCGTTCGTCAGTCCGGCGGTCGTGGTCAGTTTGGTCACTGCTGGATCCGTTTTGCCCCTGCTGACGAAGGTCAGGAAGGTCTGCAATTCGTGAACGAAGTCGTCGGTGGTGTGGTTCCCAAGGAATACATCCCGGCGATTCAGAAGGGTATCGAAGAGCAGATGAAGAACGGTGTTGTTGCCGGCTATCCGCTGATCGGCCTGAAAGCGACCGTTTTCGACGGTTCCTACCACGACGTCGACTCCAACGAGATGGCGTTCAAGGTCGCTGCCTCCATGGCAACCAAGCAACTGGCCCAGAAGGGCGGTGGTGAGTTGCTTGAGCCGATCATGGCGGTAGAAGTTGTTACACCTGAAGACTACATGGGTGATGTCATGGGCGACCTTAACCGTCGTCGCGGCATGATCTTGGGTATGGAAGATACGGTTTCCGGCAAAGTGATTCGCGCCGAGGTTCCGTTGGGTGAGATGTTCGGTTATGCGACCGACGTTCGCTCCATGTCCCAGGGTCGCGCAAGCTACTCTATGGAATTCAAAAAATACAACACAGCTCCGGCGCACATCGCTGAAACTGTATCCAAAAAACAAGGCTGATTCAGTCCTTTAGGCAAGGAGTTAATTGTCGTGGCTAAAGAAAAATTTGATCGTTCCCTACCGCACGTCAACGTTGGCACCATTGGTCACGTTGACCACGGTAAAACCACTCTGACTGCTGCTCTGACTCGCGTTTGCTCCGAAGTTTTCGGTTCCGCAATCGTCGACTTCGACAAGATCGACAGCGCTCCAGAAGAAAAAGCTCGTGGTATCACCATCAACACCGCGCACGTTGAATACAACTCGCTGATCCGTCACTACGCTCACGTTGACTGCCCAGGTCACGCTGACTATGTGAAGAACATGATCACCGGTGCTGCCCAGATGGACGGCGCGATTCTGGTTTGCTCGGCCGCTGATGGTCCGATGCCACAAACCCGTGAGCACATCCTGCTGTCCCGCCAGGTTGGCGTTCCGTACATCGTGGTTTACCTGAACAAGGCCGACCTGGTAGACGACGCCGAGCTGCTGGAACTGGTAGAGATGGAAGTTCGTGACCTGCTGTCGACCTACGACTTCCCAGGCGACGACACTCCGATCATCATCGGTTCGGCTCGTATGGCGCTGGAAGGCAAAGACGACAACGAAATGGGCACCAGCTCCGTTCGTAAACTGGTTGAGACTCTGGACAGCTACATCCCAGATCCAGTCCGTGTCATCGACAAGCCATTCCTGATGCCAATCGAAGACGTGTTCTCGATCTCCGGTCGCGGTACCGTTGTTACCGGTCGTATCGAGCGCGGCATCGTCAAGGTTCAGGATTCGCTGGAAATCGTAGGTCTGCGTGACACCACCGTCACCACCTGCACCGGCGTTGAAATGTTCCGCAAGCTGCTGGACGAAGGTCGTGCTGGCGAGAACTGCGGCGTGCTGCTGCGCGGCACCAAGCGTGACGACGTCGAGCGTGGCCAGGTTCTGGTCAAGCCGGGTTCGGTCAAGCCGCACACCAAGTTCGAAGCTGAAGTCTACGTGCTGAGCAAGGAAGAAGGCGGTCGTCACACTCCGTTCTTCAAAGGCTACCGTCCACAGTTCTACTTCCGGACCACTGACGTGACCGGTAACTGCGAACTGCCGGAAGGCGTTGAAATGGTAATGCCAGGCGACAACATCAAAATGGTTGTCACCCTGATCAAGACCATCGCAATGGAAGACGGTCTGCGTTTCGCTATCCGTGAAGGCGGTCGTACCGTCGGCGCTGGCGTCGTAGCCAAAATCATCGAGTAATCGTTGATCGTTTGAAAAGGCCCCCGCTTAGCGGGGGCTTTTTTATTGGGTTGACACTCGATGGGCGCGTCTATAGAATTGCGCCTCCTTTTAACGGGTGCATTGCGCCCGGTGGGAACAGCAGCCGGAGTCTGAAATCCAATGCAAAATCAGCAAATCCGTATCAGGTTGAAGGCTTTTGACCATCGCCTGATCGACCAATCCACCCAGGAAATCGTGGAAACCGCGAAACGTACTGGTGCTCAGGTGCGTGGTCCAATTCCACTTCCTACCCGTAAAGAGCGGTTCACCGTTCTGGTTTCCCCGCACGTCAACAAAGACGCGCGCGACCAGTACGAGATCCGCACTCATAAGCGTGTTCTGGACATCGTCCAGCCAACGGACAAAACCGTTGACGCGCTGATGAAGCTTGATCTTGCGGCAGGTGTGGAAGTGCAGATCAGCCTCGGCTAAGACTTGGGTCTTAGTCGTGTAACGCTCTGAAATGGGCGGCCATAGCGGGTGAAAGCCCCGTACACTCATGAGGTTTACAACATGACTATTGGTGTAGTCGGTCGTAAATGCGGTATGACCCGTATTTTCACCGAAGAAGGTGTCTCCATTCCGGTCACGGTCATTGAGATCGAGCCGAATCGCGTCACCCAGTTTAAAACTGAAGAAACTGATGGCTATCGTGCAGTGCAAGTCACTGTCGGCGAGCGTCGTGCTTCGCGTGTGACTGCTGCTCAAGCAGGTCACTTCGCCAAGGCGAACGTTGCTGCCGGTCGTGGCGTCTGGGAATTCCGCCTTGCAGAAGGCGAATACCAGGCTGGCGACTTGATCAATGCTGAACTCTTCGCAGCGGGCCAACTGGTAGATGTTACCGGTCAGTCCAAAGGTAAAGGCTTTGCCGGTACCATCAAGCGTTGGAACTTCCGCGGTCAAGACAACACGCACGGTAACTCCGTTTCCCACCGCGTCCCTGGCTCCATCGGCCAGTGCCAGACTCCTGGCCGTGTATTCAAGGGCAAAAAAATGTCCGGTCATATGGGCGCTGAGCGCGTGACCGTGCAGTCCCTGGAAGTTGTGCGCGTCGACGCTGAACGCAATCTGCTGCTCGTCAAGGGTGCTGTTCCTGGCGCAACCGGCGGCAACCTGGTTGTGCGTCCGGCAGCCAAGGCTCGCGGTTAAGGGGAAGCGAAAATGCAATTAAATGTAAATGACGCTCAGGCGATCGAAGTTTCCGAACTGACCTTCGGCGGCGAGTTCAACGAGACGCTGGTGCACCAGGCAGTCGTGGCCTACATGGCTGGCGGTCGTCAGGGCAGCAAGCAGCAAAAGACCCGTTCCGACGTTCGTGGTGGCGGTAAGCGCCCTTGGCGTCAGAAGGGTACCGGCCGTGCTCGTGCCGGTACTATCCGTAGCCCTATCTGGCGTGGCGGTGGTACCACTTTCGCAGCTCGTCCTCAGGATCACACCCAGAAGCTGAACAAGAAGATGTATCGCGCAGCACTGCGCTCCATCCTTGCTGAGCTGGTGCGTACCGACCGTCTGGTCGTGGTTCAGGACTTCGCTGTCGAAGCACCGAAAACCAAAGACCTGCTGGGCAAGCTGAATGGCATGGGCCTTACCGACGTTCTGATCGTATCGGACTCCGTCGACGAGAACCTGTACCTGGCTGCTCGCAACCTGCCGCACGTCGATGTACGTGACGTCCAAGGTTCCGACCCAGTTAGTCTGATCGCATACGACAAGGTGTTGATCACCGTGTCGGCCGTGAAGAAATTCGAGGAGCTGCTGGGATGAACCAGGAACGCGTATTTAAAGTTCTGCTTGGCCCGCACGTTTCCGAGAAGGCTACGGTTCTGGCAGACAAGAAAGGTCAGTTCGTTTTCAAGGTTGCTACCGACGCAACCAAGCTGGAAATCAAGAAGGCCGTCGAAAGCCTGTTCAGCGTGAAAGTAGAGCGTGTTACTACCCTGAACGTACTGGGTAAAAGCAAGCGCACTGCTCGCGGTCTGGGCAAGCGTAATGACTGGAAGAAGGCAGTTATCTCCCTTCAGCCAGGCCAAGATCTCGATTTCAGCAGCAGTGCTGAGTAAGGAAGGGGTGCATCATGGCAATCGTTAAATGCAAACCGACTTCCCCTGGCCGCCGTTTCGTGGTCAAGGTGGTCAACCAGGAGCTGCATAAAGGCGCTCCTCACGCACCGCTGCTCGAGAAAAAATCGAAGACTGGTGGTCGTAACAACAATGGCCGCATTACCACCCGTCACATCGGTGGTGGTCACAAGCAGCATTACCGCATGATCGACTTCCGTCGCAACGACAAGGATGGCATCACTGCCACCGTCGAGCGCATTGAATACGATCCTAACCGTACTGCTCACATTGCTCTGGTTCTGTACGCAGACGGCGAGCGTCGCTACATCCTCGCACCGAAAGGCGTGAGCGCTGGCGACCAGCTGATTGCAGGTGCTCTGGCACCGATCAAGCCAGGCAACTCGCTGCAGCTGCGCAACATCCCGGTCGGTAGCACCATCCACGGCATCGAATTGAAGCCTGGCAAAGGTGCTCAGATCGCTCGCTCCGCTGGTGCTTCGGCTCAGCTGATCGCTCGTGAAGGTGTCTACGTGACCCTGCGCCTGCGTTCGGGCGAAATGCGCAAAGTGCTGTCCGAGTGCCGCGCAACGCTGGGCGAAGTCTCGAACTCCGAGCACAGCCTGCGTTCGCTGGGTAAAGCCGGTGCCAAACGCTGGCGTGGCGTTCGCCCAACCGTTCGTGGTGTTGCCATGAACCCGGTTGACCACCCACATGGTGGTGGTGAAGGTCGTACCTCCGGTGGTCGTCATCCGGTATCGCCATGGGGCTTCCCGACTAAGGGCGCGAAGACTCGTGGTAATAAGCGTACCGACAAAATGATCGTCCGTCGTCGCAAGTAAATAGAGGGATACGACAGTGCCACGTTCTCTGAAAAAAGGTCCTTTTATTGATCTTCACCTACTGAAGAAGATCGAAGTGGCGGCGGAAAAGAACGATCGCAAACCAGTTAAGACCTGGTCGCGTCGTTCGATGATCCTGCCACAAATGGTCGGTCTGACCATCGCAGTACACAACGGTCGCCAACACGTCCCCGTTCTCGTGAACGAAGACATGGTCGGCCACAAACTGGGCGAGTTCGCCGGTACCCGCACATATCGTGGGCACGTGGCTGACAAGAAAGCCAAGCGTTAAGGGGTAAGGAAATGGAAGTAGCCGCTAAGTTGTCGGGCGCTCGAATCTCCGCCCAGAAAGCCCGCTTGGTCGCCGACCAGATCCGCGGGAAGAAGGTGGGCGAAGCGCTCAACCTGCTGGCTTTTAGCAGTAAAAAAGCCGCGGAAATCATGAAGAAAGTGCTGGAGTCGGCCGTAGCCAACGCCGAGCACAACGAAGGCGCAGACGTTGATGACCTGAAGGTCAGCACCGTTTTCGTCAACGAAGGGCGTTCGCTGAAGCGCATCATGCCTCGTGCCAAAGGCCGGGCTGATCGCATCGTCAAGCGGTCTTGCCATATCACTGTCAAGGTTGCTGACAAGTAACGGAGTCGATCAGATGGGTCAGAAAGTACATCCCATTGGCATTCGCCTGGGAATCGTCAAGGAGCACACCTCCGTCTGGTACGCAGACGGTCGGACTTATGCGGACTACTTGTTCGCAGATCTGAAGGTGCGTGAGTATCTCCAAGACAAACTAAAAAGCGCGTCCGTAAGCCGTATCGATATCCATCGTCCGGCCCAAACTGCACGTATCACCATCCACACCGCTCGTCCTGGTATCGTTATCGGGAAGAAAGGTGAAGATGTTGAGAAACTGCGCCAGGACCTGACCAAGCAAATGGGTGTGCCTGTGCACATCAATATCGAAGAGATCCGCAAGCCGGAGCTCGACGGTATGCTGGTTGCGCAGAGCGTAGCTCAGCAGCTGGAGCGTCGTGTGATGTTCCGTCGCGCCATGAAGCGCGCCGTACAGAACGCCATGCGCATTGGTGCCAAAGGCATCAAGATCCAAGTGAGCGGTCGTCTCGGCGGTGCTGAAATCGCACGTACTGAATGGTATCGCGAAGGTCGTGTGCCCTTGCACACCCTGCGTGCCGACATCGACTATGCCAACTACGAAGCTCACACCACTTACGGTGTGATCGGTGTGAAGGTTTGGATTTTCAAAGGCGAAGTAATTGGTGGTCGCCAAGAAGAACTGAAACCACAAGCACCTGCGCCTCGTAAAAAAGCTGCTAAGTAAGGGGTACGCCAAATGTTGCAACCTAAGCGTACGAAGTTCCGCAAGCAGATGACTGGCCACAACCGTGGTCTGGCTCAGCGCGGTAGCAAAGTCAGCTTCGGCGAGTATGCGCTGAAGTCTGTAGCTCGTGGTCGTCTCACCGCTCGTCAGATCGAGTCAGCGCGTCGTGCCCTGACCCGTCACGTTAAACGTGGCGGCAAGATCTGGATCCGTGTATTCCCGGACAAGCCTATCTCCAAAAAGCCCCTCGAAGTTCGTATGGGTAAAGGTAAGGGTAACGTGGAATATTGGGTTGCCCAGATTCAGCCAGGCAAAGTCCTGTATGAAATCGAGGGTGTTTCCGAAGAGCTGGCGCGTGAGGCTTTCGCCTTGGCGGCTGCAAAGCTGCCTCTCGCCACCTCCTTTGTTAAGCGGACGGTGATGTGATGAAAGCGAATGAACTTCGTGAAAAATCAGCACAGCAACTGAACGAGCAACTGCTCGGCTTGCTGCGCGACCAGTTCAATCTGCGCATGCAGAAAGCAACTGGCCAGTTGGGGCAGTCTCACCTGCTCTCGCAAGTGAAGCGCGACATCGCTCGCGTGAAAACTGTGCTCAACCAGCAGGCAGGTAAGTGATCATGGCTGAAGCCGAAAAAACCGTCCGTACGCTGACTGGCCGTGTGGTCAGCGACAAGATGGACAAAACCATCACCGTATTGATCGAGCGTCGCGTAAAGCACCCGATCTACGGTAAATACGTTAAGCGTTCGACTAAGCTGCACGCTCACGACGAAACCAATCAGTGCAAGATCGGCGACAAGGTCACTATTCGTGAAACCCGTCCGCTGGCCAAGACCAAGTCCTGGGCACTGGTTGACGTTCTCGAACGCGCTGTTGAAGTCTAAGGGCTAGGGGTCGGAGAAATTCTATGATTCAGACTCAATCCATGCTCGATGTGGCCGATAACAGCGGCGCTCGTCGCGTCATGTGCATCAAGGTACTGGGCGGCTCGCACCGCCGGTACGCTGGCATCGGCGACATCATCAAGGTGACCGTGAAGGAAGCAATTCCTCGTGGCAAGGTGAAGAAAGGTCAAGTGATGACTGCTGTTGTAGTCCGCACTCGTCACGGCGTTCGTCGTGCTGACGGCTCCATCATCCGCTTCGATGGCAACGCTGCTGTTCTGTTGAACAACAAGCAAGAGCCAATCGGCACCCGTATCTTTGGGCCAGTGACCCGTGAGCTTCGTTCCGAGAAGTTCATGAAGATCGTCTCGCTCGCCCCAGAAGTGCTGTAAGGAGATCCGACATGCAAAAGATTCGTCGTGACGACGAGATCATCGTGATCGCCGGCAAAGACAAAGGCAAGCGCGGTAAGGTGCTCAAGGTTCTCGCTGACGACCGTCTGGTCGTTGGTGGGGTCAACCTGGTGAAGCGTCATACCAAGCCTAACCCGATGTCGGGCGTACAAGGCGGTATCGTCGAGAAAGAAGCGCCTCTGCACGCTTCCAACGTCGCCATCTTCAATGGCGAAACCAACAAGGCTGACCGCGTTGGTTTCAAAGTAGAAGAAGGCAAAAAAATTCGTGTCTTCAAGTCGACCCAAAAAGCGGTTGATGCTTGAACACTGCTAGGTAGAAGACCATGGCACGACTGAAAGAGATTTACCGGAAGGAAATCGCTCCCAAGCTTAAGGAAGAACTCAAGCTTGCGAACGTGATGGAAGTTCCGCGCGTTACCAAGATCACCCTGAACATGGGTCTGGGCGAAGCGATCGGCGACAAGAAAGTCATCGAGCACGCTGTAGCCGACATCGAGAAGATCTGCGGCCAGAAAGCCGTTGTGACCTTCGCACGCAAATCCATCGCGGGCTTCAAAGTCCGTGAGGGTTGGCCGATCGGTGTCAAGGTGACCTTGCGTCGCGACAAGATGTACGAATTCCTGGACCGCCTGCTGGCGATCTCCCTGCCTCGGGTACGCGACTTCCGCGGCCTGAATGCCAAGTCCTTCGACGGTCGTGGCAACTACAGCATGGGCGTGAAAGAGCAGATCATTTTCCCGGAAATCGATTACGACAAGATCGATGCTCTGCGCGGTCTGGACATTACCCTGACCACCACTGCTCGTTCGGATGAAGAAGGTCGCGCCTTGCTGCGTGCCTTCAACTTCCCGTTCCGCAACTGATTGGAGTAGGAAAATGGCCAAGAAGAGCATGAAGAACCGTGAGCTGAAGCGTCAGCTGACGGTAGCTAAATACGCCAAGAAGCGTGCTGAGCTCAAAGCAATCATCGTCAATCTGAACGCAAGTGAAGAAGAGCGCTGGAATGCTTCCGTAGCCCTGCAGAAGCAGCCACGTGATGCGAGCGCTGCTCGCATGCGTAACCGCTGCCGCCTGACTGGTCGTCCACATGGCGTGTACCGCAAGTTCGGCCTCGGCCGTAACATGCTGCGCCAGGCCGCCATGCGCGGTGACGTACCAGGTCTGGTCAAAGCCAGCTGGTAAGTCGGACAGACGAGATGCCTGCGCTCGATTGAGCAATCAACCGACCGCCGGTGTCACGGCGACTGAATCAAGCCCCTCATGGGGCTTGATTCATTTCTGCCGTACGTCTAGAATTGCCGGCTCGCCTGAGCCCGGGTTTTTGGACCGGA
The DNA here is from genome assembly GCF_014841725.1 of Pseudomonas sp. CFBP 8758. Taxonomy (NCBI): domain Bacteria; kingdom Pseudomonadati; phylum Pseudomonadota; class Gammaproteobacteria; order Pseudomonadales; family Pseudomonadaceae; genus Pseudomonas; species Pseudomonas sp. CFBP 8758. The sequence goes on along the minus strand of NZ_JACYUK010000004.1, from coordinate 494,302 downwards.
TCAAACGCTCGGCGACGTTGTAGCCGCAAGGCTAATTATTTTTGTATCAGGAGCGTCTAGCCCATGAGTATGCAGGACCCGTTAGCGGACATGCTAACTCGAATCCGTAATGCCCAGATGGCTGAAAAGCCCGTCGTAAGCATGCCATCTTCCACGTTGAAGGTAGCTGTGGCCAAAGTTCTGAAGGACGAAGGTTACATCGCGGGTTTTCAGGTAAGCAGCGAAGCAAAACCGTCGCTTTCCATCGAGCTGAAATACTTCGAAGGCCGTCCGGTCATCGAGGAAGTCAAGCGCGTAAGTCGTCCAGGCCTGCGTCAGTACAAATCCGTTGATGACCTGCCGAAAGTTCGTGGCGGTCTCGGCGTATCCATCGTCTCCACCAATAAAGGTGTGATGACGGATCGTGCTGCGCGCGCTGCCGGTGTCGGCGGCGAAGTACTCTGCACAGTGTTCTAAGGGGGGATAAGCATGTCTCGCGTCGCTAAGAACCCCGTTAAGCTGCCAGCTGGTGTCGAAGTAAAATTCGCCGGCCAACAGCTTTCGGTGAAGGGTGCCAAGGGCACTCTGGAACTGAACGTTCACTCGTCGGTTGAAGTCGTTGAAGAGGCTGGCGAGCTGCGTTTCGCTGCCAAGAACGGCGATCAGCAGACCCGTGCAATGGCCGGTACCACTCGCGCTTTGGTCAACAACATGGTCCAGGGCGTAAGCCAAGGCTTCGAGCGCAAGCTCCAGCTGGTCGGTGTTGGCTATAAAGCACAAGCAAAAGGCACAGTGCTGAACCTGTCGCTGGGCTTCTCTCATCCGGTGGATTACGAGTTGCCGCAAGGCATCACCGCTGAGACACCTAGCCAGACCGATATCCTGATCAAGGGCATCGACAAGCAGCTGGTGGGTCAAGTGGCCGCTGAAATCCGCGATTTCCGTCCGCCAGAGCCTTACAAAGGCAAAGGTGTACGTTACGCAGACGAAGTCGTCCGCCGTAAAGAAGCCAAGAAGAAGTAGGGCATAGCAAATGACCGACAAAAAAGTTACTCGACTGCGTCGCGCTCGCAAGGCACGCCTGAAAATGCACGAACTCGAAGTCGTGCGTCTCTGCGTGTTCCGCTCTTCGCAGCACATCTATGCCCAGGTCATCTCGGCCGACGGCAGCAAGGTCTTGGCAAGTGCCTCGACTTTGGACAAAGAATTGCGTGATGGTGCCACTGGCAACATTGACGCGGCCACTAAGGTTGGCCAGCTGGTCGCTTCGCGTGCTAAGGCCGCTGGCGTCTCGCAGGTGGCTTTCGACCGCTCTGGCTTCAAGTACCACGGTCGCGTCAAAGCGCTGGCCGATGGCGCTCGTGAAGCTGGGCTGGAGTTCTAAGTTATGTCAAATAACGACCAAAAGCGCGACGAAGGCTACATCGAGAAGCTGGTTCAAGTTAACCGCGTTGCCAAGACCGTCAAAGGCGGCCGTATCTTCACCTTCACCGCGTTGACCGTGGTAGGTGATGGCAAGGGCCGTGTTGGCTTCGGCCGTGGCAAGTCTCGTGAAGTGCCTGCTGCCATCCAGAAAGCTATGGAAGCAGCTCGTCGCAACATGATTCAAGTGGACCTGAACGGGACCACCTTGCAGTACGCCATGAAGTCCGCTCACGGCGCTTCGAAGGTGTACATGCAGCCTGCTTCGGAAGGTACCGGTATCATCGCTGGCGGCGCAATGCGTGCCGTTCTCGAAGTGGCTGGTGTCCAGAACGTTCTGGCCAAGTGCTACGGCTCGACCAACCCCGTCAACGTGGTTCACGCTACGTTCAAGGGTCTGAAAGCCATGCAGTCCCCGTCGTCCATCGCCGCCAAGCGCGGTCTGAACGTTGAGGAGATCATCTGATCATGGCTACTGTAAAAGTTACGCTGATCAAAAGCATGACCGGCCGTATCCCTAACCACAAATTGTGCGTTAAGGGTCTGGGTCTGCGTCGCATCGGTCACACTGTAGAAGTCCAGGATACTCCCGAGAATCGCGGGATGATCAACAAGGCCTACTACATGCTTCGCGTAGAGGGTTAATCGATGAAACTCAATGATCTGAGTCCAGCTCCCGGTTCGCGTCGCGAAAAGCATCGCCCGGGTCGTGGTATCGGTAGTGGTTTGGGCAAGACCGGTGGCCGTGGCCACAAAGGTCAGACCTCCCGCTCCGGTGGCACCATCGCTCCAGGCTTCGAAGGCGGTCAACAGCCGCTGCACCGTCGCTTGCCGAAGTTCGGTTTCGTTTCCCTGAAAGCCATGGACCGCGCAGAAGTGCGTCTGTCCGAGCTGGCCCGAGTGGAAGGCGACATCGTCTCCGTGCAGTCCCTGAAGGATGCCAACGTGATCAACCAGAACGTACAGCGTGTGAAAATCATGCTGTCGGGCGAAGTGACTCGCGCTGTGACCATCAAGGGAATCGCCGCCACCAAAGGTGCGCGTGCGGCTATCGAAGCAGCTGGCGGCAAGTTCGAGGAATAAATGGCTAAGCAAGGTGCTCTCTCAGCGCTAGGCAAGGGCGGTATGTCTGAACTCTGGGCTCGTCTGCGTTTTCTGTTCCTGGCGATCATCGTCTACAGAATTGGCGCACACATCCCGGTTCCAGGTATCAACCCGGACCGACTCGCAGACCTGTTTCGACAGAATGAGGGGACCATTCTTAGCTTGTTCAACATGTTTTCCGGTGGCGCGCTGGAACGGATGAGCATCTTTGCACTGGGGATCATGCCGTACATTTCGGCATCGATCATCATGCAGCTGATGACCGCCGTGAGCCCGCAACTGGAGCAGTTGAAGAAGGAAGGGGAAGCTGGCCGTCGCAAGATCAGCCAGTACACCCGCTATGGCACCGTCATCCTGGCCTTGGTGCAGGCGATCGGCATGTCGATCGGCTTGGCCAATCAGGGTGTGGCGTTCACTGCAAGCTTCAGCTTCTACTTCGTGGCGGTCTCCACTTTCGTGGCGGGCGCGATGTTCATGATGTGGCTGGGTGAGCAGATCACTGAGCGTGGTGTGGGTAACGGTATCTCGATGTTGATCTTCGCGGGTATCGTTGCTGGTCTTCCGAGAGCGATCGGGCAGTCTTTCGAGTCTGCGCGTCAGGGCGATATCAACATCTTCGCGCTGGTTGCGATCGGTCTGCTGGCGGTAGCGATTATCGGTTTCGTGGTGTTCATCGAGCGTGGTCAGCGGCGAATAGCCGTTCACTATGCCAAGCGTCAGCAAGGCCGCAAGGTTTTCGCTGCGCAGACGAGCCACTTGCCGCTGAAAGTGAACATGGCCGGTGTGATTCCTGCCATTTTCGCGAGCAGCATCTTGCTGTTCCCGGCTTCGCTGGGCTCCTGGTTCGGTCAGTCCGAAGGTATGGGCTGGTTGCAGGACGTCTCGCAGTCGATCGCTCCTGGTCAGCCGTTGAACATTCTGCTGTTTAGTGCAGGGATCATTTTCTTCTGCTTCTTCTATACGGCGTTGATGTTCAATCCGAAAGACGTGGCGGAAAACCTGAAGAAGTCCGGTGCCTTTATTCCGGGTATTCGTCCAGGCGAGCAGTCGGCGCGCTACATTGATGGCGTTCTGACCCGTTTGACCATGTTCGGTGCCCTGTACATGATGTGCGTCTGCTTGCTTCCACAGTTCCTGGTGGTGGCTGCAAACGTTCCGTTCTACCTTGGCGGGACCTCGTTGCTGATTGTGGTAGTGGTTGTGATGGACTTTATGTCCCAAGTACAATCGCACCTCGTTTCGCACCAGTACGAATCCCTGATGAAGAAAGCCAACCTGAAAGGCTACGGTGGCAGCGGTCTGCTGCGCTGACAGTCCCTTAAGGTTCGAGGAGTTGGCAATGAAAGTTCGTGCATCGGTGAAAAAGCTGTGCCGTAACTGCAAAATCATTCGTCGCGAAGGCGTCGTTCGAGTCATTTGCAGCGCAGAGCCGCGTCACAAACAGCGCCAAGGCTGACTGTGATGTGCTACAAGCCCGGCAGCTAGTGCGCTGCCGGGTTGATTATTTGTTATTACAGCGATATTATCTCGCGCCCTATTTCTTGGCTTCCGGGGCGTAGGTAGCTGTCAATTGGAGTCCCACTGAATGGCCCGTATTGCAGGCGTTAACATTCCAGATAACAAGCACACTGTTATCTCGCTGACCTACATCTATGGTGTTGGTCGCACTACTGCACAGAAAATCTGTGCAGACACTGGGGTCAACCCAGCCGCACGGATCAAGGATCTGAGCGACGAGCAGATTGAACAGCTGCGTGGCGAAGTGGCGAAGTTCACCACCGAAGGTGATCTGCGCCGCGAAATCAACATGAAAATCAAGCGCTTGATGGATCTGGGCTGCTATCGCGGTCTTCGTCATCGTCGTGGTCTGCCAGTACGCGGTCAGCGTACCAAGACCAACGCGCGTACCCGTAAAGGTCCGCGTAAGCCGATCCGCAAGTAATCGCACCAGCGAATCGACAGGAATCTAGTCATGGCAAAACCTGCTGCTCGTCCTCGTAAGAAAGTCAAAAAGACAGTGGTTGATGGCATCGCCCACATCCACGCGTCTTTCAACAACACCATCGTGACCATTACCGATCGTCAAGGTAACGCCCTGTCCTGGGCCACCTCAGGCGGTTCGGGTTTCCGCGGTTCACGCAAGTCCACCCCGTTCGCTGCCCAGGTGGCTGCAGAGCGTGCTGGTCAAGCTGCGCTGGAATATGGCCTGAAGAACCTCGACGTCAACGTCAAGGGTCCAGGTCCAGGTCGTGAGTCCGCTGTCCGTGCATTGAACGGCTGTGGCTATAAGATCGCCAGCATCACCGACGTGACGCCAATCCCGCATAACGGGTGCCGTCCGCCGAAGAAGCGCCGCGTGTAATTCAGGAGACGATAGATAATGGCTCGTTACATTGGTCCAAAATGCAAACTGGCTCGTCGTGAAGGCACTGACCTGTTCCTGAAAAGCGGCGTTCGCGCCCTGGAATCGAAGTGCAATATCGAAGCAGCCCCAGGTATCCACGGTCAGCGCCGTGGCCGCCAGTCCGACTACGGCACCCAGCTGCGTGAAAAGCAGAAAGTCCGTCGTATCTATGGCGTTCTCGAGCGTCAGTTCAGCGGTTACTACAAGGAAGCTGCCGGCAAGAAAGGCGCAACCGGCGAGAACCTGCTGCAACTGCTCGAATGCCGTCTGGACAACGTCGTATACCGTATGGGCTTCGGCTCGACTCGTGCCGAATCCCGTCAGTTGGTATCGCACAAGTCGGTCAGCGTAAACGGCAAGACCGTTAACGTTCCGTCCTACCAGGTTCGTGCTGGTGACGTGGTCGCGATTCGCGAGAAAGCTAAAAACCAGCTTCGCATTGTCCAAGCTCTCGATCTGTGTGCCCAACGTGGCCGCGTAGAATGGGTAGAAGTAGACACTGAGAAGAAGTCGGGCGTTTTCAAGAACGTTCCTGCTCGCAGTGATCTGTCCGCCGACATCAACGAAAGCCTGATTGTCGAGCTCTACTCCAAGTAAGGGCTAGAAAATAGGTGCATCCATGCAGATTTCGGTAAATGAGTTCCTGACGCCCCGCCATATTGATGTGCAGGTCGTCAGTCCAACCCGCGCCAAAATCACTCTCGAGCCTCTCGAGCGTGGTTTCGGCCATACCCTGGGCAACGCGCTGCGACGCATCCTGTTGTCCTCAATGCCCGGCTGCGCAGTAGTCGAGGCCGAGATTGACGGTGTACTCCATGAGTACAGCGCCATCGAAGGTGTACAGGAAGACGTCATTGAAATCCTGTTGAACCTGAAAGGCCTGGCTATCAAGCTGCACGGTCGTGACGAAGTTACGCTGACCTTGTCGAAAAAGGGTTCGGGGGTGGTTACCGCTGCCGATATTCAGCTGGATCATGATGTCGAGATCGTTAATCCCGATCACGTAATCGCTAACCTGGCGTCTAACGGCGCCCTGAACATGAAGCTCGTCGTAGCTCGTGGTCGTGGTTATGAACCGGCCGACTCGCGTCAAAGCGATGAAGACGAAAGCCGCAGCATTGGTCGCTTGCAGCTCGACTCTTCGTTCAGCCCGGTACGCCGTATCGCATACGTGGTGGAAAACGCCCGTGTCGAGCAGCGCACTAACCTGGACAAGCTGGTTATTGATCTGGAAACCAACGGTCTCCTGGATCCTGAAGAGGCCATCCGTCGCGCTGCAACCATTCTGCAACAGCAGTTGGCTGCGTTCGTCGATCTCAAAGGTGACAGTGAGCCTGTGGTAATCGAGCAGGAAGACGAGATCGATCCGATCCTGCTTCGCCCGGTTGACGATCTGGAACTGACTGTACGTTCGGCTAACTGCCTTAAGGCGGAAAACATTTACTACATCGGCGACCTGATTCAGCGTACCGAAGTAGAACTGTTGAAGACTCCGAACCTGGGCAAGAAATCCTTGACCGAAATCAAGGACGTTCTGGCCTCCCGCGGTCTGTCCCTCGGCATGCGCCTCGACAACTGGCCGCCTGCAAGTCTTAAGAAGGACGACAAGGCGACTGCCTGATCGTCGTAATCACCGAACGTTGTGTTTGGTAAGGAATGAACCATGCGTCATCGTAAAAGTGGACGTCACCTGAGCCGTACCAGCTCGCACCGCAAGGCCATGTTTCAGAACATGGCGGTGTCGCTGTTCGAGCACGAGCTGATCAAGACTACCCTGCCAAAAGCCAAGGAACTGCGCCGCGTTGCCGAGCCGCTGATCACCCTGGCCAAGGTAGACAGCGTTGCAAACCGCCGTCTTGCTTTCGACCGTACTCGTTCGAAAGAAATGGTTGGTAAGCTGTTCAACGATCTGGGCAAGCGCTATGCCACCCGTCAGGGCGGTTACCTGCGTATCCTCAAGTGCGGCTTCCGTACTGGCGATAACGCACCTATGGCGTACGTCGAGCTGGTTGATCGTCCTGTTGGTGGCTCGGTTGAAGCTGCTGAATAAGACGAACAGTCTGTTCTTGAAAAACCGGGCTTAGGTCCGGTTTTTTTATGCCTGCTGATTAGTCAAAATCTATCAGGCAAAGAAGATTTGCCCATTAGTCGAATGAGGGTGTTTTTTGGATACTTGCTCCAAGCCGCTGAAGTCGGCGCCTACACAGCAAGCCTTACCAAGGAACATCGTCCATGAGCCAGAGCAAGATCCTCACCACCGCTAGCGGCGCACCGGTCGCCGACAATCAGAATTCCCGTTCTGCGGGGCCGCGTGGTCCCTTGCTGCTGGACGATTTCCATCTGATCGAGAAGCTTGCGCATTTCAACCGCGAGAATATTCCCGAGCGTCGTGTTCATGCAAAGGGCTCAGGCGCATACGGCACCTTTACGGTAAGCCGTGACATATCGGAATACTCCAGTGCCAAGCTGTTCAGTACCGTAGGCAAGCAGACCGAAACCTTCCTGCGATTTTCCACTGTGGGTGGCGAGCGCGGCTCAGCCGATACCGAGCGCGATCCGCGAGGTTTCGCCCTCAAGTTCTACACCGAGGAAGGCAACTGGGACATCGTTGGCAACAACACGCCTGTGTTCTTCATTCGCGACCCGATGAAGTTTCCCGATTTCATCCACACCCAGAAGCGTTTGCCTCAAAGCAACCTTAAGAGCGCGCAGATGATGTGGGACTTCTGGTCCCATTCGCCCGAAGCGTTGCACCAGGTGACCATTCTGTTCTCGGACCGCGGCATTCCGGACGGCTATCGTCACATGCACGGCTTCGGTAGCCACACCTACAGCCTGATCAATGCAAAGGGTGAGCGTCACTGGGTCAAGTGGCACTACAAGACGGCTCAGGGCATCAAGAACCTTGCTCCAGCCGACGCGGCGCGTATCGCCGGCACCGACCCGGATTACGCACAGCGCGATCTGTTCGATGCAATCGAGCGTGGGGATTTCCCCAAGTGGCGGGTATGCATGCAGATCATGAGTGAGGATCAGGCGAACCTTCATTACGAAAACCCGTTCGACGTGACCAAGACCTGGTCGCAGAAGGAGTTTCCGTTGATCGAAGTGGGCATGCTGGAACTGAACCGCAATCCGCTGAACTATTTTGCCGAAGTAGAGCAGGCGACCTTTGGCCCGAGCAACATGGTGCCCGGCGTAGGGCTGTCGCCCGACCGCATGCTGCAAGGCCGTGTGTTCGCCTATGCCGATGCCCACCGCTATCGCGTCGGGACCAATCATCAGCAGTTGCCGGTGAACGCACCCCGCAGCCCGGTTCACTCGTACCAGCGCGACGGTTCGATGGCCTTTGGCAGCAATGGCGGTGCTGCTCCTAACTACGAGCCCAACAGCTACACCGATGCACCCAAGCAGGCGCCTCAGTATCGCGAGCCGGCCTCGGCCTTGCACGGTGATGCTGATCGCTTCGATCATCGCGTGGATGCGGATTACTACAGCCAGGCCGGCGCTCTTTTTCGTTTGATGAATGCCGAGCAGCAGACTCTGCTCATCGACAACATCGCTGGCGCGATGATGGGTGTCAGCGCGGATGTGGTGGAGCGCCAGTTGCAGCACTTCTACCGTGCGGACGAAGCCTACGGTAATGGGATCGCCAAGGCATTGGGCATCCAACTGGGCTGAACCTAAGTGATAAGAAGAACCGCCCTCATCTGGGCGGTTTTTCGCTTTATTTCGTCACATTTTCTCTGCTTTTTAGCGTATTTCTGCACCGCGGGCCGTGACGTATCCGCGACCTTGGTTCAAACTATGCCTTTCTGCTAGGAGATATACGGCGATGCAAGGCCACCCGGACGTAATCGATTACCTCAATACTTTGCTCACAGGCGAGCTGGCTGCCCGTGATCAGTATTTCATCCACTCGCGGATGTACGAGGACTGGGGCTTCGCCAAGCTCTTCGAGCGCATCAATCATGAGATGGAAGAAGAAGCAGGTCATGCCGACGCCTTGATGCGTCGCATCCTGATGCTCGAAGGTACGCCGCGCATGCGTCCGGACGACCTTGAAGTCGGTACGGATGTCCCGAGCATGATCGCCGCAGATCTGCGTCTGGAATACAAGGTGCGTGCGGCCTTGTGCAAGGGTATCGAGTTGTGCGAACGACACAGCGACTTCGTGACTCGCGACATACTGCGGGTGCAGTTGGCGGATACCGAGGAAGATCATACGTACTGGCTGGAGAAGCAGCAGGGTTTGATCAAGTCCATTGGCTTGGAGAATTACCTGCAGTCGCAGTTCTGATCTCATCGGAGCAGTGGTTCAAGGCCAGGCAGGATGCACGGTGATTCTGCAGGGTTATGGTGCTGGCCGCCGACGCGGCTTGCGCCTCTGCTACAGGGGCGCGGGTGATTCACGGTTGCTGCGGTGAATGTTGACGCGGCTTGCGCCGCTGCTACAGGGATGGCGTTTTGTCTGAAACTAAAAAGCCCCGCTTGTGCGGGGCTTTTTAGTTTCAGGCTTTGTCGCGTTCGAGCAGCGGTTTGAGGTAGTGACCGGTGTAGGACTGCTTCATGTCCGCAACCTGCTCCGGTGTGCCGACGGCGATGATCTGGCCGCCTTTGGAGCCGCCCTCCGGGCCCAGGTCGACCAGCCAGTCTGCAGTCTTGATGACATCGAGGTTGTGCTCGATCACCACCACGGTGTTGCCGTGGTCGCGCAGGCGATGCAGCACGTCAAGCAGTTGCTGGATATCGGCGAAGTGCAGGCCAGTGGTGGGTTCGTCGAGGATGTAGAGGGTCTTGCCGGTGTCGCGCTTGGACAGCTCGCGTGACAGCTTGACCCGCTGTGCTTCACCGCCGGACAAGGTGGTCGCCGACTGCCCCAGCTTGATGTAGGACAGGCCGACATCCATGAGCGTCTGCAGCTTGCGCGCCAGTGCCGGTACCGCATCGAAGAACTCGCGCGCCTCCTCGATGGTCATCTCGAGGGTCTCGTGGATGTTCTTGCCCTTGTACTTGATCTCCAGGGTTTCGCGGTTGTAGCGCTTGCTCTTGCAGACATCGCAGGGCACATAGATGTCGGGCAGGAAGTGCATCTCTACCTTGATCAAGCCGTCACCCTGGCAGGCCTCGCAGCGACCGCCCTTGACGTTGAACGAGAACCGGCCCGGGCCATAACCGCGTGAGCGCGATTCCGGCACCCCAGCGAACAGTTCGCGGATTGGGGTGAACAATCCGGTATAGGTGGCAGGGTTCGAGCGCGGCGTGCGTCCGATCGGGCTCTGGTCGATGTCGACCACTTTGTCCAGGTGCTGCAAGCCATTGATGCTGTCATGCGCCGAGGCTTCCAGCGTGGTTGCCCCGTTGAGAGCGGTGGCGCTGAGCGGGAACAGGGTGTTGTTGATCAGGGTCGACTTGCCCGAGCCGGAAACGCCGGTGACGCAGGTCAGCAAGCCGATCGGGATCTCCAGATCGACATTGCGCAGATTGTTGCCGCGGGCGCCCTTGAGCGTCAGGGCCAGCTTTTTGTTGCGCGGCGTACGCTTGACTGGCACGGCGATCTTCACGCGGCCGGACAGGTACTTGCCGGTCAGCGAGTCGGGATGGTCCATGACCTCCTGCGCGGTGCCCTGGGCGACGATATGGCCGCCATGCACGCCGGCGCCGGGGCCGATGTCCACAACGTAGTCGGCGAGGCGGATGGCGTCTTCGTCATGCTCGACGACGATGACGGTATTGCCGATGTCGCGCAGGTGCTTGAGGGTGCCCAACAGGCGATCATTGTCCCGCTGGTGCAAGCCGATGGAGGGCTCGTCGAGGATGTACATCACGCCGACCAGGCCCGCACCGATCTGGCTGGCCAGACGGATGCGCTGGGCTTCGCCGCCGGACAGCGTGTCGGCACTGCGGTCCAGGGTCAGGTAGTCCAGGCCGACGTTGACCAGAAACTGCAGGCGCTCGCGGATTTCCTTGAGGATCTTGTCGGCAATTTCGCCCTTGCGTCCGGTCAGGGCCAGCGTGCCGAAGTACTCGGTGGCGTCGCCGATCGGCAGGCCGGTGACGGCGGGCAGGGTTTTCTCGCCTACCCATACATGCCGAGCCTCGCGGCGCAGACGCGTGCCGCGGCAGTCCGGGCAGGGCTGGGTGCTGAGGAACTTGGCGAGTTCTTCACGGACGCTGGCCGACTCGGTTTCGCGGTAGCGGCGTTCGAGGTTGGGCACGATGCCTTCGAACGGGTGCGAACGTTTGACGATATCGCCCCGGTCATTCAGGTAGCGGAAGTCGACGTTGTGCGTGCCGCTGCCGGTGAGGATGACTTTCTGCTGGTCGGCCGGCAGCTCGTTGAACGGCACGTCCAGGCTGAACTGATAATGGCTGGCGAGCGAACCGAGCATCTGGAAATAGTAGACGTTGCGCCGGTCCCAGCCGCGGATCGCGCCCTCGGCCAGGGTCAATTCGCCATTCACCAAGCGCTTGTTGTCGAAAAACTGCTTCACGCCCAGGCCATCGCAGGTCGGGCAGGCGCCGGCCGGGTTGTTGAAGGAGAACAGCTTGGGTTCCAGTTCGCTGATTGCGTGGCCGCAGATCGGGCAGGCAAAGCGTGCGGAGAAGATGATCTCTTCGAACGGTTCGTCGTCCATCGACGCCACCAGGGCGATGCCATCGGCCAGCTTCAACGCCGTCTCGAACGATTCGGCCAGACGCTGTTGCAGGTCGGCACGGACCTTGAAGCGGTCCACCACCACTTCGATGGTGTGCTTCTTCTGCTTGTCGAGCTTGGGCAGCTCGTCCATTTCGTAGAGCTTGCCGTTGATGCGCGCACGGACGAAACCCTGGGCGCGCAGCTCTTCGAAAATGGCCAGGTGCTCGCCTTTGCGTTCGCGGATGACCGGGGCCAGCAGCATGAGGCGGGCGCCTTCGGGCTGCGCCAGGACGAGGTCGACCATCTGGCTGACGGTCTGGGCCTCCAGCGGAATGTCGTGATCCGGGCAGCGCGGCGTGCCCACGCGGGCGTACAGCAGACGCAGGTAGTCGTAGATCTCGGTAATGGTGCCGACGGTGGAGCGCGGGTTGTGCGATGTCGACTTCTGCTCGATGGAGATGGCCGGCGACAGACCTTCGATGGTGTCGACGTCGGGCTTTTCCATCATCGACAGGAATTGCCGGGCATAGGCCGACAGCGATTCGACGTAGCGGCGTTGGCCTTCGGCGTAGAGGGTGTCGAAAGCCAGGGAGGATTTGCCTGAACCCGACAGCCCGGTGATCACGATCAGTTTGTCACGGGGCAGGGTCAGGTCGATGTTTTTCAAATTGTGGGTTCGAGCCCCACGTACCAGAATCTTGTCCAAGGCGGCCTCGCGCGGCGGGCGTAAACAGGTGAGTATACGGGGCTTGTCAATGGCACGGCACGGTGAGTGCGCGCAAAGATGAAGAAGGCGCGTCATAGCGTCGCCGTCTGTGCCGTTACTGGGTGGGACTGGTAGAATCGTCACCGGTTCACACGAGGTTTATCCATGCACGATCCCCACAGCGAACGCATGAGCAGCGGTGAAACCCGCGCAGCCAGCGGGTTGGCCCTGGTGTTCGCTTTCCGCATGCTGGGCATGTTCATGGTCCTGCCAGTGCTGGCGACCTATGGCATGGACCTGGCGGGCGCCACTCCGGCCCTGATCGGTCTGGCGATCGGCGCCTATGGCCTGACCCAGGCATTCCTGCAGATCCCTTTCGGGGTCATCTCCGACCGGATCGGCCGTCGTCCGGTGATCTACGGCGGCCTGGTGATCTTCGCCATTGGCAGCGTGGTCGCGGCCCAGTCCGATTCCATCTGGGGTGTGATCGCTGGACGCGTTCTGCAGGGCGCCGGGGCGATATCGGCAGCGGTCATGGCCCTGCTATCGGACCTGACCCGCGAACAGAACCGCACCAAGGCGATGGCCATGATCGGCATGAGCATTGGCGTGTCGTTCGCGGTGGCGATGGTGGTTGGGCCACTGCTGACTCGCGCCTTCGGCCTGCATGGCCTGTTCCTGGCGACCGGCGGGCTGGCGTTGGTTGGCATCGCGCTGGTGGCCTTCGTGGTGCCCAAGGCGACGGCACATACCCTTCATCGTGAGTCGGGCGTGACCCGCAGCGAGATGCTGGCCACCCTCAAGCACCCCGATCTGCTGCGCCTGGACCTCGGCATCTTCGTGCTTCACTCGATCCTGATGGCAAGCTTCGTCGCCTTGCCACTGGCATTGGTGGAGCGCGCCGGGTTGCCCAAGGAGCAGCATTGGTGGGTGTACCTGACCGCCCTGGTCGTATCTTTTTTCGCAATGATTCCGTTCATCATCTACGGCGAAAAGAAGCGCAAGATGAAGCGTGTTCTGCTGGGCGCGGTGGCGACCCTGATGCTGGTGGAGGTGTTCTTCTGGGCGTTCGGCGACAGCCTGAGGGCGCTGGTCATTGGCACGGTGGTGTTCTTCACGGCGTTCAACCTGCTGGAGGCGTCGCTGCCTTCGTTGATCAGCAAGGTTTCGCCAGCCGGCGGCAAGGGCACGGCCATGGGGGTGTATTCCACCAGCCAGTTCCTGGGGTCGGCCATGGGTGGCATCCTTGGCGGTTGGTTGTTTCAGCAGGGTGGCCTGGGTGTGGTCTTCATCGGATGCGCGGCGCTGTGCGCCCTGTGGCTGGCCATAGCTGTTACTATGCGCGAACCACCCTACGTGACCAGTCTGCGCTTGCCGCTTTCGCCCCAAGCGATGCGCGAGACGGGATTGGCCGAGCGGTTGAAAGCCGTGCCCGGTGTAACAGATGCGGTGGTGGTGGCAGAAGAGGCCGCCATCTATATCAAATTGGACAAAGAAATTTTGGATCGCACCGCCCTCGAGCGCCTGGTCAACCCAGCGCCGACAGCGTGCGAAGCCTAGGAGAACGTTATGGCCCGTGGGGTTAACAAAGTCATTCTGGTGGGTACTTGCGGTCAGGATCCTGAGGTCCGTTTCCTGCCCAACGGCAATGCGGTCACCAACCTGAGCCTGGCCACCAGCGAGCAGTGGACCGACAAGCAGAGCGGCCAGAAGGTCGAGCGTACCGAGTGGCACCGTGTGTCGATGTTCGGCAAGGTTGCGGAGATCGCCGGTGAGTACCTGCGCAAGGGCTCGCAGGTGTACATCGAAGGCAAGCTGCAGACCCGCGAGTGGGAAAAGGACGGTATCAAGCGCTACACCACCGAGATCATCGTCGACATGCAGGGCACCATGCAGCTGTTGGGCGGCCGTCCGCAGAACAACGACCAGCAGGGCGGCGGTGGCAACAACTACCAGCAGTCGGCACCGGCTCCGCGTCAGCAGGCGCCGCGCCCGCAGCAGTCCGCGCCGCAGCAGCGTTCGGCTCCGCCTGCGCAGCAGCAGCCAGCGCAGCAGCCGGCTCCGGATTTTGACAGCTTTGATGATGATATTCCGTTCTAGAGTATAGCTGCACTGCCCGTATGACCTGAAAAAGCCCCGCTGCCACCCGGCACCGGGGCTTTTTGCCGCTCGCCAAAAAGCAGGCGAGGGTGCTGCTTCGAACAGGCCTTGCAAAGCGGCTTTGACGCCAGTTTTTCAGCTGTTTTCACAGCGGCAAAATATAAATATATGCATCGCGTATTACCTTGCCCTGGCCCCGCCGCTTCACTAAGATTTTTCCAACTTCGCGGCCCTGTTGCCCACGCTTCGTTACCTGGAGCGCACTGCCTGCAGCCGATACACCCTTCGAACGGAATCACGTCATGGCTTCAGGTCAACGCTTTCACGCGCTCGACAGTCTTCGCGGTATCTGCGCGTTGGCCGTCGTGCTGTATCACCTGCACGTGGTCGGCAGTGTGACGGAGCTGGCGTTCTTTCGCAGTGCCGATTTGTTCGTGGATTTCTTCTTCGTGCTCAGCGGCTTCGTGATCACCCATGCCTACGGCACGCGGCACGATCTGGAGCTGCGGCGGTTCTTCATTCTGCGTACCTTTCGTCTGGCGCCCTTGCATGTCTGTTTGCTGGGCGTGTTCATCGTCTTCGAGTTCGTGAAGTGGGGCGCCGCGCAGCAGGGGGTCAACTTCAACAAGGAGCCGTTCACCGGTATGTATGCGCCTTCGCAGATCGTGCCCAACTTGCTGTTGATCCAGGCGTGGACGCCGTGGACGGAAAACATGTCGTTCAACTATCCGTCCTGGAGCATCAGCATCGAGTACTACATGTATTTGATTTTCGCCGCGGTGGTGCTGTGCACGTCGGCGCGTCGGGTGCTGGTCTGGGCCGGGATCGTCATCGTCTCCATGGCGATGCTGTACAGCGGGGCAGGGCCGTTCACCGCGCTGGCCTACAAGGGGCTGGCCTGCTTCTTCGCTGGCGCGTTGTGCTACAAGGTGTTCGAGGCGTTGCGCCAGCGGGTGCAGCCGGGGTTTGGCGTCGCATCGCTGCTGGAGATTCTGGCGGGTGGTTTGATTGTGTGGACCCTGAGCAGCGACGCTCCGAACAAGGCCGTGCTGGCCAGCGCTCTGTTCTGTCTGACGGTGACGTTGTATGCGTTCGATGCCGGGATCGTTTCCAACGTGCTGAAGACGCGTGTGTTCGAGCTGCTGGGGCGACTTTCTTACTCGATCTACCTGACCCATGTGATCATTTTGAGTGTGTTGATCCTGCTGTTCATGGTGTTGGAGAAGAAGACCGGCTTGCCGCTGGCGCCGGTGTTCGGAGATTTCCGTTATCTGGACAGCGGTTATCCGTGGCTCAACAACCTGATGGTGGGTCTGGTCTTGCTGGCCGTGACCGGGATTTCCTTCATCACCTACCACCTGATCGAGGTCAACGGGCAAAAGTTGGGGCGTCGTTTACTGGGGCATCGATTGCCTGCGCAGGCCGTGCCGGGCTGAGGCTGCGGCGCTGTCACGAAACCCTGTTTTTGATAGCACGTGACGTCAGCGTCAGAAAAACGCAAAATGGCTGTTCGATTCGAGTGCGGGCGAAGGTTTTGTCGTCGACCACGCGCCTGCGGTTAATCTGAACTGCCAATTTGAACGGACCTGCTGACTCTATGCGAATGCGCCTTATGCTGTTGGGCGGTGGGAATGCCCTAGGACAAGCGCTGATTCGCCTCGGAGCGGAAGAGGGCATCGGCTTCCTGGCCCCGCGGCCGCCGGAAAACGGTTGGGACGGGGCGAGCCTCACCGACCTGCTCGATGAAACCCGCCCCGATGCGCTGATCAATCTGGCGTACTACTTCGACTGGTTTCAGGCCGATGCAGTGAGCCAGGCGCGCCTGGACCAACAAGAAATCGCGGTGGAGCGCCTGGCCGAACGCTGCCAGCAGCACCAGATCGTGCTTTTGCAGCCTTCCAGCTATCGCGTGTTCGATGGCTCGCGGGCCACTGCCTACAGCGAAAAGGACGAGCCGGTGCCACTCGGGCTTCGAGGCCAGGCGCTGTGGCGCATCGAGCAGAGCGTGCGCGCGGCCTGCCCGCGGCACGTGCTGTTGCGGTTCGGCTGGCTGCTGGACGACAGCGCCGACGGCGTGCTGGGGCGCTACCTGCAGCGCGCCGAGCTGCCGCAACCGCTGCCGCTGGCCGATGACCGGCGCGGCAATCCGACCCCGGTGGATGATGCCGCGCGGGTGATCCTCTCGGTGCTCAAGCAGCTGGACTGCGAGGCGCCGCTGTGGGGCACCTACCACTATGCCGGCAACGAGGCGACCACTGCCTTGGCCCTTGGCCAGGCGATCATCAGCGAAGCCAGGACGATGCACGCACTGGCGATCGATGCGCCCACCGCGCAGGCCCACGCCGCGCGGCCCGATGCCGGGGAAGAACCGCAGCACGCCGTGCTGGCCTGCAAGAAAATCCTGCACACCTTCGGTATCAAGCCGCGCGCCTGGCGTTCGGGGCTGCCGAGCCTTCTGGACAGATACTACCGACATGGCTGATACACCCATTCTGATCACCGGCGGTGCCGGTTTCATTGGCTCCCATCTGGTCGATGCGTTGCTGGCCGAAGGTCACTCGGTGCGGGTGCTCGACGACTTGTCCACAGGCAAGCGCAGCAACCTGCCGATGGAAAACCCCAGGCTGGAGCTGATCGAAGGCGATGTCGCCGACGCACGCCTGTTGGCACAGGTGGTAGGCGGCTGCAAAGCGGTGGTGCACCTGGCCGCGGTCGCTTCGGTGCAGGCTTCCGTGGACGATCCGGTGAAGACTCACCAGAGCAACTTCATCGGCACCTTGAACCTGTGCGAAGCGATGCGTCTGGCGGGGGTCAAGCGTGTGCTGTTCGCTTCCAGTGCCGCGGTGTATGGCAACAATGGCGAAGGTGAGGCGGTCGGCGAGAACACACCCAAGGCACCTTTGACGCCCTATGCATCGGACAAGCTGGCCAGTGAGTACTATCTGGACTTCTACCACCGCGAGCATGGGCTGGAGCCGGTGGTGTTTCGCTTCTTCAATATCTACGGGCCGAGGCAGGATCCGTCCTCGCCGTATTCGGGCGTCATCAGTATTTTCAGCGAGCGCGCCCAGCGTGGGCAGCCGATCAGCCTGTTCGGCGATGGCGAACAGACCCGTGACTTCTTCTATGTCGGTGACCTGGTGACCTTGCTGATGCAGGGGTTGCAGCAGGCCACCGTGCAACCGGGGCCGGTGAACGTAGGGCTGAACCAGGCGACGTCGCTCAATCAGCTGCTGGCGGGGCTGGGCGCAGTGCTGGGCGGTTTGCCGGCGGTGAGCCACGGCCCGGCGCGTGCGGGCGATATCCGTCACTCGCGCGCCGATAACGCCTTGCTGCTGGAACGCTTCGAACTGGGCCCGGTGACGCCGCTGGAAGAAGGGTTGCGGCGCCTCCTGGCGCTGTAACCGCCCACTGTCGCCAGCCCGTTGCCGCACCGATGGGGCAGGGCTGGCGGCAGGATCGTTGCCTAGAACTTGTAGCCCACACCCACCATGTACACCCACGGATCGACTTCCAGGTCGACTTTGGTGCGGCCGACGCCTAGCGCCGTGGGGCCGTCGACGCTGGCCTTGGTGTCGATGTCGACGTACCAGACCGACGCATTGAGCATCATGTGCTCGCCCAACATGTAGTCGAAACCCAATTGCCCGGCTATGCCGACCGAGTCCTGGATCTTCAGGTTGTCGAAGCCCTGCTGCTTGCGCGGGCCACTCAGGTCTTCGTCGTAGAACAGGGTGTAGTTGATGCCGACGCCGGCGTACGGCTGGAAGCGCGACGTTGGCGCCAACGGGTAGTACTGCAATGACAGGGTGGGAGGCAGTTGTTTGACGTCCGCCAGCTTGCCATCGAGCCCGCCGATACCGGTGGCGGCGCTGATTCCGCGCACGCCTACGGTGTGCTGGAATGGAGTGGCCGCCAGCAGCTCGATGCCGACGTGGTCGGTGAGCATGTAGGCGAAGGCCAGGCCCAGCTGCGTGTCGCTGTCGAGGGTGGCTTTGGTGCCTGCGATCTTGGCGCCGTCCAGCTTGAGCTGGCCGCTGTCTTCATTGGGCGCGGTGGTGGCGGCGCCGGCGCGAATGATCATGTCGCCGGCCTGGTGGGCCTGTGCCTGTGAGGTTGCCAGCGCCAGGGCAATCAGTGAGGCGCCAAGCAAGGACTTGTTCATGGGGGCTCCATTGGGGAATGCGAAGGACATTCGCCCAATGGTAGTCAGTGCGTCGCTGCGGTTTTTTGATCTGGCTCAATGAAAAGTCATTGGCTCAGTCGGGAAGTTCGTAGGCATAGATCTTCGCCGCAGCCATCTGGTAGCCGGCCTGGGCCAGGTCGCTGGTGCTGGCCTTGACCTGCATCGGTCCCTCGATCCAGTAGGGCTGGTAGAGCTCCTCGACCTTGACCCCGACGGCGCTGGTGACGTGCACGATCTGGTTGGACGGCGGCGGTGGTACATGGATGCAGGCGCCGAAATAGGGCACCAGGAGAAACTCGGTGGTCCGACCGGCCTCGTTGACCTCCAGCGGCACGATGTAGCCGGGGATGCGCAATCGCTGACCGTCCAGGGCTTGCACGACTGGCGCATCGGGCGCTTGCTGGTGGGCTGCAGGGCCGGCTTCGGCCAGCGCGGTGCCCATTTGCGCCAGGTCGTGCATGGGCGTCATCTGCGGGGTCAGCTTGGGCGCATCCGGCGGGATAAGCGCCTCCCAGCTGACTTCCTTGAGCTCGGCTGCGGACAGCGACATGCTGGTCAGCAGCAACAGGGCCATTACCGCGCGCAACATAGGTGAAATCCTCACAGGTGGATCGACAGGCCGTCGGCCAGAGATTGCCGGTAGGCGCGCCAGGCCGGGATCGCGCCCATGACCACCGCGGCTGCGAGGATGATCCCCAGCAGCGACCACTCATAGGCGCTGGGCAGGCTCAGCGGCAGATACAGGCCGTAGTTGGACTGCACGTAGCCCTGCGCGCAGGCAATGCCCAGGTACAACAATGCCATGCCCGCGAGGATTCCGACCAGTGCCAGGGCGAAGGCTTCGAGAATCAGCAGGCCGGCGATGTGCCAGGGACGAGCGCCGACCGAGCGCAGGATGGCCATCTCGCGGCGGCGTTCGTTGAGGCTGGTGACGATGGCCGTGAGCATGCCGATCAGGCCGGTCAGCACGACGAATACGGAGATCACGAACAACGCTTGTTCTGCGGTACCCATCAGGCTCCACAGCTCCTGCAGGGCCACGCCGGGCAGGATCGCCATCAACGGTTCGCCGCGAAAGTCGTTGATGTCGCGTTGCAGGGCGAAGGTGGCGATCTTGCTGTTCAGGCCGACCATGAACGCGGTGATGGCGCTGGGTGTGAGGTCCATGTTGCGCGCCTGGTCGGCGCTTATGCGTCCGGCGCCGCGCGCCGGGACGCCATTCTTCCAGTCGACATGGATCGCTTCCATGCCGCCCAGGCTGATGTGCAGCGTGCGATCGACCGGCGTACCGGTGCGGGCGAGGATGCCGACGACGGTGAACGGCTTGTCGTCGTGCTTGACCAGGCTGATTGCCGCCACGCCGTGGGCCAGCACCAGTTTGTCGCCCAGCTTGTAATGCAGGGCATCGGCGACCTGCGCGCCAAGCACCACCTCGAACGGGTCGGTCTGGAAGGCACGGCCCTGCACCACCTGCAGCGACTGCCGGCGGCCGTACTGATAGTGTTCGAAATAGCTCTGGTTGGTGCCCATGACCCGGTAGCCGCGGTGCGAGTCACCCAGCGAGATGGGGATGGCCCACTTGACCTGCGGGTTGTTCGCGTAATGCTCGAAACTGTCCCAGCGGATGTTGTTGGTGGCGTTGCCGATGCGGAACACCGAGTAAAGCAGCAGGTTGACCGAGCCGGAGCGGGCGCCGACGATCAGGTCGGTACCGCTGACCGTGCTGGCGAAGCTGGCACGGGCTTCGTGGCGCACACGTTCCACGGCCAGCAGCAGGCACACCGACAGGGCAATGGCGAAGGCGGTCAGGAACGCGGTGAAGCGGCGGTTGGCCAGGCTGGCCAGGGCAAGACGAAGCAGGTACATCAAGACACCTCGGGTGAGGCAGGGCGTGCTGCGTGATTGAGTTCGGCCAGGGACAGGTGGCGGTCGAACAGAGGCGCCAGGCTTTGATCGTGACTGACGAACAGCAGGCTCGAGCCGGCGGCGCGACATTCGGCGAACAGCAGTTGGATAAAGGCTTCACGGGCGTCGCTGTCCAACGCCGAGGTCGGCTCGTCGGCGATCACCAGTTCGGGCTGGCCGATCAGCGCGCGCGCAGCCGCCACGCGTTGCTGCTGACCGATGGAGAGGGTGTCGGCACGGCGTTGGAGCAGGGCCGGATCGGTCAGGCCAAGGTGTGCCAGCAGTTGCGTGGCCGCCTGGGCAACACTGCCATGGCGCTGCACGGCGCGAGCGGTGCGGCGGCGGGAGAAGCGGCAGGGCAGCTCCACGTTCTCACGCACCGACAGGAACGGCAGCAGGTTGAATTGCTGGAAGATGTAGCCCGTGTGTTCGACGCGAAACCGGTCACGGGCGGCAAAGCTCAACTCGCTCAGGTTCTGCCCGAGCAAGTGAACGCTGCCATGCTGCGGCGTGTGCACGCCGCCGAGCAGGCCCAGCAGGGTGGTCTTGCCACTGCCGCTGGGGCCCTTCAGGAACAGGGTTTCCCCACGCTCCAGACGGAACGCGGGAATGTCCAGCAACATCGCTTGGCCAGGCCAGGCAAAGCCCAGTTCGGCCAGCTCGATCAATGCATCGCTCATGGGTCAGAATTTCAGGCTGCTTTGCTTGGGGGTGAGGTCCGTACCCTGCTGGCCGGACGGGCCGATCAGTTGTACCTGAATTTTCTGGGTGGCGGGGAAGGTGCTGAACAAGCGCGCCAGGTCCAGGTGTTCCAGGGCCTGTGGCGACGCGCAGGTGAAGTGGTAGTGCGCATGAATCTCGCTGTGCTCGTGGTGATGCTCTTCACCTTGCTTGGTTTCTGCGGCGTCGTGCTCGTGGGCAGGCTTGTCGCCGAACAACGGGCTTTCCAGCTTCTGCTCGGCGACTTTGCAGTTGGCTGCGGCGGGCAGGCCGAACAGGGCCAGGGGTTGCTCGAGGGTCTTGCGTGCCGCGGCGACCTTGGCCTTGTCGGCATCGCTGCTGGCGGCATGCTCGAAGCCCACCAGGTTCATGGCCGGGCTTTGCAGTTCCAGTTCGAGGGATTGGCCATCCAGGGCGGCGTCCAATCGTGCCACACCGTGTTCGTGGGCGCCGAGGCTGCCGTGCTCATGCTCATGCTCATGCTCATGCTCGTGGCCCTCCTCGTGGGCATGGGCGACGAAGGGCAGCAGAGCGAAGGGCAGGGCAAGCATGAGACGGCGCATTGGGGAATCTCGTGAGCGATATGGAAATGCAATGTTATAACAAATTTACATTGGGTTGCCATGTGTCTGTAAAGATTCATGTTCGGTTCAGGCAATGCGTGCAGAGGGCTTGAAGTCGAAGCCGGGATTGCTTCACCCGCGAGGCGCTGCTACAACGAGGCCTCGTTATGGAAGGGCATCCGCATGATCAGAATCAAAGGCACCGTAGGCAACCTGCCGGTGGACCTGGCCATAGACATGGACGCTGAGGACTGGGCGCACCTCGCTGGCCCATTCGCGACAGCGTCCGAGGCTGTGCTGACGTCGGCAGCGGCGCCCGCGCCAGGCAAGGCCAAGGCCCAGGACGATGGCGCCTGGCGCAGCGTTCTCCATCTGCTGGAGCAGGCAGGTCGTATCGACGGTCCGGCATTGCTGGATCAGGTGCAGGGGCTGGTCGGTGACGTGGCGGCTGGCAAGCGAATGCTGGTGCGCTTGCGCCATTGCCCGCAGGTGAGAGTAGAAGCCGGCGCGGATGCGCCGGTCTATTGCTGGGTTGGCGGCTAGCCGAAAGCACCGCGTGCCCGGCAGTCCGTCAGTACAGCGCGGCGAACAGCTTGCGGCGGTAGCTGGTCACCAGCGGGTGATCGTTGCCGAGCAGTTCGAACACCTGCAGCAACGTCTTGTGCGGCAGCCCTTCGCTGTAACTGCGATTGCGCATGAACAGCTGTAGCAGTCCGTCCAGTGCTGCTTCGTAATGCTGCCGTGACAGCTGCTGGACGCACAGCTGATACGCCGCTTCGTCGTCGCCAGGGTCACGGGCCAGGCGTGCCTTGAGGTCGGCAGCATCGGGCAAGGCCGCCGCCTGACGCAGGAAGGTCAGTTGCGCCTTGGCCCCGGCCAACGCAGCCTTGTGCTCGTCACCACTGACGGCATCGAGTACCTGTTGCGCTTCGTCCAGCTCGCCGCGCTCGGCCAGGCAGCGGGCGAACAGGATCAGCGCGCCAGGGTTGGCATTGTCCTCGGCCAGCAGCCCTTTGAGGGTCTGCTCGGCTTCGCCGAAGCGGCTCTCGTTGAACAGGGCCTGCGCCAGTTCCAGTGGGTCGGCGGCCGCCGGCGGTGGCATCTGCACATGGGGCTCGAGCAGGGCGCGGATGGCCGATTCCGGCTGCGCACCGGCGAAGCCGTCGACAGGCTGACCATCCTTGAACAACACCACGGTGGGCAGGCTGCGAATGCCGAAGCGGCCGACGATGTCGGGTTCGGCGTCGCAGTCGACCTTGGCCAGAATCAGCTCGCCTGCGTAGCCCTCGGCAATCTGTTGCAGCAAAGGCATCAGCACTTTGCAGGGGGCGCACCACTCGGCCCAGAAATCCACCAGCACGGGTTTGATGTAGGAGTTCTGGATGACGGCCTGATCGAAATCGGCTGTGGTCACGTCGAAGATATACGGGGTTTCTTGACTCATGTGAATCTCGCGGATCTGCGGTTCGGTGGACTATAAGGGATTCGAATCGGGCCCACCACCGCCGCTCGTTTGGCCGGATGGTGGGCGTTGCCCGAGCGTTTCAGGGGGCCTTGATCATTTCCAGGTTGCCCAGCAGCTGAGTGGCGGGCTGGTTGATCTGCACGGCAGGCAGGTGCAGGATCAACTGCCCCGACTGACTGGCGCGGGCGCGCAGCTCGACCCGCGAACCGGCCGGGAAGGCTTCGGCGGCAAAGCGCAGCTGGAAGGGCAGGGGTTGGCCGGTGCCCCGCTGCTTGGCGCTGGCCAGCAGTTTCTGCGGGCGCGCCCGGGAATCGATCACCAGCAGGGCCATCTCGACTTCGGCGCCGGCGGGTACGCCGAGCAGGTTGCCGCTGAGCTGGCGCTGGTAGGCCGGCAACGGCCCCAGTTCCACGGGCGCCTTGATGACGGGCGCTGCCGTTGGCGGTGGGGTAGCGCTGGCCACGGGCTTGGGCGCATCACTGCTGCAGGCGGCGAGCAGGCTGAAGAGAGCGAGCAGAACGAGCGACTTGGACGGCATTTCGAAACCCAACGAAAGTAGAGCCGTCTGTATACCGCAAAGCCCCGGGCTTGTCTTGCCAGTGGGATGCGCTACCATGGCCCTCCCTTTTTTTGTTGCCTGCCACCATGCACTGTCCCTTCTGCGGTGCCAACGACACCAAGGTCATCGACTCACGACTGGTCGCCGAGGGCGAGCAAGTACGCCGGCGCCGTGAGTGCCTGGCTTGCGGTGAGCGTTTCACCACCTTCGAAACCGCCGAACTGGTGCTCCCGCGACTGATCAAGCAAGACGGCAGCCGCCAGCCTTTCGACGAAGAAAAACTGCGCGCGGGCATGCAGCGAGCGCTGGAAAAACGCCCTGTCAGTGTCGAGCGCCTCGAGGCGGCGCTGGTGCATATCAAGCATCAGTTGCGCGCCACGGGCGAACGCGAGGTCAAGTCGCTGGTCGTCGGCGAGTGGGTCATGACCGAGCTGCAAAAGCTCGATGAAGTGGCTTACATCCGTTTTGCTTCGGTGTACCGGCGCTTCCAGGACCTGGACGAGTTTCGCGAGGAAATCGACCGCTTGGCGCGCGAGCCGGCCAAGGAATGATGAGCATGCCCGACCCGACGGCCAGTGATACCCGGCACATGGCCCGCGCGTTGGAGTTGGCGCGCAAAGGCGTGTATTCCACTCATCCCAACCCGCGCGTGGGTTGCGTGATCGTGCGTGACGGTGAAACGGTCGGCGAAGGTTGGCACGTCCAGGCCGGCGGCCCCCATGCCGAGGTGCACGCTCTGCGCCAGGCCGGCACCCGCGCGCGGGGCGCCACGGCCTATGTAACACTCGAGCCGTGCAGCCACTACGGGCGTACGCCGCCATGCGCCGAGGCGTTGGTCGAAGCCGGCGTGGCGCGGGTGGTGGTGGCCATGCAGGACCCCAATCCGCAGGTGGCCGGACAGGGCCTTGAGCGCCTGCGACAAGCGGGCATCGCCGTCACGTGCCCGCTGCTTACCGCCGAGGCCCGGGCACTGAACCCCGGATTTCTCAAACGCATGGAACACGGCCAGCCCTACGTTCGGGTAAAACTGGCCATGAGTTTGGACGGGCGCACGGCCATGGCCAGCGGCGAGAGCCAGTGGATCACCGGGCCTGCCGCGCGTTCGGCAGTGCAGCGCCTGCGGGCGCAATCCAGCGCCGTACTGACCGGCGCCGACAGCGTGATTGCCGACGGTGCGCGGATGACCGTGCGCGCCACCGAGTTGGGGCTGGATGCCGAGGATACCGAGCTGGCAACGCGCCGCGTGCCATTGCGCATTCTGATCGACGGCCGCCTGCGGGTGCCGCTGGATGCGCCGTTCTTCCAGGCCGGGCCGGCGCTGGTCGTGACCTGCGCAGACGCAACGGATCACCCCGAATACGTTCAGGCCGGTCACGAACTGCTGAGCCTGCCGGGCAGGGATGGGCGAGTCGATCTGCCGGCTCTGTGCGGCGAGTTGGCGCGCCGAGGCCTCAACGAAGTCCTGGTGGAAGCCGGAGCGAGCCTGGCAGGGGCCTTCGCCCGCCAAGGCCTGGTGGACGAGTATCAGATATTCATTGCCGCCAAGTTCATGGGCTCCACGGCGCGGCCGTTGCTCGACTGGCCACTGACGCACATGAGCGAATCGGCGCAGTTGCAGATCATCGACATGACGGCGGTGGGCGACGACTGGCGCGTGATCGCCGTCCCGACCCTTGCGCTACATCCCGCTACGGCCCCGGCAAAGCGCGTATAATTTCCGGCTTGCGCCTCGCGCCAGCCTTGTTCTCGAGGAGGACTCATGTTCACCGGCATCATCGAATCCATCGGCAGCATCCGTGCGTTGACCCCCAAGGGCGGTGACGTGCGCGTACACGTCGACACCGGCAAGCTCGACCTGGGCGATGTCAAACTCGGCGACAGCATTGCCATCAATGGCGTCTGCCTCACGGCCGTCGAACTGCCGGGCAACGGCTTCGTCGCCGACGTCAGCCGCGAAACCCTGGACTGCACCGCTTTCCACCAGCTCAAGAACGGCAGCCGGGTCAACCTGGAAAAGGCCCTGACCCCCACCACGCGTTTGGGTGGGCACCTGGTCAGCGGCCATGTCGATGGCGTCGGCGAGGTGGTTTCACGCCAGGAAAACGCCCGCGCCGTGGAATTCCGTATCCGCGCGCCGAAAGAGTTGGCCAAGTACATCGCCCACAAGGGTTCGATCACCGTCGACGGCACCAGCCTGACGGTGAACGCCGTGGATGGCGCCGAGTTCGCATTGACGATCATTCCGCACACGCTGAGCGAAACCATCATGGACGACTACCGTCCAGGTCGCCTGGTCAACCTCGAGGTCGATCTGCTGGCGCGCTACTTGGAGCGTCTGCTGCTGGGCGACAAGGCCAGCGAGCCGAGCCAGGGTGCCATCAGCGAAAGCTTCCTGGCGGCCAACGGCTACCTGAAATCCTGAACAGCGCGCTGTTCTGAACACAAGGGGGTGCCGCGTGGCGCTCAACACGATCGAAGAGCTGGTGGAAGATATCCGCCAGGGCAAGATGGTCATCCTGATGGATGACGAAGACCGCGAAAACGAAGGCGACCTGATCATGGCCGCCGAATGCTGCAAGGCCGAGCACATCAACTTCATGGCCCGCCACGCGCGTGGCCTGATCTGCATGCCGATGACCCGCGAGCGCTGCGAGACGCTCAAGCTGCCGCTGATGGCGCCGCGCAACGGGTCGGGCTTCGGTACCAAGTTCACCGTGTCCATCGAAGCGGCCACCGGCGTGACCACCGGCATCTCCGCCGCCGACCGCGCCCGCACGGTGCAGGCCGCGGCTGCGGCCGATGCGCGCGCCGAGGACATCGTCAGCCCTGGGCACATCTTCCCGTTGATGGCCCAGGCGGGCGGCACGCTGGCCCGCGCGGGCCACACCGAGGCTGCGTGCGACCTGGCACGCATGGCCGGCTTCGAGCCCAGCGGGGTGATCTGCGAGGTGATGAACGACGACGGCACCATGTCGCGCCGTGCCGAACTGGAAGTGTTCGCGGCCCAGCATGACATCAAGATCGGCACCATTGCCGATCTGATCCACTATCGGATGATCCATGAACGTACCGTTCAGCGGATTGCCGAGCAGCCGCTGGACAGCGAACTGGGCCAGTTCAACCTGGTGACCTATCGTGATTCGGTCGAAGGCGACGTGCACATGGCGCTGACCCTGGGCACAGTGGTGGCGGACCAGCCGACCCTGGTGCGGGTGCATAACATGGACCCGCTGCGCGACCTGTTGATGGTCAAGCAACCGGGCCGCTGGAGCCTGCGCGCGGCGATGAGCGCGGTTGCCGAGGCCGGCAGTGGCGTGGTGCTGTTGCTCGGTCACCAGCAGGACGGCGACGTGCTGTTGGCGCATCTGCGGGAAAGTGCCGGGCAGGCCGCGGTGAAAACCCCGACCACCTACAGTATCGTCGGCGCCGGTTCGCAGATCCTGCGCGACCTGGGCGTGCGCAAGATGCGCCTGCTCAGCTCGCCAATGAAGTTCAATGCGATATCCGGATTCGATCTGGAAGTTGTAGAATACGTGCCCTCCGAATAAAGACAGGCTGCAAGGGTTGCGGCGGTGCCGATGCATCGGCCTGCCCGTGACCTGTAGTCTCGATGTTCGTGATCCATTATCCGCAGAGGCCGCCTGCAGGCGGCCTGGCTCTTTAAGATGAGACAGACCCGAATGACCCTGAAGACCATCGAAGGTAACTTCATCGCCCCCAAAGGCCGCTACGCCCTGGTGGTTGGCCGCTTCAACAGCTTCGTCGTCGAAAGCCTGGTGAGCGGCGCCGTCGATGCCCTGGTTCGCCACGGCGTCAGCGAAAGCGACATCACCCTGATTCGCGCCCCGGGTGCGTTCGAGATCCCGCTGGTCGCGCAGAAGGTTGCGCAGCAAAGCGAATACGCCGCGATCATCGCGCTGGGCGCGGTGATTCGAGGCGGCACGCCGCACTTCGAATACGTTGCCGGCGAATGCACCAAGGGTCTGTCCCAGGTGTCGATGGAGTTCGGTGTGCCGGTCGCCTTCGGCGTACTGACCGTGGACACCATCGAGCAAGCCATCGAGCGCTCCGGCACCAAGGCTGGCAACAAGGGTGCGGAAGCTGCGCTTTCTGCCCTGGAAATGGTCAGCCTGCTGGCGCAGTTGGAGGCCAAGTGATCAACGACGAAAGCGATCGCTTCAATCCACGCGATCCCAAGCCTGCGGACGCCGGCAAGCCCTCACGCAGCGCCAAGCGCCGCGAGGCGCGTCAATTGGCAACCCAGGCCCTGTACCAATGGCACATGGCCAAGCATTCGCTGAACGAGATCGAAGCGCAGTTCCGCGTCGACAACGATTTCGGTGACGTCGACGGCGCCTATTTCCGCGAAATCCTGCACGGTGTGCCGGCCAGCCGCGATGAAATCGACAGCGCCCTGGCGCCGTGCCTGGACATCACCATCGACGAGCTCGATCCGGTCGAGTTGGCCGTGCTGCGCTTGTCCACCTGGGAACTGCTCAAGCGGGTCGACGTGCCTTACCGTGTGGTGATCAACGAAGGCATCGAGCTGGCCAAGGTGTTCGGTTCCACCGACGGCCACAAGTTCGTCAACGGCGTGCTCGACAAGCTGGCGCCGAGCTTGCGTGGCCCGGAAGTGGCAGCGCACAAGCGCTGATCGCGGACATGCAGCCCATGGGCGAATTCGAGCTGATCCGACACTATTTCGCCGCCGCGTCCTGTGCGCGGGCGGGCGATGGTGTGGCCTTGGGCATCGGCGACGATTGTGCCCTGCTGGCGCTGGCGCCGGGCGAGCAGATGGCGGTTTCCACCGACACCCTGGTTGCCGGCGTGCATTTTCCCCAGGGTGCCGACCCCCTCCTGCTGGGCCAGCGCGCCCTGGCCGTCGCGGCCAGCGACCTGGCTGCCATGGGGGCCAGCCCTCTGGGATTCACCCTGGCCCTGACCCTGCCCAGCTTTTCGGCGCAGTGGCTGCAAGGGTTCGCAACCGGTCTGGATGCCATGGCCGAGCGCTGCGGCCTGCGCTTGGTCGGGGGTGATACCACGCGCGGCCCGTTGAGCCTGACCCTGACTGTGTTCGGCCGTCTGCCCCATGGCTTGGCGCTGACGCGTAGCGGTGCCCGGCCGGGTGATCTGCTGTGTGTCGGCGGCAGGCTGGGCGACGCTGCGGGCGCGCTGCCGCTGGTGCTTGGCCAGCGACATGCCGAGCCTGCGGTGGCCGGGCCCTTGCTGGCTCACTACTGGTCACCGCTGCCGCAATTCGCGCTGGGCCAGGCCTTGCGGGGCAGGGCCAGCGCGGCGCTGGATATCTCCGACGGCTTGTTGGCCGACTGCGGCCACATTGCCAGGGCGTCGAAAGTCGCCTTGCGGGTGGAACGCGAGCGACTGCCGGTGTCCAATGCCCTGCAGTCGCTGCTCGGCCTGGAACAGGCCTGGTCAGCGGCGCTGAGCGGGGGGGACGACTATGTACTGGCTTTCACCCTGCCTCCTGAAGAAGAAACCACCCTGCGCGCTCAGGGCGCGGTGTTTTTCGTCATCGGCCAAGCGAGTGTTGGCGAAGGCGTCACGCTGGTCGACCGTCACGGCCAGGACATCACCCCGACCATTCGGGGCTACCAACATTTTGCGGAGACACCGTGACAGACCATCCCAACCAGGTTCCAGCGGAGTTCGTGCCCCCTTCGGTGTGGCGTAATCCATGGCATTTCCTGGCCTTCGGTTTTGGCTCCGGAACCTTGCCCAAGGCGCCGGGCACCTGGGGATCGATGGTCGCCGTGCCGTTCATTCCGTTGTGGCAGATGTTGCCCGACTGGGGCTACTGGCTGATGCTGGGCGTAAGCATGCTGTTCGGCATCTGGCTGTGCGGCAAGGTCGCCGACGACCTGCGCGTGCACGATCACGAAGGCATCGTCTGGGACGAGATGGTCGGCATGTGGATCACCCTGTGGCTGGTGCCCGAAGGTTGGGTCTGGCTGTTGGTGGGGTTTCTGGTGTTCCGCTTCTTCGACATTCTCAAGCCATGGCCGATTCGCTGGATAGATCGCCACGTGCATGGCGGTGTGGGTATCATGTTCGATGATGTGCTGGCCGGGGTCTTTGCCTGGTTGGCCATGCAGCTGCTGGTGTGGGGCTGGAGCTTCGTGTGAATCGGCGTGCAGGCCGGCTTTGAGGGCGCAACGGATGGCTGGGTGGCGAGGGTTGCTGGGAGCGGCGATGCTGTTGGTGTGCTGGGCAGCCAGTGCAGAGGTATCGCTGCCGCCGACGCGCATCGATCTGGTCAGCGAAGCCTGGGAAGACTACACCAACGCTGACGGCAGTGGCCTGGCCTGGGACGTGCTGCGCGAGGTCTTCCAGCCGGCAGGCATCGCCGTGGTCACACGCAGCGAGCCCTACATTCGGTCGGTCGGGCTGGTACAGCAGGGTCAGGCCGATGCCTGGGTCGGTTCTTACCAGAACGAGGCACATGCCCTGTACCCGCGCTGGCATTACGACACCGATCATATCTTCGCCTTGAGCCTGGCCGACAAGCCTCAGGTCGATTTCGCCAGCCTGGGCGGCTATCGACTGGCCTGGGTACGCGGCTACCAATTCCAGAAATACCTGCCTAACGTGCGAACCTACAATGAGGTCCAGCGCCGCACCGGCATCTTGTCCATGCTCGAACACGATCGTGCCGACTATTACGTCGATGCCCTGACCGAAATCGAAGTGATCCTGCGCCAGGCCGCCGAGCCCGAGCGTTTCAAGCGCGTGCACGTGGCCGAGTTGCCGCTGTACCTGGGCTTCAGCGACAGTGCGCGTGGCCGGGCATTGCTTGCCGTCTACGATCAGCGCATGGAACAGTTGGTCAAGACCGGGCAGCTGCGCGGGATCTACCAGCGCTGGGGCCAACCCTATCCGTTCGACCCCGCGTTGCCAGCCCCTTGATCGAGCCGCGGCACAGGCGCGACGATCATCCACTGAGCAGGTGCGCAGAGCTGCTGTTACAATACTGCCCTTGTCAAGTTCATCAAGAATCAGGAGCACCCGGTGCCCGTCGTTTTTGTCGCTGCTTCTCAGCTTCCCACGCCTTTCGCTTTGTTCACCATGCATGGTTTTCTCGATGAGGCCACGGGCCGCGAGCATGTCGTGCTCAGCCTGGGCGATGTGGCTGACGGCGCGCCCGTACTGGGGCGCCTGCATTCGGAATGTCTGACCGGGGACGCGCTGTTCAGCCAGCGCTGCGACTGCGGCTCGCAACTCGAGGCCGCATTGCAGGCCATTGCCCGGGAAGGGCGCGGTGTCTTGCTGTACCTGCGCCAGGAAGGCCGGGGTATTGGCTTGCTGAACAAGATCCGTGCCTATGAATTGCAGGACGGCGGTGCCGATACGGTCGAGGCCAACGAGCGCCTGGGCTTCGCTGCCGACCAGCGCGACTACGGCATGTGCGAACCGATGCTCGAGCACTTGGGGGTCAAGGCCTTGCGCTTGATGACCAACAATCCGCGCAAGGTCAAGGCGTTGACCGACATGGGCATCAGCGTGGCCGAGCGGGTACCGCTGCACACCGGGCACAACCCACACAACAAATACTACCTGGCCACCAAGGCCGGCAAGCTTGGCCATATGATGGGCAGCGAGCATCAGGGGGAAGTGGTCGGCACGATCCGCAAGGGTAGTGAAGGGGTGTAGCGCGCTGCAGGGCTGACGGTGTGAGCCCTGCAGCGAAGTGACGTCAGCGTTGCAGCAGGCGCTGGCGCAGGGTAATGGCCGCTTCGATACCCACCGCATCCAGGCCACATTCGGCCAGCATCTGCGCAGGCTTCGCGTGTTCAACATAGGCATCCGGCAAGCCGAGGTGCAACACGGGCTTGAGCACGCCTTCGCGGGCCAGGAATTCACTGACCGCTGAACCTGCGCCACCCATGATGGCATTCTCTTCGAGCGTGACCAGCAGATCGTGGCTGTCGGCCAGCTCACGGACCAGTTGCTCGTCCAGTGGCTTGACGAAGCGCATGTCGGCAACGGTGGCGTCGAGCTTTTGCGCGACTGTCAGCGCCTCGGTCAGCTGCACACCGAACACCAGAATGGCGATGCCACGACCCTTGCGACGCACCACGCCCTTGCCGATCTCGATGCTGTCCAGGCCGTCGCCGATCACTGCGCCCGGGCCATTGCCGCGTGGATAGCGTACGGCCGCCGGCCCTGAGTAGTGGTGGCCGGTGCTGAGCATCAGGCGCAGCTCGTTTTCGTCGCTGGGCGTCATCACCAGCATGCCGGGGATACAGCGCAGGTACGACAGGTCGTAGCTGCCGGCATGGGTCGGACCGTCTTCGCCGACCAGGCCTGCCCGGTCGATGGCGAACAGGACGTCGAGGTTCTGCACCGCCACGTCGTGGATCAGCTGATCGTAGCCGCGCTGCAGGAATGTCGAATAAATAGCCACCACCGGCTTGGCGCCTTCGCAGGCCATGCCGGCCGCCAGGGTCACCGCATGCTGTTCGGCAATGGCGACGTCGAAGTAACGCTCGGGGAAGCGTTCGCTGAAAGCGACCAGGTCCGAGCCTTCCTTCATGGCCGGGGTGATACCGACCAGGCGTTGGTCGGCTTCCGCCATGTCGCACAGCCACTGCCCGAACACGCCCGAGTACTTCGGCCCGCTGGCCTTGGCTGGAGCCACGACCGGAGCGTCGAGCGGGTCGAGCTTGGTGATGGCGTGGTAGCCGATCGGGTCGACTTCGGCCGGGGCGAAGCCCTTGCCCTTCTTGGTGACGACGTGCAGGAACTGCGGCCCCTTGAGGTCGCGCATGTTGCGCAGGGTGGCCACCAGGGTTGGCAGGTCATGGCCGTCGATCGGCCCGATGTAGTTCCAGCCCAGCTCTTCGAACAGGGTGCCGGGAACCAGCATGCCCTTGGCGTATTCCTCGGTGCGGCGGGCGATTTCCCAGGCACCGGGCAGGCGCGATAGCACCTTCTTGCTGCCCTCGCGCATGCTGGTGTAGGTACGGCTGGAGAGAATCTTGGCCAGGTAATTGGACAACCCACCGACGTTGCGCGAAATCGACATGTCGTTGTCGTTGAGGATCACCAGCATGTCGGCATTGACTTCAGGCGCGTGGTTCAGCGCTTCGAAGGCCATGCCTGCGGTCAGCGCGCCATCGCCGATCACGGCAATGGCCTTGCGCCCGCTGTTCTGCAGGCGCGCGCCGATGGCCATGCCCAATGCGGCACTGATGGACGTGCTGGAGTGGCCGACGCCGAAGGTGTCGTATTCGCTTTCGCTGCGCCGCGGAAAGGCGGCGATGCCGTCCTTCTGGCGCAGGCTGGCCATGCGCTCGCGGCGGCCGGTGAGGATCTTGTGAGGGTAGGCCTGGTGGCCGACGTCCCACACCAGACGATCGTCGGGCGTGTCGAAAACGTAGTGCAGGGCGATGGTCAGCTCTATGACGCCCAGGCCGGCACCGAAATGCCCGCCGGTCTGGCCGACCGTATAGAGCAGCTCCTGGCGCAGTTCGTCTGCCAGTGTTTCGAGCTCGGCTTCGCCCAGACGGCGCAGGCCGGCAGGAGTGTCAGCACGGTCGAGCAGAGGCGTCGCCGGGCGTTCGCGGGGGATCTCTTGAAACGTCGTGGGCATCAGGCGAATCGTTATGAGTTCTAGGAATGGATCAGTTTACCTGATGCGGCGTCGGGTGCGCACGCGCTCGTCAGTTGCGTCGCGCCACAATGTAGCGCGCCAGTTCGCGCAACGGCTCGGCAGCGGCGTCGAACGGACGCAATGCATGCAACGCCTGATCGCGCAGATCCAGCGCATAGGCCTTGGCCGCATCGAGCCCGAGCAGCGCCGGGTAGGTCGGTTTGTTCAAGGCGATATCGGCACCCTGGCGCTTGCCCAGGGTGGCGGTATCGCTTTCGACGTCGAGGATGTCGTCCTGCACCTGGAAAGCCAACCCAACCGCCTGCGCGTAAGTCTGCAGGCACTCGAGCTGCGACGGCTGCGCCCGCGCGCTGGCCAGCGCGCCGAGGCGTACGCTCGCCTCGATCAGGGCGCCGGTCTTGTGCCGGTGCATGAATTCGAGCGCCTGCTGGTTCAACTGCAGGCCCACCGAGCCCAGGTCGATGGCCTGGCCACCGACCATTCCCGCCGGGCCAGCAGCCTGGGCCAGCACCTGGACCATGCTCAGTCGTATGGCATCGCTTTGCGGGCTCAGGGTTGGGTCGAGCAGCGCGGTGAAGGCCAGGCTTTGCAGGCCATCACCGGCCAGGATCGCGCAGGCTTCGTCGAACGCCTTGTGCGTGGTGGGCTGGCCACGGCGCAGGTCGTCGTCGTCCATGGCCGGAAGGTCGTCGTGCACCAGCGAGTAGGCGTGGATCAGCTCCACCGCACAGGCGGCGCCATTGGCTTGGGTAGCATCGGCGCCCAATGCCTCGCAGGCGGCGTAGGCGAGCAGCGGACGAACCCGCTTGCCGCCGTTCATGACGCTGTAGCGCATGGCCTGGTACAACCGGGTCAGCTCGGCCGAGGGCGGCACGAACAGGTCTTGCAGGGCGCCGTCCACGCGCTGTTGGCAGAGAGCCTGGTAGGCGGCGATCATTCAGGCTGTTCCGTATCGAAGGGCTCTTCGGTGAGCTCGCCGTCCTTTTCCAGCAGGACCTGCACTTTCTGCTCGGCCTGGGCCAGCGCGCTCTGGCAGTCACGGGTAAGGCGGATGCCGTTCTCGAAAGCGCTCAGCGAGTCTTCCAGCGACAGCTCGCCGTTCTCCAGGCGTTCGACCAGCGTCTGCAGGTCGGCCAGGGATTGTTCGAAATCCAGGGATGCTTTTTTGCGGGCCATGGCAGCGGTCTCGGCGAGAAGGATTGAAACCGGGCGACGTTAGCAGACGGGCGGCTGCGGGGCAAATGGAGCGCCGCGTCTACAGGCCCTGGACCCGCTCTTCGCCGACGTGCATCACGGCTCGATAGTGGACCCGCCCTTTTCGCAACTGCAGTATGGCGTGGTTGACATCTTCCAGCGGCCACGACTGTACCCACGGCAGTACCTGGCGCGCTGCCGCGAAGTCCAGCGTGTCCAGAATGTCCTGGCGCCCGCCGACATTGGCGGTGGTGATGCTCAGGGTCTTGTACATCATGGACGCGATATCGAACGTCACCGGCGGTGGCATGCCGGCAAAACACAGCACGCCGAAGGGGCGGAGCATGTCGACGATGGTTGACCAGTCGCACGCGACCGCGCTGGTCACCAGAATGTAGTCCAGGGCATTGCGGACCTGATTGCACTCCACCGGTTTGCTCAGGTCGATGAAACGGTTGGCGCCCAGGGTCAGGGCATCGCGCTGCTTGTGCGGGCTGCTCGAGAGGGCGGTGACCCGGCAGCCGCGCTTGGCTGCGAACTGGATGGCAAGATGGCCCAGGCCACCAATGCCGACGATGCCGACGGCCATGCCGGGCCAGGTGGCGCGCTTGAGCGCCGTGTGCACTGTGACGCCGGCGCACAGCAGGGGCGCGGCGTGTTCGCTGCTCAGCTCGTCGGGGATGGGGAACACGAAACGGCTGTCGCAGTACAGGTAGTCGGCCAGCCCGCCGTGCTCTCCGTGAGTGCAGGTAGCGATCAGGCAGGGGCAGTGCTGCTCCTCGCCACGCAGACAGAATTCACAGCCCAGGCAGGCGCTGCGGTACCAGCCGACGCCGACGCGTTGGCCCACGCGCACCCCGGCTACGTTTTCACCCACGGCGCTGACGCGGCCGATCACTTCATGCCCGCACACCTGGGGGTAGACACTGGCATCGCCCCAGTGGCCATCTATCAGGTGCAGATCGCTGCTGCACAGACCGCAATGAGTGATCTGAATCTCCACATCCATCGGCCTCAACGGCGGACTGCGGTAGCTGAGCGTCATCAGTTCACGCTGGCGTTGCGCTGCCGCCCAGGCGGTGACCATTCGCCCATTCATCGACTGGCCTGCCCGAGGGTCTGCAGCAATTGCCGAGTCAGTTGGGCGGCCCACTGTGGGCTGAGGCGAATCGGCGAGGTGGCGGGAAACTCGAAATCGTTGCGCGGCGATGGGGCGGTCAGGTCGTCGAGAATCATCGGCAGAATCAGGCGGGTCTTGGCAATGATCGGGTGCTGACGGGAGTCGTTGTCCAGGCGCAGCCGCCAGCGCTCCAGGGGCAGCGGCGCGAAGCTGCCGGCTGCGAGGTTGTCGGCGACCCATCCGCACAGGATCTGCCAGGACAGGGCGCCGTGTGGATGACACAGGTTCGAGGCCCGGCCCAGACTGCCGGCGGGCGCCTGGAGCGTCAGGTTTGCCATGATCTGTGCGGCAACGTCGACAGGCGTCAGATTGACACCCCCTTCCAGGTCGGCCGGCCAGCATCCCAGCAGCATGCATGCGCCCAACAGCAGGCACACGTAGTCGTTATCGTTGATGGTACTGCGCTCGACCTCCAGCGGCGCGGCCAGGTCACCACAGCGGGCGATGATGACCGGCAGGCCATGTTCGCGTGCGGCGTTCAGCGCCAGGGCTTCAGCCACATGCTTGCTTTCCTCGTAGCCTGTACGCGCGCTGCCGCCTGCGGCCAGGGTCGAGACCATGAGCAGCGGCATCGAACCGTTGAGGGCCAGTTGGACGACTTGGGCGGTGCCTTCGACATTGCACCGCACCAGGTTGGCGTAAGGCTTGACCCAATTGACCTCGGCCCCGGCATGCACCACGCAATCCGCGGTCTGCGTGAGGCGCTGGTAGGCGACGGGCGACAGGCCCAAATGTTCGGTCGCCAGGTCGGCGCATGCCATCTGCAGCTTGCCGAGCCAGTCCAGGGGCACGCCGGGCGGAACCAGGCCATGACGCTGCAGGTTGCCCAGGCAGCGCCGACGCGCGTCACTCAGGTTCTGGGCGCGCACCAGGCAAATGACCTGCTCGACCTCGGGCTGGCGGGCCAGGGTGGCGAGCAGGAAGGCGCCGAAAAAGCCCGTGGCGCCGGTCAGCAGGATGCGCTTGCCTGGTTTGGTCCGATAGGCGTGGAGAATGTCTTCCCCGCGCTGCGGTCCGGGAATGAAGACGTAGCGCGCCGCCTCCACGGCGACTTCGCGCAGGATCGCTGCGGCGGGCAGCCCGGCCCGAGTGCGGTCGATGGCCAGTGCCATGCCTTGCAGGCGGGTGTCTTCGAGCAGCGCGGCCAGGGAAAGCTGCACGTCGAAGCTGTGGTTGAGTTCGAGCAGCAGTTCGCTCAGTTGCAGGCTACCGCCGCGGTCGAAGAAATCATCGTCCGGGTGCAATGCGGGGATATCGTTGCCCAACACGGCCTGCCACACCGTGGAAACCTGGGCCTGGGTGGCGGTCAGCGAAACCTGATCCTCGGGCAGTGGCACGGCCTGGCTCAAGTGCGCCTCACTCAGCGCCCCGCGCTTCTGATTGTGACCCGCACCCAGACTGGCCACGGCGTAGTAGGCGCTGGGCACGGCAAAGAACGGCAGGTGCAGGCTGGCCCAGGCGCGCAGGGCGGTGGCCGTGGGCAGATGCTCCGGGCTTGCGGGGACGACGTAGGCCAGCAACTGGCGAGCGGCGCCTTCGTGCCGGCTGCCGATGTGGCTCTGGACTACCAGTGGGTGGCCGTTCAAGACTTGTTCGACGTGTTCCGGATGCACCTTGTAGCCACGTATCTTGAGGTGGGCACTGTCGCGCCCGAGCAACCGCAGGCGGCCGTTACCCAGCCAGACCACACGGTCCCCTGTGTCGAACAGCCCGCCGTTGGGTAGCGGCACGCCGCACGGCTGGCCGAGGTAGCCGCGCAACAGCCCCGGCGTGCGCAGGTGCAGGTGGCCCGCGGCGCCACGGGGCACGGTCTGGCCTTGCCGGTCGAGCACGCGTGCCTCCACGCCCTTGATCAACTGCAAGGTGCCGTCTTCGTGCTTGAGCGCAACGTCGCCGGCTTCGTTGGAACCGTACAGGTCGATCAGGCAACAGTCGGGCAGCAGCGCCTGCACCCGTGAGCGCAGGGCCGCCGACAGGTTCTCGCCGCTGCTCCAGAGTACCCGCAGCCCGGTACAGCAGGCCACGAAGCGAATCTCTTCGCGGACCAGCCCCTGCAACAACGAGGGGGTGATCATGATCTGCTGCAAGTGGTTGTCGGCGATGAAGTGCATCAGGCGCAGCGGATCCAGCACCACCTCATCGGCAATGACCACCGTGGTGCATCGGCTGAGCAGCGGGTAATACAGGTAGCCGGTGAGCCAGGCATTCAGGCCTATGCGCTGCCCCGGTTGCAGGTAGCTCTGCCACAGGCTCAGGGAGTCGAGCATGGCCGGCGCTGGCATCAGTGCCACCTTGGCCGGGCCGCTGGTGCCCGAGGTCAACAGACCGTAGGCGATCGACGAACGCGTGCGCGCCCACTGCGGGCAATCCGCAGGCGCCTGGCGGGCAAACTGGCTTTCCAGCACATGGGGTTGTGCCGCCGGTAGTTGCCGTGCGCTGTCGGTGTCGCACAGCACCAGGCACTCGCCCAGGCGCTCCAGCAACTGCTGGCAATGGTCAGCGCTGTACCAGGCAGGTACCTCGAGATACGGGCGGCCGGCCAGGGCGCAGGCTGTCATGGCAACGGCGGTGTGAATGTTCTTGCGCTTGAACAGCACCGCCCATGCATCGGGCGCCAGGCGGGCTTGCAGAACCCTGGCCAACTGCTGGGCGCGGTCGTGCAACTGCTGCAGGGTCAGGCTGTCGCGTCCATCGCTGACGGCAATGTGATCCGGGTCGGCAGCCACGACGGCGCTGAACGTGGCCAGCCAATCGGGAACGGCTGCCGCGCTTTGGTTGTAATGGTTGAACGTCGCCCAGTCATCGAGGCTGCGCTCGCGCAAGCGCTGCAGGTGCAGCGTGCAGGCTTGGGGCGCGGGCAATGGCGAAGGCCCGGTCCGGCCCTGGGCATCGAGCAGATGGAAGCCGGTTTCGGTCAGCAGGCCGATCACGCACGCCTGGGCCGCCAGCCGGTCGAGCAACTGCTGCTGACCGGCAGCGTCTGCTTCGCTGCAGGCGAGCAGCAATGGCTGGCCGACCAGGTCATGCAGCTCGGGCAGTTTCCCTGCGTCCGTGAACATGAGTGCCAACGTGTCGAGGGCGTGGCAGTTCACTTCGGGGAACTGGGCAATGCTCCAGAGCAGATGGCTGAGATCTTCCTCGCCACGGTGCAACAGGACGATATCCAGCTGCGCCGACGGCGCGCGATGCAGGCTGCGCAGCAGGCCCGCTGGACTGCCCGGCCGATGTCGACCAGCCAGCAGGGCGAAGAAGCGCCAGGTGGGTTGCGCACCGACTGCGCATTCGTCGACCACCGCAGGGTAGGGCTGGTCGGGATGGTGCACTGCGGCGAAACCGGTCGAGCGCTGTGCCTCTTCGTGCCAGCCCTTGAAAAACTGCCAGGCGGGCACTTCTCGCGCTTGCCATTGCAGCATGGCCGCGTTGAAGGGTATGCCCATGAAGTCGCACAGGGTGCTCAAGCCGCCCGGGCCGTCTTGCATCAAGTCGTGATCGCTTTCCAGGGCCAGCAGACTCTGGGCCGGGCACGCCCGCTGCACGCGCCAATACAGCGCCAGCAGCTCCTCGAACCCTGACTCGTCGGGATCGAACCAGGTATTTTCGCCCTGCGTGCCGACGCGATACAGCGAGCGCATGACCGCCAGTGGCTCGCGCACCAGGAAGACGTGCTTGAACTGCTGCAGCCAGCCGTCGTCGATCTGGGCGAAGTCGCAGAACCAGGCGATTTCCTTGCTCAGCAACACCGACTTGCCCGCAGGCAGCGGGCCGTGGGCGAGTGCCTCCAGGGTCTGGCCGTAGGTCGGGACAGGCTCCCGGTTGCCGGTCTTGCGGCGAGTGTCGAGCACGCTGCGGTACTTGTGGGGCCAGTGCTGCATCAGGAAGGGTTCACTCAGCCGCTCGTGCAGCACGTGCACGGCGGGGTGTTCCATCACGCAGCGTTCGAGTGCGGTAGAGCGGCTTCTGGACACGGCCCAGATGATCACTCGCAGCGGTCGCATCAACATGTCCAGCTCCTTGGTCAACTGCGCAGTACCCAGACCCCGGATGCGGCAATCAGGCCCATGCCCAGGGCCATGCCTGCATCGGGGACTTCCTTGAAAAGAACAAAACCCCAGAACATCGCGAACAGCAGATAACTGTAATCGAAGGCGCCCACCACCGCGCTCGGACCGATCTGATAGGCCCTCGCCACGCCGGCGCTCATCAGCACCATGAGGACCGAGAGCACGCCCATCAATAACCACTGCACAGGCCCCAGAACCACCCAGTGCAGAGCCAAAAAGTCGCTGGGCAGTGGCGGATGGGGCGAACTGAACAGTTGGTGGCCCAGCAGCATCGTCGCGCCGACCAGGCACAGGCACAGGTTCAGGTTGAGCGCCAGTGCCAGCGCCGAGTGATCGCCGCAGCGGGCGCGGGTCAGTACGGCGGCCACGGCATAGAGCAGGGCGGCCAGCACCGGCAGCAGGGTCATGCCGGAAAAGTCCGCAGCCGTCGGGCGCAGAATGATCAGCACACCGACGAAACCCAGGGCGATGGCCAGCCAGCGGCTGGGGCTCACCTTTTCGCGCAGCACCAGCGCCGACAGCAGCGCAATGAACAGCGGCGCGGTGTAGAGCGCCAGAGCGGCCAGGCTCAGGCTCATGTGCGGCAGCGCCGCGTAGAAGGCGATCCACATCAGGGTCAAGGCGGTGCTGCGCATGAGTATCCAGCGATCGCAGGCCAGGTTGCGCCACACGCTGGCACTTCGCGAAGCGCCCAGCCACAGCAGCAGCAGGACAATGGCGATCGAAGAACGCACCACGTACAGCTGCCATACCGTGAAGTCGGCGCTGCCCAGCTTGATCAGCGCATCGGAAGCAGACACCAGGAACACCGACGCGATGATCAGTGCCACGCTCGAGCGTGTGTCGTGGAGGTGCGGTCGCTGTTCCATGCGGTGAACCCCCGGCGGTCAGTCTTTGCATGATGCGTCAAAAGGTGACATCGTTTGAAACGACCATTTCGCAGGACAGGGCAACTTCAGGTTATGGAAAACCTCCGGCGCAAACTGCCGCCTTTATCAAGTCTGATTCCCTTCGAAGCTGCTGCCCGGCTGCAGAGTTTTTCTCGCGCAGCAGAGGAACTGCACCTTACCCAAACGGCGATCAGCCGACAGATTCGCTCCCTCGAAGAGAACCTGGGCGTGCAGTTGTTCGATCGAAAAAGCCGCGGGGTTTTTCTCACCGAGGCGGGCGAAAGCTTTCGCCAGACGGTCGCAGCCGCCTTGTTCGATATCGCTCGGCAAACCGAAAAGCTGCGTCAGCAGCAGTCGTCGACCGGCACCGTGGTGCTGTCGTCGCAGTTGGTGGAAGCGTTCTACCTGTTCATGCCGGCGCTGGCCGGCTTTCATCAGAAACATCCGCACATCGAGCTCAAGCTGCATTCCACGCTGGCGGCCATAGGCGAGGAGCGCGAGCGTTTCGACGTGGCGGTGCAGACCATGGGCCGGGCCAGTGCCGATCACGTGCTGTTGTTCAGCGCGCCCGATGAAGTGTTCCCTGTCTGCAGCCCCGACTACTTCAAGAGCATCGCCCCGTGGCTGAGCCTGGACAATCTGCCCAAGTGCCGACTGTTGCATTACGAACCCCGTGCGCAGGACTTCGTGATCTGGGATCAATGGCTGGAAAGCGTCGGTGCATCGTTTCGCGTTGGCAGCCAAGGCATGGGCTTCAACAGTTTCCCGGTCATGATGCAGGCAGCCCTGGAAGGTCACGGTGTGGCCCTGGGCTGGGGAATGACCACGCGCCAGATGCTGGCCGACGGCAGGCTGGTGCGCCTGTTCGACAAGCAGTGGTCCATGGGCGACGCGTTGGGGGTCTACAAGTGGCATGCCAACCCGCTGTCGCCGGCAGCCCGACTGCTGGTGCAATGGCTGCAGGAGCTGTTGCTCGATCCTCGGCCCGTACTGGCCTGATCTTCAGTCTATGGCGGCGCGTTGCTGCAGGCAGTCGAGCAGGGCCTGCACCGAGCATGCGCAACTCATGCTGGCGGTGGCTAGCCTGAGGTGGGGCGCCGACGGCGCTTCGTAGGTGGCATCGATCCCG
The DNA here is from genome assembly GCF_014841725.1 of Pseudomonas sp. CFBP 8758. Classification (NCBI taxonomy): domain Bacteria; kingdom Pseudomonadati; phylum Pseudomonadota; class Gammaproteobacteria; order Pseudomonadales; family Pseudomonadaceae; genus Pseudomonas; species Pseudomonas sp. CFBP 8758. The sequence goes on along the minus strand of NZ_JACYUK010000004.1, from coordinate 452,464 downwards.
GTGAAACCGTTCAGCGCGCCGGCGCGCGCCTGCCGATACAGCCCCTTGGGATCGCGTGCCTCGGCGAGCGCCAGCGGTGTATCGACGAAGACCTCGACGAAGGCTTCGTCGCCGACGATCTGCCGCGCCAGGGCCCGGTGCGCAATACGCGGTGAAATCAGCGCAACCAGCACCAGGCTGCCGTCGGCACACAGCAGGCGTGCGACCTCGGCGGTGCGGCGCACGTGTTCCAGCCGGTCGTCGTCGCTCAGGCCCAGGTCCCGGCAGAGTCCGCGGCGCAGTTCGTCGCCATCGAGCACCAGGCAGTGATAGCCGAGGGCGGCAAGTGCCGCCTGGGTAGCCTTGGCGATGGTGGTCTTGCCGGCAGCGGGCAGGCCCGTCAGCCACAAGACCGTGGGCCGGGTGCCCAGGCGCCGCCAGGTTGGTGGTCGGGAGATGTCGGAAGAAGGGCTATCCATCGCGTGCTCCATGGCCGGCGAGTGCTTCCAGCACCCGCTTCTGAATATCATGCACGGCATGTTCGCTGAAACCGCTGCGAGCCGTGTCCACCACCAACCGGCCACCGCTGTAGCCGTGGCTGTGCAGACCTTTCTGGACACTTTCGCACAAGGGCAGGTCCTCTTCACGCACCACCGCCACGAAATCGATCACTGCCTGTTCCAGAGGGTCGGGGTGTGGGCTCTGGGTGAACCACTGCACACGCTGCTCACAGCGCTGCGCGCCCGTTGGCACGTGGTGCAACAGGTTCATGTAGCCGCCCGGATAGACCTCGATGCACAGGTTCGGCCAGACGTACCAGGCACCGAATTCGCCGCTGCGGGGTGCGTCAGGGTTGGTTGCGTAGCCTTGCCGTGCACCCTGATCGTTGCTCAGGTGGGCGTGGAAGCCCGGGTGGATGTCGATCCGGTAGCTGCTCAGATCCAGGGTCTGGTGCGACAGACTGGGGTGGCAGCCGGGACAGTGATAGCACTCCGAATAGTTTTCCACCGAGACCTTCCAGTTCGCCCGCAGCGCATAGGTATGGCTGTAGCTGTGGTGCAGCGACTCGGGCGCGGGCGCGAAACTGCGCAGTTGCGCTTCGAGCCCGGCGAGCTGGCTGGCCAGGGGTGGGGCGTGCGCGTCCAGATTGACGAAGACCAGGCCACACATCACTTCCAGGCGCACGCCGGCGAGGTGCGCGCGGGCGGGTTCGAAGCCTGCCACGTCACAACTGTGCCTCGCGCTCTGCAATCTGCCGGCGTGATCGTAGCGCCATGCATGGTAGGGGCAGGTGATCGCGCCACGCAGCTGTCCGCAGCCTTCGAGCAGGCGATGCGCACGGTGCTGGCAAACGTTGTGGAACGCCCTGAGCTGGCCGTCCTGGCCGTGCAGCACCAGCACGCTTTGCTCGCCGATCTCGCACACCAGATAGGCACCTTCCACGGCCAGCCTGGAGACATGACAGGCGTACTGCCAGGTGCGGTAGAAAATCTGCTGCAGTTCCTGCCCGTAGTGATTCGGGTCGAAGTAGAAAGCGCCCGGCAGGTTGTGCGAGCGTCCTGCATCGGGGTGGAAGTCACCGCTGTCCAGGGGCATGGTTGCAGGCCTTGGCAATGAGTCATTCATGAATGGCCACCGCCTCGCCCAGTGCGTTCGGGCACAGGGTCAGCCCAAGCCCCGGCGTGTCGTCCAGGCGGGCGATGCCGCGGCTCACGTGGACGCCGCCCAGGGCCGTGACGATGCTGTGATGGCGGCAGGCATTCCAGCTGGCGCGCAGGTATTGATTGGGGGTGGCCAGGGCCAGGTGCATGGCCGCGGTGTCGGCGATCTGGCTGCCGCCGACGTCTTCGATGTTCAGCTGGATACCCTGCTGGATGCAGTAGTCGCGCAGCTGCCGAGCCTTGGTTAGCCCGCCGACACGGGCGATCTTCAGGCCGATGGCCTGGGCCGTATTCGCGGCGCTGGCGCGGTACAGGTCGCCAGCGCCGTGAATGCACTCGTCCAGGATCAGCGGCTGCCGCGTCAGGCTGCGGACATGCTGGCACTGTTCCAGGGTTTCGCAGGGCTGCTCGAAATGCACATCGCACTCCCTGACGGCGTTCATCACGGCCACCGCCTGTGCCGGCAGCCAGGCACGATTGGCGTCGAAGGTCAGCTGATCGCCGTTCATGCGCTCGGCGAGCAGGCTCTGGATTCGCGCCAGATCCGCCACCACGCCCGATCCGACCTTGCATGAATGGGTCCGATAGCCTTCGGCATGCGCCAGGTGCATGTCGGCGACCATTTGCCGGGGCGTGGCGGTGGGGATGCTGCTCTGCAGGGTCAGCTCGGCGTTCAGGCGCCCCCCCAGCAGGGCGTGTACCGGCAGGTTGCTGTGGCGCCCGAGAATGTCCCAGCAGGCCATGTCGATCGCTGTCTTGACGTAGGGGTGGCCAGGCAGTGCCTGGTCCATGACCTGGTTGATCGCATTCAGGTTGAGCGGGTTGCAGCCCAGCAGGTGAGGTGCCAGTTCGGCCAGCCCGGCACGCACGCCGAGGGCGAACGCCGGCAGGTACGAGGCGCCCCACGGGCAGCTTTCGCCGATTCCGAACAGCCCCTGGTCGGTTTCGATCACCACGATGGTGCTGTCCAGCGCGCTGTAGTGCAGGCGCCCGCCGGACAGCGCGTAGGGTTTGTCCAGCGGCAGGTCGACCTGGTAGATACGCAGGCGGGTGATCTTCATGATGCATGCCTCACGGGGTCGACGACGGTGGCGAGGTTCAGCTGATGCAGCATGGGCAGGTGCAGCGAGCCCATCAGTTCGGGGAGGTCACGCAGCAGCGCAAGGTTCGGCCTGTAGTGGTCGCGGTGATCATCCACCCAGCTGGCGCCGCAACTGCGGCTGACCACCTGCTCGAGCAGCGACGGCTCCAGGCCCATGGCGCGCCCCAGTTGCAATGCCTCCTGCCGGAGGTTGTGGTTGATCCAGGCCATGACCTCCAGCAGGCACTGGGCGTAGCGACCGCAGGCGGGATGGCTGAGCGGGTAGCGAAAGCGTTCCGGCAAGCTGGGCTTGTGCCGCCCGCGCGCGTCGATGACAAAGGTGCCGGGATGGCGATAGGTGCGGTCGGCGCCATAGGGGGAGGGCGCGGTGAAACCGTCGATCAGCAGGCGGCGCTGGTTTTCCGTTTCCATCAGCGCCACCACCTTGAGGTGGTTGGCATGGGCCGGATAACGTTTGCCGGCCTGGCGATAGCGCGTCTCGATCCAGCGACCCAGCCGCAGCTCGACATCGAGTTCGTCGGCCAGGGCCACGGTCAGGGCCATGTCCTTGACGGTGATCTCCAGGGTGCAGGAGTGGTCATAGCTGCCGTCGAGGAGCATCGGTGTGACCTGGTCGACGACGAAGCAATCGGCTCGCGAGTCCTTCGCCACGTTCCACAGCCAGCGCAGGTCCAGGCCCTGGTTCTGTGCCACCAGCAACAGCTCGCCCCACGCCAGCGTGGCGCCGTAGAACAACAGGTTGGTCAGTAGCTTGACCGACTGGCCGTGACCAATGGCGCCGACGTGAAGCGTGTGTTGGCCCATCGCGTCCAGCACCGGGCGCGCGATGTCGCACGCCGCTTGCTCGCCGCCGACATAGAAGCAGACGTTGTTGAAGTCCACGCCCATGTGCGAGAGGTTGCTGACCGGTGCTTCCAGGCTCATGACCCCGCGCTGCCCGGCCAGTCGGGCGATATCCAGCGTGTTGTGGTAGTCGGTGGTCGAGGTGTCGATCCATACCGCGCCACTGCCCAGGGCAGCCAGGGCGCCGCCGTGACCGAGCATCGTTTCGCGTACGTGCTTGGGCAGCGGCAGGCAGGTGATCAGCACGGCGGCGCCTTCGGCCGCAGCGGCGGGGGTCGCTGCCCAGTGCGCACCTTGGCTGCGTACCCAGCGCTCGCAACCGGGGTCATGGTCGTGGACGGTCACTGTGAAGCCGTTGTCGAGCAATGCGCGAACGAATGGGCGGCCCATGTTGCCTGCGCCGATAAAACCGATAGAGGGGGTCATCGAACCAATCCTTGTGTGTTCAAACCAGTTGGCGGGCCCTTCCAGCGCCCTGCTTGCGTACCCAGATCGAATCGAAGTTCTCCAGCATCACCTCGGCCGTGGAGAAGCTTGGCCCGCCGCCGATGGGTGCGATGATCGCGTCGATATCCGGGTAGATGAAAAACGCCAGTGACACCCGTGGGCTCGGCTGACGATGCAGGACCTGATGCGCGGTGCTGACCAGGCGCTCGTTGGTCCAGCGCTGCAGCATGTCGCCCAGATTGACCAGTACCGCGCCCTCCAGGCACGGCACGTCGACCCACTGGCCACGGCTGTAGATGCGCAGTGAAGGCTGCGGCAGGGGTTGCTGGATCAGCAGGGTGAGAAAGCCGTTGTCGGTATGTTTGCCGGCCGTTCCCGCCCCGGCTGGATAATATGAAGCGCGCTGGATCAGGGTTGGCTGACGGAAGTGCGCATCGAACGCCTGCGCTGGCAGCTGCAAGGCGCTGGTGATGGCTCGGCGCAGCTGGGGAAACACCTGTTCCATGACGTTGTCCTGCAGGGCGTAGGCGCAAGCGTTCAGACCAGGCGCGAGCTCGTCGTCGGGCAGCAGGCTCGGCCCGCTGAACGGCGCGCCACCGGGCCGGTCGATGCCCCAGTCCAGGTGCTGCTTGTTGTCTGGGCCTGCATCGGGATGCAGCGTTTCGCCATAGGCCCCGACGTAACCCCGTGCGGTGTGCGGGTAGCCGGGCTGGTGAGCATGGCCGAAGCGCTGCTTGACCGGCTCTGGCAGCGCGAAGAACGCCTCGGCGGCACTCAGGTAGCGCTCGATCAACGCGGCCGGAAGCCCGTGATCCACCAGATAGAAGAAGCCGTCGTCGGCGCACGCTGCGCTCAGTTGCGTAATTGCCCCAGGCTCACGTGCCGCCAGTTGCGCCAGGGAGATGACAGGAAGAATCGGCATGTCGTAGACCCCGTTCATGCGACGTACAAGGCCAGGTAGTGGGCGCGCGCGTTTTGCAGGTAGCGGGCCGACATCCGGGCTTCGAGCACGACGAGTCCCTGCTCGCGCCCCAGGCTTTGCAACAACGGCTCGAAGCCGGCGGTGTCGAAGTAAGTCTCGCGAACACTCAGCACCACCACGCCGCCAGGCCGGGTCATGGCGACCAGGCCACGCAGTGCGGAGGCAGGCAGGTGCCCGGGAATGAAGGCGCCGCAGCAGACTACCGCGTCGAAGTGCCGAAGCAGGGCCGGTGGCAACGGCTGGGTCAGGTCTATCTGGCTGTGCAGATGCTGGTAGGCCCGGGAAGCCTGAGCCTGGTCGAGCATGGGCCGGGACAGGTCGCAGCCGCTGATCTGCCGATAGCCGCGCTCCTGCAGGGTGCGTCCGACCAGGCCGGTGCCGCAGCAGGCATCGAGCACGCGACTGTCGTGACCGAGGTTGCCTCGCTGAGCCACGGCATCGAGCAAGTCGACGACCATCGTCGGCCCGCAATAGGCCTCGGCCTCGACGTCGGCGTCATAGTGGCGAGCCCAATGATCGTAATAGCGCTCCAGGTTGTGAATGCTCTGGTGCGACAGCGCAGCGGCGATCGAGCGGGTGCTCGAAGCCTCTGGCGGCAAGGCCGGGGGTAGGGCGGTCGTGGCTGTATTCATGGATAGCGCCTCGAAGGAAAACTGACGGTCGGTGTCGCTGTCCTAAGAGTTAGCAGCGCGCCAGGGCATGGTCAATCGAGGCGGAACAGGCTTGGTTTGAAAGGATTTTTACACTCGGGCACGCACCGTTCGCACGCATGAGCCTGTCATCGCAGCCCTCGCCAATCACCCACAACGATATCCCCATGAATGCGAGTCGGCGGGTCTGAAAATTCCTGCACACGGGTTTTTTCACGCCGGTTGCCCACGCCCCAGTCACGATATTTTCGATGGCCATGCCGGCCTTTTAATCGTGTCTGAAAAACGGGATTTTCCAGTGGCGAGAGTGTCTCGTGGTGACCCCTTCGACGCTTTGCGCTAACATCGGCGGCGGCCCATGCTGCCCGCCGCTCGCTCCGCAAGGAAAGGTGAAAGCATTGTTGCACCCTCACGCCTTCACACCTCTCTTGATGGTCGAGGCCTGGCAACGCGAGCACCAGCATGCATCGACTCGGGAGTTGTCATGTTTTCAATCGAGCACGCCAAGCAGATGGCCAAGACGCTGCGCGTCGCACTGCAGGCGCAGGGTCACGACGTATCGCATTCCACCGCCCTGGAAATGGTTGCACGGCAGTTGGGGCACAAGGACTGGAACACCGCTTCGGCCACCCTGGCACCGACTGCCTCAGCGGTGATCGGTTTCGACAAGGCCATCCCCATCCTGCGGATTTTCGACGAAGCCAAGGCCCGCGAGTTCTATCTTGACTTCTTGGGTTTCACGGTCGAGTTCGAGCATCGCTTCGAGGCCGACCTGCCGCTGTACCTGGGGGTCGAGCGGGGGAGTCTGCAGTTGCATCTTTCCGAACACCACGGCGATTGCTCACCGGGCTCGACCGTGTTCGTGCCGATGCACGGTGTCGAAGCGTTGCGTGATGAACTGCTGGCCAAGCGTTATGGCTACGGCCGTCCGCAGATCGTCGAGCAGGGCTGGGGGCGGCTGTTGGAGGTGTATGACCCCTTCGGTAACCGGATTCGGTTCTGCGAGGGGTGATGAGGGCAGGGTCGGGTCGGCCGCGGTGGAGTCTTCGTGGCCGATGACCGCTTTCACAGGGAGCGTGTTTCCGCTGCTGTTCGGTAGGAGCGGTCCGTGGCCGCGAAACAGGCGCTACGGACTTTTCTCGGGGCATTAAAAAGCCGGCTTATGGCCGGCTTCTCGTCGACGATCTTGCCTTACTTTTGGTAAGCCGCAACCGCCTGCAACTGATGACCAGCCTGGGCTGGTGAGGGCCAAAGAATACGCAGGGCCGCTCGCCGGTGCAAATCTCTTTTCGCCCGATACCTTTGCAGCGCCCATGAAAAACCCCGGCCATGGCCGGGGTTTTTCGTACAGCGACGGCTCAGCCCTTGAACGCGGCGACCGACTTGGTGATTTCGGCGCGGGCGGCGTCTGCGTTGCCCCAGCCTTCGATCTTCACCCATTTGCCTTTTTCGAGATCCTTGTAGTTCTCGAAGAAGTGCTTGATCTGTTCCAGCAGCAGCGGCGGCAGATCGGTGTATTCCTTGACGTCGACATACAGCTGCGACAGCTTGTCGTGCGGTACGGCGATGACCTTGGCGTCGCCGCCGCCGTCGTCGGTCATGTGCAGGATGCCGACCGGACGGGCGCGGATGACCGCACCAGGCGTGACCGGGTAAGGCGTGACGACCAGCACGTCGAGGGGGTCGCCGTCGTCGGCCAGGGTGTTGGGGATGAAGCCGTAGTTGGCCGGGTAGAACATCGGCGTGGCCATGAAACGGTCGACGAACAGCGTGTCGCTGTCCTTGTCGATTTCGTATTTGATCGGCGCGTGGTTGGCCGGAATCTCGATGGCGACGTAGATGTCGTTCGGCAGGTCTTTGCCAGCCGGAATCTTGCTGTAGCTCATTGGGCGTTGCCCCCGTGGTTTGGGCCAGTCTGAAGGCCATGCAGGCCGAAAATGTGGGCGCGATTATAGGCACATTGCAGGGGCGCATGCCATATGCGCCGTGGGCCACGTGACATCATGCGGCGCCCGCCGACGCGGCTTGCGCCGCTGCTACAGGGAATGGTTTTGCCATCAAGCACGGCGTTGGGGAATGGGATTGGATGTCGACGGCCGACGCGGCGTGGATGAACGCGGTCCCTGTAGCAGCGGCGCCAGCCGCGTCACGGCGTTACGCAGGTCGGGGGAGGGCCGAGAGCCGTTCGAGCGGATCCTGGCGGTAGAACAGGCGCAACTGCTCGTAGACCTGTGGGTAGGCCTGGTGCAGCAAATCCGGCGCGGTGAAGAAATACTCGCTGGTGACGGCGAAGAATTCCGCCGGGTTTTCCGCGGCATAGGGGTCGATGGCGGTTTGCGCATCAGGATTGGCATCGAGCTGGCGATCGAGGTCGTCGTAGGCGTCCTGCATGGTGCGGGCCCAGTCGCTCACGCGCATGTCGCCATGCAGTGGCGGCAGCCCATTGGCGTCGCCATTGAGCATGTCGAGCTTGTGCGCCAGTTCGTGGATGACCAGGTTGTAGCCATCCCAGCCGCCGCTGGCTGCCACACCCGACCAGGCGAGAATCACCGGCCCCTGCTGCCAGGCCTCGCCACTGTGCTCGCCGTCCCATTGATGCTCCACGCCGCTGGGGTCGCGGTAGCGCTGGGGGCTGACGAAATCGTCGGCGTACAGGACGATCTCGTGGAAACCGTGGTACCAGTCCAGATCGCCCAGCTGCAGCAACGGCAGTTGCGCCTGTGCCGCCAGGTGCAGGCGCGCCCGGTCGTCGAGTTCGACGCCGGGCAGGCAGGTCAAGGTCTTGGCCTGCAGGAACAGCACGCAGGCCTCGCGCAAACGGAGGTCCTGCCGGGCATCGAGGCCGTCGAGGATCGGCAGCTCGGCACGCACCGCCCGCCACAGCGATTCATCGATACGGTGGCGGTTCAGGGTTCGCTGTCGCCGCCAGGCCTTGTACGACCACATGGGCTCAGCGCGTCGGTGCGGTGCGGGCCGTGCGGCTGCGCAGCAAGCCGACGATCATCGGCAGCAGCGAAATCAGAATGATCGCGACGATCAGCAGGGTCAGGTTCTGCTTGATGAACGGCATGTTGCCGAAGAAGTAACCCAGGGTCACCAGACCACCGACCCACAACACCGTGCCCAGCACACTGAAGCCCAGAAAGCGCGGGTAGTGCATCTTGCCAACGCCAGCCACGAACGGGGCGAAGGTGCGCAGGATCGGCAGGAACCGCGCCAGGGTTACCGTCTTGCCGCCGTGGCGGGCATAGAAGGCGTGAGTCTGGTCCAGGTAATCGCGGCGGAAGATCTTCGAGTCCGGGTTGCTGAACAGCTTGTCGCCCACGGTACGCCCGACGATGTAGTTGGTGCTGTCGCCAAGGATGGCGGCGGTCATCAACAGGCCAGCGAGCAGGAACGGGTCCATGCCGCCGCCTGCCGCCACCGCGCCGGCGATGAACAGCAGCGAGTCGCCAGGCAAGAAAGGCATTACCACCAGGCCGGTTTCGCAGAAGATCACCAGGAACAGGATCGCGTAGACCCAGGTGCCGTACTGGGTCACCAGCATGTTGAGGTACACATCCAGGTGCAGGATGAGGTCGATGAAGCTGAATTCCATGGGAGGTACCTGTGCGGATCCGGTCGTGAAGAATCCGCGCAGTATACCGATGGGTGAGGCAGGTTTGTTGGGCAGGCTCGTCACGCCGGGCAAACCGACGAACGGTCGCGCGCCGGGCGTGCGCAACATCCCGTGTTCGCAGCGGTAGGCGACGGACGCCGGAGCGTCCCTGCGCCGCCGTTTGGGTCAGAAAAAGCCCAGTGGGTTGATGTCGTAGCTGACCAGCAGGTTTTTGGTCTGCTGGTAGTGGTCGAGCATCATCTTGTGCGTCTCGCGGCCTACACCGGATTTCTTGTAACCGCCGAACGCGGCGTGCGCCGGGTACAGGTGGTAGCAGTTGGTCCAGACACGCCCGGCCTTGATCCCACGGCCCATGCGCCAGGCGCGGTTGATATCGCGGGTCCAGACCCCGGCGCCCAGGCCGAACTCGGTGTCGTTGGCGATGGCCAGGGCTTCGGCTTCGTCCTTGAAGGTGGTGATGCTGACCACCGGGCCGAAGATTTCTTCCTGGAAGACACGCATCTTGTTGGTGCCCTTGAGCAGGGTCGGCTGGATGTAATAGCCGGTCGACAGGGCACCTTCAAGTTTCTGCACCTGGCCACCGGTCAGCAGCTCGGCGCCTTCGCTCTTGGCGATCTCCAGGTAGGACAGAATCTTGTCGAACTGTTGCTCCGACGCCTGGGCGCCGACCATGGTGTCGGTGTCCAGCGGATCGCCGCGTTTGATCTGCTCGACCTTCTTCATGACTTCCTTCATGAAGGCCGGGTAGATGGATTCCTGCACCAGCGCGCGGGAAGGGCAGGTGCACACCTCGCCCTGGTTGAAAAAGGCCAGCACCAACCCTTCGGCGGCCTTCTCGATAAAGGTCTGCTCGGCCTGCATGATGTCTTCGAAGAAGATGTTCGGCGATTTGCCGCCCAGTTCCACGGTCGAGGGAATGATGTTCTCGGCGGCGCACTTCATGATGTGCGAGCCCACCGGCGTCGAACCGGTGAAGGCGATCTTGGCGATGCGCTTGCTGGTGGCCAGGGCTTCGCCTGCTTCCTTGCCGAAACCCTGGACCACGTTGAGCACGCCCGGTGGCAGCAGGTCACCGATCAGTTCCATCAGCACGGTGATGCCCAGCGGCGTCTGTTCGGCCGGCTTGAGCACCACGCAGTTGCCGGCGGCCAGTGCCGGGGCGAGCTTCCACGCCGCCATCAGGATCGGGAAGTTCCACGGGATGATCTGCCCGACCACGCCCAGCGGTTCATGGATGTGGTAGGCGACAGTGTTGCCGTCGATCTCGGCAGCGCTGCCTTCCTGGGCGCGCAGACAGCCGGCGAAGTAGCGGAAATGATCGGCCGCCAGCGGAATGTCGGCGTTCAGGGTTTCGCGGATAGCCTTGCCGTTGTCCCAGGTTTCGGTGATGGCCAGGGTTTCCAGGTTTTGTTCGATACGGTCGGCGATCTTCAGCAGGACCAGCGAGCGGGCCTGCACCGAGGTCGCGCCCCAGGCGTCGGCGGCAGCGTGGGCGGCGTCCAGCGCCTTGTCGATATCCTTGGCGTTGGAACGGGGAAATTCGGCAATGGGCTGGCCGTTGACTGGCGAGGTGGTGGTGAAGTAATTGCCGTCCACCGGCGCGACGAACTCACCGCCGATATAGTTGCCGTATTTGGCCTTGAATTCGACCTTGGCGCCTTCGGTGCCCGGGTGTGCGTAACGCATGGGGTGTCTCCTGCTGTTGTGGTTCTGTGGAGGACGCGCCGTGGCGCCCAGTAAGCGTAGAACAAAGGCGAGCACGGCGCCTTGAAACACCTGTAAACAGCAGGCCGAAGAGCAAGGATCACCAATCAAAGGATGCGATTTTTCCTACCCTACGCTACCCTGCCTCGACGTTTTACGAGGCCAATCATGCACATTCACATTCTCGGTATCTGCGGCACCTTCATGGGCTCCCTGGCAGTGCTCGCCAAGGAACTGGGGCACCGTGTCACCGGTTCGGACGCCAATGTCTATCCGCCCATGAGTACCCAGCTGCAGGCTCAGGGCATCGAGCTGACCCAGGGTTACGACGCTGCCCAGCTGGAACCTGCGCCTGACCTGGTGGTGATCGGCAATGCCCTGTCGCGCGGCAACCCGGCGGTCGAGCATGTCCTGAACAAGGGCTTGCCCTATGTATCGGGGCCGCAGTGGCTGGCCGACCACGTGCTGCAGGGACGCTGGGTGCTGGCCGTGGCCGGTACCCACGGCAAGACCACCACCAGCAGCATGCTGGCCTGGGTGCTGGAGCATGCGGGCATGGCGCCCGGCTTCCTGATCGGCGGCGTGCCGCAGAATTTCGCGGTGTCGGCGCGCCTGGGGCAGACGCCGTTCTTCGTGGTCGAGGCAGACGAGTACGACAGTGCGTTCTTCGACAAGCGTTCCAAGTTCGTCCACTACCGTCCGCGCACGGCGATTCTCAACAATCTGGAATTCGATCATGCCGACATCTTCCCCGACCTGGCCGCCATCGAGCGCCAGTTCCACCACCTGATTCGAACCGTGCCCAGCGAGGGCCTGGTGATCCACCCCACCACCGAGCCGGCACTGGGCCGAGTGATCGAGATGGGTTGCTGGACACCGGTACAGACCACGGGGGAGAACGGCCAGTGGCAGGCAAACCTGCTCAGTGCGGATGGGTCGCGCTTCGAGGTTTCCTTCGAAGGTGTCGTGCAGGGCACCGTGGAGTGGCCGCTGACCGGCCAGCATAACGTGGCCAACGCCTTGGCAACGCTGGCTGCTGCCCGCCACGTGGGCGTGGTCGCGCCGTTGGGTATCGAGGCGCTGTGCGCGTTCAAGAGCGTCAAGCGGCGCATGGAGTGGGTGGCCGAAGTGCAGGGCGTTACCCTCTATGACGACTTTGCCCACCACCCCACGGCTATCGCCACTACCCTGGACGGCTTGCGCAAGCGCATTGGCGATGCAGCGTTGATCGCCGTGATCGAGCCGCGCTCCAACTCCATGAAGCTGGGCGCGCACCGCGACGGCCTGCCCGAGAGTGTCCGCGATGCCGATCAGGTCATCTGGTATGCGCCGCCCAACCTGGGCTGGGATCTGGCCGCCACGGCTGCCCAGTGCCCGGTTCCGGCCATCGTCGCCGATTCGCTGGAAGCCATCATCGAGCGGGTCAAGAGCCAGGCACGGCCAGGCACCCACGTGGTGATCATGAGCAACGGCGGTTTCGGCGGCCTGCATCTGAAACTGGCGGAGGCCCTCAAGTGAGCGGCCCGCAGCGGATCACCCTGGCCATGACCGGCGCGTCGGGCGCGCAGTACGGCTTGCGCCTGCTCGACTGCCTGGTGCGCGAAGACCGCGAGGTGCATTTCCTCATCTCCAAGGCCGCGCAACTGGTGCTGGCCACGGAAACGGACGTCAGCTTGCCGGCCAAGCCCCAGGCCATGCAGGCCTTTCTCAACGAGTACACCGGGGCGTCCGCCGGACAGATCCGCGTGTATGGCAAAGAAGACTGGATGTCGCCGGTGGCATCGGGCTCCGGCGCGCCCAGCGCCATGGTGGTGGTGCCGTGCTCGACCGGCACCCTGTCGGCCATCGCCAGCGGCGCCTGCAACAACCTCATCGAGCGCGCTGCCGATGTAACGCTCAAGGAACGTCGGCAGTTGATCCTGGTGCCGCGCGAGGCACCGTTCTCGACCATCCATCTGGAGAACATGCTCAAGCTGTCGCAGATGGGCGCGGTGATCCTGCCGGCAGCGCCGGGCTTCTATCACCAGCCGCAGACCATCGACGACCTGATCGACTTCGTCGTCGCACGGGTGCTCAACCTGCTGGATATTCCTCAGGACATGCTGCCGCGCTGGGGCGAGCACCACCACGGCAGCGACGACTGACGCGCCGGCTGCGGGCTATTTGCCCAGGCGCCGCAGCTCGTCCGACTCCACCACGCGCACGCCGTCCTGCTCTTCGAGCGCCAGGCGCCACAGGGCGCGCGCCAGTTGCAGCGCTTCGATGCCGTGGTACTTGCCCGGAATCAGCTTCGACAAAGGCCCGGCAATGCGCTCGGCCAGGCGTGCTTCGACGCGGTCGCCGATCAGCACCGACGGCCGGGCGATGGTCAGTTGCGGCCAGCCCTGGGCACGCAGCGCCTGCTCGGTCTCACCCTTGACGCGGTTGTAGAACACCGAGGATTGCGGGTCTGCATCAATGGCGCTGATCAGCAGGAAGTGACGTGCACCCAGTTCGCGGGCACGCTGGGCATAGGCGACGATGAGCTGGTGGTCGACTTCGCGAAACGCCTCTTGCGAGCCGGCCTGCTTGATGGTCGTGCCCAGGCACGAGAAAGCGATGTCCACCGGGCCCTGCAGATCCGCCAGCAAGGCCAGCAGTGGCCCCACCGGGTTGTCCAGGTGCGCGTGCTCGGCCAGAGGGCGCCGGGTGGGGGCCAGGACCCGTTGCACGGTCGGCTCGGCGAGCAGGCGGTCGAGCAAATGCTCGCCGGTCAGGCCGGTGGCGCCGGCCAGAAGGATGTGCTGCGGCGTCAAGTACATGCAATGTCTCCCTTGATACAGGCAGCGTGAAGCAGATGCCCTATTGCTTGTTGTCAGGCGTGGCGGCGTCGAGCAGCGCCCGCTTGGCCTGTTGTTGGCGCAATCGCTGCCAATGCGCGAGGACCCCTTTGGGCGCCCAGATCTGCGGCTGCGAGGCTTCGTAATTATCGGCGATCTCCCGTTCGGCAACGTGCCGGCTGGCAAGTTCGAAAGCCTGCTGCAGGTCGTCCGTCTGGTTGAAGGCCTGGGCGAACAAGGCGTCGCCGAAATAGGTAAAGTCGGCTTCTTCGGAGCAGCCGAAAGACACCCGGTCGGCCCGCGAAGCGGTCATGACCAGGGTTTTCTCGTCCCTGAGCGCGGGGATGAATCCGCCCGAATAGCAAGCCGAGATGACCACCACCTTGTCGCGGCCCTTGAGCGGCGCCAGCACTGCGGCGAGTTCATCGGCCGGCAGGTCGCCCAACTGCAGGCGTGGCTGATCGAGCACCAGTTCATGTTCGCTGGTGCCGTGACTGGTCAGGTAGATGAACACCAGGTCTTCCGGGCCGCTGCGCGCGGCCAGCGTCTGCACGCTGCGGCTGAGGGTCTCGCGGCTGGCCATCAGCCGATCGGCCAGATGATCGCGGTGGTTGGCCAGGGTGATCTGTCCGACCGCGCCAAAACGACTGGCGAGCATGCCGGAGACGTAGTCGGCTTCGCGCATGAACACGCTTTGCTTGCCGTCGCCAGCCAGCGCCAGGCTGTAAAGCTCGATCGCTGCAGTGGACTGCGGGATTGCCGCGAGCGCTTGTTCCAGCAGTTGCCCCTGATTGAGCAGCCCCAGTTCCAGCGGATCGGGCAACAGATGACCTTGCGCATCACGGATACGCTGGCCATTGAGCCAATAGCCGACCTGGCTGCTGCCGTCCTTCAGGGTCAGGCTGCCCTGGCCCTGGTAGGTGTCGTTCTCGAAGGTGCCGCTGTAGATGCTGCCGTCGGCCAGCGCCAGCCAGCCCTTGCCACTGAAGCGCCAATCGGCGAACTCGCCCTTGTAGTGGCTGCCGTCGCTGGCGAACATCTCGCCCTTGCCGCTGAGTACGCCTTCCTTGAACGTGCCGATCCACACATCGCCTGCGGCGTTTTCGTAGCGGCCGCGACCATGCAGCTGGTTGAGGTGGAAGTTGCCGATGTACTGATCGCCGTCGGCATTGCTGAACGTGCCGTGGCCTTCGAGCAGGCCATTGACGAAGGTGCCGCTGAACTGGTTGCCTGCGGCATCGCTGCGGGTGCCTTCGCCATTGGGCTTGCCGTGGGCGAACCAGCCCTGGTACTGGCTGCCGTCGTCGAGTTCGATGTGCCCGGCACCCGAATACTGGTCTTCCTTGAACCCGCCGCGGTACGCCACGCCGGCTTCCTTGAAGGTCCCTTCGCCCTGGCGCCGACCCTTGACGAAGCCGCCGGTGTAGGTGGTGCCGCGAGCGATCAGGGTGCCCTGGCCATGGAACAGGCCATGATCGAAGCCGCCGGTGTAGACCTCGCCGTTGCGCCCATGCCACTGGCCCTGACCCTGCCACTGGCCGTCCTTGAACTGCCCGGCGTAGCCGCTGCCATTGGGATAGTCGACACGGCCCTGACCCTGCAACAGCCCATTGACCACCTCTCCGCGGTAGCGACCGCCATCGGGCAGTCGCGCGTCGGGCGGCGACAGTGGCTCGCCATCTCCGCAAGCGGCGATCAACAACGAAAGGGCGAGGGGGGCGAGAGGGCGCATGACGGGGTCCGGGCGATTGAGGCGCCGAGTATGCCGCAGATGCCAGGGTGCACAACAGATGCAGGGCGCTTTTAAGGCCAGAGCCGGACGACTGTCGGATGGGTGTACCGTTGCCGGGTCCGATCATGGGGGTGCGCCATCTTGCATCACCCTGGGGCATGCCTTGGGGGCTTATAATGCCTGGCTTGCGAAGGAGACCTGCAATGTTGCTACGCGGTTTGACCTGGCTGGTCCTGTTCCAGCTGCTGGGCACGGCCCTCAATCATCTGTTGCTGCCCGTGTTGCCCGGTCCGATCATCGGCCTGGTGCTGCTGCTCATCTACCTCATGGTACGTGGCGAGGTCGGCGAACCCCTGGGCCTGGCGGCCAACAGCCTGCTGCGCTACCTGCCGCTGCTGCTGGTGCCACCTGCGGTGGGCGTGATGGTCTATGCCCAGCAGATCGCCGATGACTTCTGGGCCATCGTCGGCTCGCTGGTGATTTCCGTCACGGTCTCTACCGTGTTCGTCGGTTGGTTGATGCAGCGGTTGATTCGCAGGCGTCGGCATGATCACCCGGTGCAACCATGATGCTGGACTGGCAAGGCACCCTGCAGGCGGTCATCCACCATCCGCTGTTCGGCATCGGCATCACCCTGGGCGCCTACCAGTTGGTGCTCGCCGGCTACGAAAAAACCCGCTGGATCTTTCTGCAACCGGTGCTGCTGTCCATGTTGCTGCTGGTTGCGGTGCTGGTAGGCTGCGGCATCAGCTATGCCGAATACCGCAAGAGCACCGAGATTCTCGGCATCCTGCTCGGCCCGGCGACCGTGGCCCTGGCGGTGCCGCTGTTTCTCAACCTGCGGCGCATTCGCCAACTGCTCTGGCCGACCCTGATTACCCTGGGCCTGGGCGGCCTGTTCGCGACCGTGCTGTGCCTGCTGCTGGGTTGGGGTTTGGGCGCCGACCACATGATTCTGATGACCATGGCGCCCAAGTCGGTCACCTCGCCGATCGCCATGCTGGTGGCGGAGCAGATCGGCGGCGTCGCGGCGCTGGCGGCCGTGTTCGTGCTGATCACCGGCGTCATCGGCGGAATCTTCGGCCCCGGCCTGCTGTCTTTGCTGGGCATCGACCACCCGGCGGCGCGGGGCATGGCATTGGGCCTCAACGCGCATGCCGTGGGCACATCGCTGGCGTTGCAGGAAAGTGAAGAAACCGGCGCCTTCGCGGCGTTGGCCATGAGTCTGATGGGTGTCGGTACCGCCGTTTTTCTGCCCCTGGCCATCAGCGTATTCGCGTGAGGACACAAGCCATGACATTGCCACTCTTTCCCCTCAATACCGTGCTGTTCCCCGGTTGCGTGCTGGATCTGCAGCTATTCGAAGCGCGCTACCTGGACATGATCGGGCGCTGCATGAAGCAGGGCGCCGGCTTTGGCGTGGTCGGCATCATGGCCGGGCGCGAAGTGGGCCAGGCACCCAGCGAACACGCCGCAGTCGGCTGCGAAGCGCTGATCACCGATTTCCAGCAGCAAGACAACGGTCTGTTGGGTATCCGCGTGCAGGGCGCTCGGCGTTTCCGTGTCGAGGCCACCCATGTGCAACGCGATCAATTGCTGACGGCAGACGTGCACTGGCTGGAAGAGCAGGCGGACCGACCGCTGGCCGATGCGCATGCCGACCTGCAGGCACTGTTGCTGGCCTTGGCCGAGCACCCGATGGTGGCGGCGCTGGGCATGACCGCCGGCGCTCAGGGCCAGCAATCGCTGGGCAACCAGTTGGCCTATCTGCTGCCGTTCACCGAGCAGGAGAAAGAACAGCTGCTCGCCGAAAGCGACCCAGGCCTGCGCCTGGTGGCGATCCAGGCCCTGCTCGACAGCCTGCAGGGCGACGCCTTGGTCTGAGACGGACAGGCCTGGGACGAACAGGCCCAGCGCGCCGGGTGCGCCTGGTTACATGTAGCGATACCCTTCGAGTGCCGACGGCAGCCCGTGCACCGCAAAAAAGCCCAGCAGCAACGCGCACGCCGGTACCACCAGCCACCAGACACGCAACGGCATCGCCGGCAGCGGCTGGCGATATTCCACGGCCGCCAGGCACGAAGCGCAGACGAAGCAGGCCAGCATGCTGCCGGCAATGATGTCGGTCGGCCAATGCGCGCCCAGGTACACCCGCGACAACGCAATCGACAGCGCCGGAATGCTTGCCAGAATGACCCACACCAGGCGCATGCGCGGTGTCTGCCGACGCCCGGCGAGTATGGCCAGGCTCAGAAAGAAGGCAAAGGCCGCCGAGCTATGCCCGCTGGGCATGCTGAACGTGGTCAGCGGTTCGAGCAGCACGTCGGGCCGCTGCCGGGCGACCAGGTGTTTCAACGAGCCGTTGAGCAGCGCCGTGATCAGCATGGTCGCGCAGGCGAACAGCGCCTGACGCCATTGCCGGGTGATCAGCAGCAGCGCGGTGAGCAGTCCGGCCACCATGAACTGAGTGCGGAAATCACCGATGCGCGTGACCAGCACCACAAAGGTTTCCGCCGCCTCACTGCGATGCTCCTGGACCAGCGCCTTGAGGCCGTTGTCCAGCGCGCTCAGGTGCGGGAAGCCGAAGAACAGGGCAATCAGCATGATCAGCGAGGCGAGGGCGATGAGCAGCGTGCCGCGTCTGCGATCGCGCCAGGTGGCATGCAGGCTCAGGCCCATCAGCAGGGCGATGCAGGCTGCAACGATACCGGCCTGTGGCCAGAAGTCCTCGGGCAGCGGCAGGCGGAAAGCGGCGCCCGTCGCCCAGCCCGGCAGCAGATAGGCCACCGACCAACCGGCGGCCGCCACCAGGCTGACCAGGATGAAGCGCGGCAACGGCATTTCCAGCATGCCGGCGACCATGGGCAGCATCGGCCGCAACGGGCCGATGAAGCGCCCGATCAGAAGGCTCGCCACGCCATAGCGATGGAAGTAGCCTTCTGCGGTTTCCAGCCATTGCGGGTGCGTGCGCAGCAGCGGCAGGCCACGGATGCTCTGTTGAAACCGTCGACCCAGAGCGTACGAGATGGCGTCGCCGAGAAGGCCGCCGGCATAGCCCAGCATCAGTGTCTCACTGAGCGACAACGCGCCGTTGCCGGCCAGTACGGCCACAGCGAACAACACCACGGTGCCGGGTACGACGATGCCGGCGATCGCCAGGCATTCGATGCAGGCGATGGCGAAGATTGCCACCCCCAGCCACTGTGGATGCAGCGTCAGCCAGCCTGTCAGACTGTCCAGCCATTCGCCCATGAGTCAGGTTCCTTGAAAGATCGAGAAGTAATCGCGGCCGTCTGTCTGGCCGCGACGCAGGGGGTTGCGCGTGCAGAACCGGGCATAGCCGGCATCCACGAAGCGGTACGGCAGGTGTTCGTCGCGGCCTAGGGGAATACCCAGGCGCGTGGTCTGCAGGATGTGCGGGACATCGGCGCCGACGTCGTCGACGAACAGCTGTTCAGTGTCGAAGCGCTGGGCGTCCCACACCGGTACCTTCAGCCCCAGGGCCTTGCACAGCAGGGTCTGCCCAGCGCACAGGCGCTGGGCCGGGCGCGGCAGGCCGCTGGCGTCGGGGTTGTTGAGCTGCATCCGGGCGAAGGCATCGTCGCCGGTGTGTGCGTCGAGCCAAGGGTAGGCGGACTTGATCAGTACCGCGTTGCCCGGACCCTGCGCGCTGAAGTTCAGCGAGTCGCCGCCACGGGCGTAGTACATATAGATGTGCCCGCCTTCGAGGAACAGCGCGCGGCGTTTGTGGGTATAACCCAGCGATGCATGGCTGCCGCGATCCGTGACGTAGTACGCCTCGGTTTCGATGATGCGCGCCGACAACCAGTACGGACCCTGACGGTGGCGGATCACCTTGCCCAGCAGTGCAAGGGCGAGGGATTGCGCGTCGGTGTCGAAAAAGGCATCGGGCAACGGGTTGAACATAACGGGGTCCATTCGGTGTCGCGGTGGATGATAGCAATTGCACATCGGTGAGGCCCGCGGACATATGTTTAAAGAGGTGTTTTCGACCATCCGCCCGTCACCGCTGTTAGTGGGCGTACGTGACAGCTATAATCAGCCGCTTTCCTCTTTGCCAAGACCACAGAGACCATGACCGAGTCCGTTCTTGACTACATGACCCGCCTGGGTCGCGCTGCCCGTGAAGCCTCGCGGGTCATTGGCCGTGCCAGCACCGCGCAGAAGAATCGCGCCCTGCAGGCGGCGGCCAGTGCCTTGGACAGCGCCCGTGCCGAACTGGTTGCCGCCAACGAGCAGGATTTGGCAGCCGGTCGCGCCAATGGCCTGGACGCGGCCATGCTCGAGCGGTTGGCGCTGACCCCTGCGCGTATCGACGGCATGATCGTCGGCCTGCGCCAGGTGGCCAGTCTGCCGGATCCGGTCGGGGCGATCCGCGACATGAGCTACCGGCCCTCGGGCATCCAGGTCGGCAAGATGCGCGTGCCGCTGGGTGTGGTCGGCATCATCTACGAGTCGCGGCCCAACGTGACCATAGACGCGGCCAGCCTGTGCCTGAAATCGGGTAACGCCACCATTTTGCGTGGCGGCTCCGAGGCCATCCACTCCAATCGTGCCATCGCCACCTGCATCCAGCGCGGCCTGGCCGAAGCCGGCTTGCCCGCCGCCGTGGTACAGGTCGTGGACACCACCGACCGCGCCGCGGTCGGCGCGCTGATCAGCATGCCCGAGTACGTCGATATCATCGTGCCAAGGGGCGGGCGAGGGCTGATCGAGCGGGTCAGTCGTGATGCCAAGGTGCCGGTGATCAAGCACCTGGACGGCATCTGCCATGTGTTCGTCGACGCAGGCGCCGACCTGGCCAAGGCGCAACGGATCGCTTTCAACGCCAAGACCTATCGCTACGGCATCTGCGGCGCCATGGAAACGCTGCTGGTCGACCAGTCGGTGGCGGCGAGTTTCCTGCCGCCGATGGCGGCGCAGTTCCGCGAGAAAGGCGTCGAGCTGCGCGGTTGCCCGCGCACCCGCGACCTGATCGAAGCCGTACCGGCCAGCGAAGAAGACTGGAACACCGAGTACCTGGCCGCCATCCTGTCCATTCGAGTGGTCGACGGCCTGGACCAAGCCATCGAACACATCAACCAGCATGGCTCCCATCACACCGATGCGATCGTCACCGAGCAGCAGGGCCATGCCCGTCGCTTCGTTGCCGAAGTCGACTCCGCGTCCGTGATGGTCAACGCGCCGACCTGTTTCGCCGATGGTTTCGAATATGGCCTGGGTGCCGAGATCGGCATTTCCACCGACAAGATCCACGCCCGCGGCCCGGTGGGCCTCGAAGGCCTGACCTGCGAGAAATACGTGGTGATCGGCGATGGCCAGTTGCGCGGCCAGGAGCCGGTCTGAGTTGACCGCACCGAACCGGCCCGGTCCCTACGCTGTACAATCGCGCACTGCACGTCGAATCGGCGTGCTGGGCGGTACCTTCGACCCGGTGCATATCGGTCATCTGCGCGGCGCCGTGGAAGTGGTCGAGGCCCTGGGCCTGGACGATCTGCGATTGGTGCCCAGCGCCCGGCCGCCGCATCGCGACCAGCCGCAGGTATCGGCCGAGCAGCGCCTGGCCATGGTGCGGGCCGCAGTAGAGGGGCTGGCGCCCCTGACCGTGGATGACCGTGAACTGGCGCGCGACAAACCGTCGTACACCCTCGACACGCTGGTGTCGATGCGTGCCGAGCTCGACCCGCAGGACCAGTTGCTCCTGCTGCTGGGGTGGGATGCCTTTTGTGGCTTGCCCTCCTGGTACCGCTGGGAAGAACTGCTGCAACACTGCCACATCGTCGTGTTGCAGCGACCTGATGCGGACACCGAGCTGCCGGATGCCCTGCGCAACCTGGTGGCGGCGCGTTCCATCAGCGACCCGCAAGCCCTCAAGGGGGCCTGCGGGCAGATTACTTTCGTCTGGCAGGCACCGCTCGCGGTGTCGGCCACCCAGATCCGTCAACTGCTGGCCAGCGGCAAGTCGGTACGTTTCCTGGTGCCCGACGCAGTATTGGCCTACATCGAGGCGCACGGGCTGTACCGTGCGTCCAATTGAACTGAACGAGTTTTTTTATGAGCAATAAGCAAGCAATCCCCGCTGAAGAAATCGTCGAGCTGACCCAGCTCGCCCTCGAAGACGTCAAGGCTCAGGACATCCTGGTCATCGACGTGCGTGACAAGAACAGCATCACCGACTTCATGGTGATCGCCACCGGTACCTCCAACCGCCAGATCAGCGCCATGCGCGAAAAGGTGCGCGAGCTGGTCAAGGCCAAGGGCGTCAAGCCACTGGGCGAAGAAGGCGCGGGCGACAGCGACTGGGTGCTGCTGGACCTGGACACCGTCGTGGTGCACATGATGACCGCTGCCGCGCGCCAGTTCTACGACCTGGAACGCCTGTGGCAGGGTGCCGAGCAGAGCCGTGCCGCCAGCGCTGCGCACCACACCCCTGGCAACGAATAAGCCTGGGCCATGCGTCTGCGTCTGATCGCGGTGGGTTCGCGCATGCCCAAGTGGGTGGAAGAAGGCTGGCATGAATATGCCAAGCGTCTGCCCGCCGAGCTGGCACTGGACCTGGTCGAAATTCCGCTCAATACCCGCGGCAAGAACGCTGACGTGGCCCGCTTTATCCGCCAGGAAGGCGAAGCGATGCTGGCCAAGGTCGGTCCGGGGGAGCGCATCGTTACCCTGGAAGTGCACGGCAAGCCCTGGAGCACCGAGCAGTTGGCGGTGGAACTGGATCGCTGGCGCCTGGACTCGCGCACGGTGAACTTCATGGTCGGTGGCCCCGAGGGGCTGGCGCCGGAAGTCTGCGCCCGTGCCGAGCAGCGCTGGTCGCTGTCGCCGCTGACCTTGCCTCACCCGCTGGTACGGATACTTATCGGTGAACAGCTGTATCGCGCCTGGACCGTGCTGTCCGGGCACCCTTATCACAAATAGGCCGCAAACCAGCCGATGTCCCAGCCGATTCGCCTCAAGGACCACGAGAAAGACGCGCGCACCGTGCGCAGCCGCGTCGTGGTCGGTGCAGCGGCCATCCTGGTTCTCATCTGCGTGCTGATCGCGCGCCTGTATTTCCTGCAGGTGATCCAGTACGAATATCACTCCACGCTTTCGGAGAACAATCGGGTGCATGTGCAGCCGATACCCCCCACCCGTGGGCTGATCTTCGACCGCAACGGCGTGGTCGTGGCCGACAACCGCCCCAGCTTCAGCCTGAGCATGACCCGCGAACGCTCCGGTGACTGGCGTCAGGTACTCGATACCATCGTCGAGGTGCTGGAGCTCAGCGACGAAGACCGGCAGCTGTTCGAGCGTCGCATGAAGCAGGGCCGCCGGCCGTTCGAACCAGTACCGATCCTGTTCGAGCTCAACGAAGAGCAGATCGCCCGGGTCGCGGTGAACCAGTTTCGCCTGCCGGGTGTGGAGGTGGTCGCGCAGTTGGTACGGCATTACCCGCAGGGGGCGCATTTCGCGCACTCGGTGGGCTATGTCGGGCGCATCAACGAGAAGGAACTCAAGACCCTGGATCCGGTGGACTACAGCGGCACGCACCATATCGGCAAGACCGGCATCGAGCGCTTCTACGAGCCTGAATTGCACGGCACGGTGGGCTACGAGGAAGTCGAGACCAACGCTCGCGGTCGCGTGCTGCGGGTGCTCAAGCGCACAGATCCGAAACCGGGCAAGGACATCGTCCTGAGCCTGGACATCAAGTTGCAGGAAGCCGCCGAAGAGGCGCTGGGCGGCCGTCGCGGCGCGATCGTGGCGATGGACCCGCGCACCGGGGAGGTGCTGGCAATGGTCAGCCAGCCCAGCTTCGACCCCAACCTGTTCGTCACCGGCATCGGTTTCCAGGCCTATGCCGACCTGCGCGATTCCATCGACCGGCCGCTGTTCAACCGTGTGTTGCGCGGCCTGTATCCGCCCGGTTCGACGATCAAGCCTGCGGTGGCGATCGCCGGGCTGGACTCAGGCGTGATCAACGCCGGGTCGCGGGTGTTCGACCCAGGCTTCTATCAACTGCCCAACTACGACCATAAATACCGCAACTGGAACCGCACAGGCGATGGCTGGGTAGACCTGGACACCGCCATCATGCGTTCCAACGACACCTATTTCTACGACCTGGCGCACAAGCTGGGCATCGACAAGCTGGACAACTACATGGGCCAGTTCGGCATCGGCCAGAAGGTCTCGCTGGACATGTTCGAAGAGTCGCCGGGCCTGATGCCCTCGCGCGAATGGAAACGCAAGACCCGCCGGCAAGCCTGGTTCCCCGGCGAAACGCTCATTCTGGGTATTGGTCAGGGCTACATGCAGGCCACGCCACTGCAACTGGCCCAGGCCACCGCCCTGGTCGCCAACAAGGGCAAGTGGAACCGCCCGCGGCTGGCGCGCACCATCGAAGGCGTGCCGCCGGTGGACGAGAACCCGGTGCCCGACATCGTGCTGCGCAATCCGTCCGACTGGGCCAAGGTCACCCACGGCATGGAGCAGGTCATGCAGGGTGCCCGCGGTACCGCGCGCAAGGCTGCCATCGGTGCCAAGTACCGAATCGCCGGCAAGTCCGGTACGGCCCAGGTCGTCGCCATTCGCCAAGGCGAGAAGTACGACCGCAGCAAGGTCCAGGAGCGCCATCGCGACCATGCCTTGTTCGTCGGCTTCGCGCCCGCGGACAACCCGCGCATCGTGGTCTCGGTCATGGTCGAGAACGGCGAGTCCGGCTCGGGCGTGGCGGCGCCGGTGGTGCGCCAGATCATGGACGCCTGGCTGCTCGGCCCCGACGGCCAGTTGAAACCCGAATACGCCAGCGCCACGGGCGCGGAGATCACCGCCCTTGAAGAGTAATTTCGACCGCATCCTCTCCAGTGAGGATGTGATGCGTCGCCGCGCAACATTTTTGCAGCGCATTCACATCGACGGCCCGTTGCTGATCCTGCTGCTGACCCTGGCGGCGGGCAGCCTGTTCGTCCTCTATTCGGCCAGCGGCAAGAACTGGGACCTGCTGATCAAGCAGGCCACGTCCTTCGGCCTGGGCCTGGTGTCGATGTTCGTCATCGCCCAGCTCGAACCGCGTTTCATGGCGCGCTGGGTGCCCCTGGCCTACGTGACCGGGGTGATACTGCTGGTGGTAGTGGACGTCATGGGCCACAACGCCATGGGCGCCACGCGCTGGATCAACATCCCCGGGGTCATCCGCTTCCAGCCCTCGGAGTTCATGAAGATCATCATGCCGGCGACCATCGCCTGGTACCTGGCCAAGCGGACCCTGCCGCCGACCCTCAAGCACGTGGTGGTGAGCCTGGCCCTGATCGGCATTCCCTTTGCGCTGATCGTGCGCCAGCCAGACCTAGGCACGTCACTGCTGATCCTGGCTTCCGGCTCCTTCGTGCTGTTCATGGCCGGGCTGCGCTGGCGCTGGATTGCCAGCGTGCTGGCAGCGGCGGTGCCGGTGGCGGTCGGCATGTGGTTCTTTATCATGCACGACTACCAGAAGCAGCGGATCCTGACCTTTCTCGATCCGGAGAGCGACCCGCTGGGTACCGGCTGGAACATCATCCAGTCCAAGGCGGCGATCGGTTCGGGTGGCGTGTTCGGCAAGGGCTGGCTGCTGGGCACCCAGTCGCACCTGGACTTCCTCCCCGAAAGCCACACCGACTTCATCATCGCGGTGCTCGGCGAGGAGTTCGGCCTGGTCGGTATCTGCGCGCTGCTGTTGATCTATCTGCTGCTGATCGGCCGTGGGCTGGTGATCACCGCGCAGGCCCAGACCCTGTACGGAAAGTTGCTCGCCGGCAGCTTGACCATGACTTTTTTTGTTTACGTTTTCGTCAATATCGGTATGGTCAGTGGCCTGCTGCCGGTGGTGGGGGTGCCGTTGCCTTTCATTAGCTACGGCGGAACTTCGCTGGTGACCCTGCTGTCAGCGTTTGGCGTTTTGATGTCGATCCACACCCATCGCAAGTGGATCGCACAGGTTTGAATAAGGTGAGCAATTGCATGCAAGTAATGCGTAGCTGGGCAGCTCGGAACGTTCCCTGGATCGGCCTGATGGGCCTGTTGGGGTCGGCACAGCATGCCAGCGCCGGCGACTACGGTGGCTCGCCCCAGGTGACCCAGTTCATTGGTGAAATGACCCGCGACTATGGCTTCGCCAGCGAGCAGTTGAACGAAGTGTTCAGGGAAGTCGAGCGCAAGCAGTCGATTCTGGACGCGATCTCGCGTCCCGCCGAACGGGTCAAGCCGTGGAGCGAGTATCGGCCGATGTTCATCACCGATGCGCGCATCGCCCGCGGCGTGGATTTCTGGCGCCAGCACGAAGCGGTGCTGGCCCGTGCGGAACGCGAATACGGCGTACCGGCGCAGGTCATCGTCGCGATCATCGGTGTCGAAACCTTCTTTGGTCGCAACACCGGCAATTTTCGGGTGATCGACGCGTTGTCCACCTTGAGCTTCGATTACCCGCCACGCGCGGCATTCTTCCGCAAGGAGCTGCGGGAGTTCTTCCTGCTGGCCCGCGACGAACAGCTCGACCCACTGACCCTCAAGGGTTCGTACGCCGGCGCCATGGGCCTGCCGCAGTTCATGCCCAGCAGCTTCCGCGCCTACGCGGTGGATTTCGACGGCGACGGTCACATCAACATCTGGACCAACCCCGATGACGCCATCGGCAGTGTTGCCAGCTATTTCAAGGAGCATGGCTGGGTGGCCGGGCAACCGGTGGTCAGCCGTGCCGGCGTTTCCGGCCCGCAGGTCGACGACGGCTTGAGCCCGGGCATCGACCCGGTCAAGAATGTCGCGCAGTTGCGGGCGCTGGGCTGGTCGAGTCATGATGCGCTACGCGATGACCTGCCGGTGACCGCCTTTCGCCTGCAGGGCGCCGAGGGCCCGGAATATTGGCTGGGCCTGAAGAATTTCTATGCAATCACTCGCTATAACCGCAGTGTGATGTACGCCATGGCTGTGCACCAACTGTCGGAATCGCTGGTTCAAGCACGGGGCGTCAAGTAATGCGGGCAATGCCGATACATACATCCTCCGCCATCGCGGCCTGCGCGGTCTTGGGCCTGCTGCTCGCCAGTTGCTCATCGACGCCGCCGCCGTCGCGTACCGTGAAGCAATCCGGCCCGACCGTCAAAGCCATGCCTGGCCTGAACATCAACCGGGCACACAAGGACGGCGCGCCGTGGTGGGACGTCGACGTGTCGAAGATTCCCGACGCCGTGCCCACCCTGCACACCGGACCGTACAAGGCCAACCCCTACACGGTACTGGGCAAGACCTACTTTCCGATCGCCGAGTCGCGTCAGTATCAGGCGACCGGCACGGCGTCATGGTACGGCACCAAGTTCCATGGCCAGAACACCGCCAACGGTGAGGTCTACGATCTGTATGGCATGAGCGCGGCGCACAAGACCCTGCCGCTGCCCAGCTATGTACGCGTGACCAACCTGGACAACAGCCGCAGCGTGGTGCTGAGGGTCAATGATCGCGGGCCGTTCTACTCCGACCGCATCATCGACCTGTCCTATGCCGCGGCGAAAAAGCTGGGCTACGCCGAAACGGGTACGGCGCGGGTACGTGTCGAAGGTATCGACCCGCAGGAATGGTGGGCGCAGCGCGGCCGTCCGGCGCCACTGGTGCTCAACCAGGGCCCGGTGGTGGCGCAGGCCCGGCCCAACATCACGCCGTCGGCTGGTACGGTCGAGCAATACACGCCGCCGCCGCAGCAGCACGCGGTCGCCACGCTGCCGGTGCAGATGGACGCAAAAAAAAACGGTTCTGCACAAGCGTCTGGCCTGTATCTCCAGGTGGGAGCGTTCGCCAACCCCGACGCTGCGGAGCTGCTGCGTTCCAAGCTGAGCTCGATGGTGAGCGCGCCGGCCTTCACCAGCCAGATCGCCGTCAACCAGCAGACGTTCTATCGGGTACGCCTGGGACCGATCAATTCCCAGGGTGAAGCCCAGCAGATTCAGGACAACGTGCGCATGGCCAATCTTGGCGTGCCCAAGTTGGTGACACTGGATTGAACCGCGCCGCCTGCGGGCGGCGCTGCAATGAGCGCCCGGCAACGGGCGTGCGACACCGGGCCGCCGCCCACAACAAGACTGCCCGCAAGGGCATGTGCCCATCAGCAATTTCGAGAGACGGATGAACATCACCACACTTGCCAAACGCCTGTGCCTGCTTGTACCGCTGATCATCGCCCCTGCCGCTTGGGCGGCAGATCAGATGATGCCAGCGCCGCCGCAACTGGCTGCCAAATCCTACGTGCTGATGGAAGCTTCCAGCGGTAACGTGCTGGTTGAAAACAACGGCGACCAGCGTCTGCCGCCAGCCAGCCTGACCAAACTGATGACCGCGTACATCGCGACCCTGGAAATCCGTCGTGGCCAGATCGGCGAGAACGACCCGGTTACCGTCAGCGAAAACGCCTGGCGCACGGGCGGTTCGCGGATGTTCATCAAGGTCGGTACCCAGGTATCGGTCAGCGACCTGCTGCACGGCATCATCATCCAGTCGGGCAACGACGCTTCGGTGGCGCTCGCCGAGCACATCGCCGGCAGCGAAGACGCCTTCGCCGACATGATGAACACCACGGCTGGCAAGCTGGGCATGACCAACAGCCACTTCATGAACCCGACCGGCCTGCCGAACCCCGAGCATTACTCCACGGCCCACGACATGGCGGTACTGGCCCGTGCCATCATTCACGAAGACCCGGCTCACTATGCGATCTACTCGCAGAAGGAGTTCTTCTGGAACAACATCAAGCAGCCCAACCGCAACCTGCTGCTGTGGCGCGACAAGACCGTCGACGGCCTGAAGACCGGCCATACCGAAGAAGCCGGCTACTGCATGGTGTCCTCGGCCGTACGTGACGGCATGCGCCTGATCGCCGTGGTCTTCGGCACCAACAGCGAGCAGGCCCGCGCTGCCGAAACCCAGAAGCTGCTGACCTACGGCTTCCGCTTCTATGAAACCCAGACCTTCTACCAGAAGGGCACCGAGCTGGCCAAGGCACCGGTGTGGAAGGGCGACATCCGCGAAATCAAGGCCGGCCTGGCCGAAGACCTGACCATGACCCTGCCCAAGGGCCAGTTGAAGAACCTGGCTGCGAGCATGACCATGAATCCACAGCTGACCGCGCCTATCGCCAAGGGCGACGTGATCGGCAAGGTCGAAGTGAAGAACGGTGACAAGATCGTTCAGACCACCGACCTGATCGCGCTGGACGATGTACAGGAAGGTGGTATTTTCCGCCGCGTATGGGATAGCGTTCGTCTATTCTTCTACGGCTTGTTCAACTGATATCGTGACCGCACGCCCTCGCCTTTGCAACAGGCGAGGGCGTTGTCGTTTTCACGGTTTACCCGAGGCCGTCATCGCCATGACCGATACCGAAGTAAAAGAGCCGAAAATCGAATTTCCCTGCGCCGACTACCCGATCAAGATCATCGGCGATACCGGTGTGGGCTTTCGCGACACGGTGGTGCAGATCGTCGAAAAGCACGCAGCCGTCAATCACGACAAGAATGCCGAGCGCCAGAGCAGCAACGGTAACTACACCACGTTGCAGCTGCATATCCTGGCCACCGGCCAGGAGCAGCTCTACAACATCAACAGTGAGCTGCGCGCCACCGGCATCGTCAAAATGGTGCTGTGATGCCGCAATGCCTGGGGTTTCGCGAACTCGGCCCGTTGCCTTACGAGCCGGTATGGCACGCGATGCAGCGGTTCACCGACCAGCGCGATGCAGAGACTGCCGATGAGGTCTGGCTGGTCCAGCACCCGGCCGTGTTCACCCAGGGCCAGGCCGGCAAGGCCGAGCATCTGCTGGTGCCCGGCGAGATCCCGGTGGTGCAGGTCGACCGCGGCGGCCAGGTGACCTACCACGGTCCCGGGCAGTTGGTCGTGTACCTGTTGCTGGACGTGCGCCGGCTGGGCTACGGGGTGCGAGAGCTGGTCACCCGCATGGAGCACACCCTGATCGATCTGCTGGCCTCCTACGGCGTGCAGGCTGCCGCCCGTGCGGATGCACCCGGAGTCTACGTGGACGGCGCGAAGATCGCTTCGCTGGGCTTGCGTATCCGCCGCGGTTGTTCGTTCCATGGGCTGGCGTTGAACGTCGACATGGACCTTGCGCCGTTCCGGCGGATAAATCCATGTGGATATGCCGGCCTGCCGATGACGCAGATGTGCGATCATGTCGCACCCCTTGAATTTGCCGAGGTCAGTGCAAGGCTGCGAGCGCAGCTGGTCAAGCACCTCGACTATGTTGAGCAGACGACCCTTACGGGCGGAATCGACTGATATGACTACCGCGACAGAAGCTGTGCAAACGCTGATCCCCCTGCAGAACCTCGCCGAGGGTGCGCCCAAGGCCAATGCGCCACGGCCCAGGGTCGAGGCGGGCGTCAAGCTGCGCGGTGCCGAAAAGGTCGCGCGCATCCCGGTAAAGATCATCCCCACCGAAGAGCTGCCGAAGAAGCCCGACTGGATCCGGGTACGCATCCCGGTGTCTCCCGAGGTCGACCGGATCAAGCAACTGCTGCGCAAGCACAAGCTGCACAGTGTCTGCGAAGAAGCCTCCTGCCCCAACCTGGGTGAATGCTTCTCCGGTGGTACCGCGACTTTCATGATCATGGGTGACATCTGCACCCGCCGATGCCCGTTCTGCGACGTCGGCCACGGTCGCCCCAAGGCACTGGATGCCGACGAGCCGATGAACCTGGCCGTGGCCATCGCCGACCTGCGCCTCAAGTACGTGGTGATCACCTCGGTGGACCGGGACGATCTGCGCGACGGCGGTGCCCAGCACTTCGCCGACTGCCTGCGGGAAATCCGCAAGCTGTCGCCGGGCGTGCAGCTGGAAACCCTGGTCCCCGACTACCGTGGGCGCATGGACGTGGCCCTGGCCATCACCGCGCAGGAGCCGCCGGATGTGTTCAACCACAACCTGGAAACCGTGCCACGCCTGTACAAGGCCGCGCGCCCTGGTTCTGACTACCAGTGGTCGCTGACCCTGCTGCAGAAGTTCAAGGAGCTGGTGCCTCATGTGCCGACCAAGTCGGGCCTGATGCTGGGTCTGGGCGAGACCGACGAGGAAGTGATCGAGGTGATGCAGCGCATGCGCGAGCACAACATCGACATGCTGACCCTGGGCCAGTACCTCCAGCCTTCGCGCAGTCACCTGCCGGTACAGCGCTTCGTGCATCCGGACATCTTTGCCTGGTTCGCCGAAGAGGGCCACAAGATGGGCTTCAAGAACGTCGCCTCCGGGCCGTTGGTGCGTTCCTCGTACCACGCCGATCAGCAGGCGCACGAAGCCAAGATCAAGCTCTGATCGACCAGATCATGTGGGCGCGGGGCGAGTGGCGAGCCATCTGCCCGTGAAGCGCGTCCACGCGCTGCATAGCCTGAGGGCAGGGCGCGCCGCTCGTTCCTGCCTGGATTGAGAATTTCGACCATGCGATTACCCCCACGCCTGCCCGACCACGGCACGATCGCCTTGATCGCGCCCGCCGGTCCCATCGAGCTGGACGTAGAGGCAGCTTGTGCCTGGGTCCGCGCGCGTGGCTATACGCTGCGCATCTACCCCGGTGTCGCGCTGGCCCAGGGTTACCTGGCCGGCAGCGATGAAGCCCGTGTGCAAGACCTTCACGACGCTTTCGCCGACCCCGAGGTAGACGCCGTTCTTTGCCTGCGCGGTGGCTATGGCACCCCCCGCCTGCTGGACAAGATCGACTTCGCGCTGCTGGCGCGACACCCCAAGCCATTGGTTGGCTACAGCGATATCACCGCGCTGCATCTGGCCATCGCTCGCCACGCCCGGTTCGTCACCTTCCATGGGCCACTGTTCAAGGCCGATCTGCTGACGCAGAAGCGGGCGCCTACCGAGTCGTCGCTGTGGCAGGCGCTGCGTGGCGAGATCGGCGCAGGTGACCTGCTGCGTCATCCGCCCGAGTGGCCGTTGACCACGGTAGTGCCGGGGCAGGCCCAGGGTTGCTTGATGGGCGGTAACCTGGCCATGATCAGTGCCACGCTCGGCACGCCGTACGAGCTTCCCGGTGATGGCATCGTGCTGTTCATCGAAGACGTCAACGAGCCCTTGTACCGCGTGGATCGCTTTCTGACTCACCTGCGTCTGGCAGGCAAGCTGAAGGGCGTGCAGGGCGTGATCGTTGGAGACTTCGCCGGAATCGCTGTCGAGCAGATGACCCCGTTGCTGCTCGAGACGTTCCAGGCCGAGGGTATCCCGGTCCTGGCTGGCTGGCGCAGTGGCCACTGCGACCCGAACCTGACCTTGCCGTTTGGCGTGCAGGTCAGGCTGGATGCCACTGCGCAGCAGGTCTGGCTGGAGCAGGATGTGGTGGCCTAGGCGAGGCCTGGGCCACCCGTGCAGGTCAGCGCGCTCACTGTTGCGTACGCAGCGCCTCGAGCAGCTTGTGGGTCGGGTACCCGTCGGCTGGCCAGCCCATGGCTTGCTGGGCACTGCGGATGGCCTTGCGGGTATTGGCACCGATGATGCCGTCCGCAGCGCCAGCATCGTGGTTGCGTGCGCTCAACAGGCTCTGCAGCTCGATGCGTTCGGTGCGCGTAAGTGGCATGTCATCCTTGGGCCAGGTGCCTTGGATGTAGCCCGACCCCTGCAGGCGCTGCGCCAGGAGGCTTACGCCCAACGCGTAGGACGAGGAATTGTTGTACTTGAGGATCGCGCGGAAATTGTCGAAGACCAGGAAGGCCGGGCCCCGGTAGCCCGCCGGCAGAAGCAGCGCTGCTGCGGCATTTTCGCTGCCCGCCGGGACTGTGCCGCCGGGCATCGCCGCAACGCCCAGGCGCTGCCATTCGCTGACCGGCCTGCGGCTGTTGCCGTCGGCCAGGGCGTAGTCGAAGCCCTCGGGCAGGCGCACTTCCAGCCCCCACGTCTGGCCGCTCTGCCAGCCCGAACTCTGCAGGTAGTGGGCGGTGGAGGCGAGGGCATCGGCGGCGCTGTTCCAGATGTCGCGCCGGCCATCGCCGTCGAAGTCCACGGCATGGGAATTGTAGGTGGTGGGAATAAACTGCGTCTGGCCCATGGCACCGGCCCACGAACCCAGCATGCGGTCGGGCTGGATGTCGCCGTTCTGCAGGATCTGCAACGCCGCCAGCAGCTGGCTCTGGGCGAATTCGGGGCGACGGCCTTCGTAGGCCAGAGTCGCCAATGAGCGGATTACCGATTTGTCACCCTGGATCTGGCCGAAGCTGCTTTCCATGCCCCATACAGCAACCAGTACCTGGCGTTCGACGCCGTAGCGCTGTTCGATGCTCGAGAGCACGTCGGCGTACTGCTCGAGCATGGCCTGACCACGGCGCAGGCGGGTCGGGGAGATCGCCCCGTCGAGGTATTCCCATACCGGGCGGCTGAATTCGGGCTGGCTGCGATCGGCCTTGATCACGCTCATGTCCGGTGTGACGCCCTCGAAGGCGCGGTCGAACAGCTGCGCGTCGACGCCGCTGCGCAGGGCTTGCTGACGAAAGCCCTGCTGCCATTCGGCGAATGTCTGGGTGGGCAGCACCGGAGTGTCGACGCTGCTCGGCGCGGGCGCCATGGGTACCGGCAACGCAGGCTGGACGATGGGGGCGGGCAGGGTATCGGCGACGGTGGGTTTTTCCGCGCAGGCAACCAGCAAGGCCAGGCAGGTAGTCACGGCGAACTGGCGCATGGGCCAGCCTGAGGTACGACGAGAAGACATTCACAAGTCCAGGGCTTTCGGGGCAGAGGCAAACCTTAACATGCCAGCCGAATCAGTAGCATGGGTTTAGCCTTGTCAGCGATCACCCCGACAGACCGCAGTGCAGCTTTCGCGGCCACGGACCGCTCCTACGGACACACTGCAGGTCACCTGTGGGAGCGGGCTCTGCCCGCGAAGAGGACGCCGCGGTCTGTCAGATGTACCGCAGCGGTCCTTTCGCGGCCACGGACCGCTCCTACAGACACACCGCAGGTCACCTGTGGGAGCGGGCTCTGCCCGCGAAGGGGGCGCTGCTATTCTGCGGGCAGGCTCAGCCGTTGGCCGGCCATCAGCAACGACAACCGCGACAGGCCTATCCATACCGACCCAGGCGCCTGGCCCTTGATCTGCGCGTCGATGCGCTGCGCATCCTGCAGCAGCTGTGCCCAGCGCAGCGCCGAATGCCGCTGCAGAGCCTTGCTCATCAATGGCTTGCGCTTGTCCCACACTGGCGGACGGGTCTGGCTGAAGGCCTTGTCCAACGGTACGCCCTGGCTGTACTGCTGCGACAGGCTGGCCAGCAAGCGCAGCTCACGGGCCAGCGCCCAGAGAATGACGGGTGGCTCGACACCCTCGCCACGCAGCCCTTCGAGCATGCGCAAGGCGTGTTCGGCCTGGCCGTTGAGGATCGCGTCGATAAGGCCGAACACGTCGAATCGGGCGCTGTCGGCAACCGCCGATTGCACCGTCTCCAGGGTAATCTGATTGCCCTCGGCGAGCAGCTTGAGTTTCTCGATTTCCTGCGCCGCCGCCAACAGGTTGCCTTCCACCCGAGCGGCGATCAGCTCGACCGCATCCGGTTGCGCAGCCAGCCCAGCCTGGGCCAGGCGCTGGCGGATCCACTGCGGCAACTGCTGCGCATCGACCGGCCAGATCTGCACGAACTGGGTCTGCGCGCCCTCCACCAGCGCCTTGCCCCACTTGGTTTTCTGCGCACTGCCGTCCAGTTTGGGCAGGCTGATCAACAGCACGGTATCTTCGGCAGGCCGCGAGCAATACTCGATCAGCGCTGCAGCGCCCTTGTCGCCCGGCTTGCCCGACGGCAGGCGCAGTTCCAGCAGGCGCCGCTCGGCAAACAGCGACAGGCTGGCGCCGGCCTGCAGCAGCGTGCCCCAATCGAAATTGTTGTCGGCGCTGAACACCTGGCGCTCGTCGAAGCCCTGCTGGCGCGCCGCCGCGCGAATGGCGTCGGCCGCCTCCTGACAGAGCAGTGGATCGTCGCCACTCACTACGTAGACGGGCGCGAGCGGCCCTTGCAGGTGCTTGCCGAGTTGGGCGGGGCTGATCTTCATGGACGCATCGACAGGATTCAAATCTTCACGGGGGCAATGACAGCGAAAAGGGCGCCTGAGCGCCCTTGTCTGCCTTACTGGTTGGGAATCTGGATCGGCGACTGCTGTGGCGTCGAATCCATCACGCGCTGAGCTTCGGCAGCAGCGTCGGCTTCAGCCTTGGCACGGGCGTTGGCGTCCACCTGGAGCTTTTCCAGCTGTGCAGGGGTGATCTGCTGCAGACGCAGCATCATGCGCTGCACCAGCTCGTTGCGCATTTCACGGCGCACCTGGCTCGCCTCTTGATCGGAGCCGGTCAGGTTGTTGCCGTCGTGGACGTAAACCTTCTGCACCTGGATCTTGTCGTTGAGCAGCGTCAGGTTGTTCTGCCCGCGGATCTCGTATTGCAGCGTGTTGCTCAGCTCGTACTCGGACGAGCGCGCCGACCCGCTGTAGCTGGCCGTGCGCTGGTCGCCACGCTCGTCCACCAGGTCCAGGGTGTACGGAGCGCCGCTGGCCACGTTGACGCCGCTGCCCTGCAGCGCCTTGCGCAGTTGCACCACGGTCTGGCCGTAGGCGTCGCGGGCAGTGAGGTTGAGTTCCTTGATGGCCAGCTGGTTGGTGCCGGTACCCCGGAGCTGGAAACCACAGGCGCTCAGCAGGACAGCCAGGCCCATAACCAGCAGATTGCGTTTGATCATCTTGTTGCTCCCTTGAAACCTTGTTGGCTGTGGCGTGCTTGACGGGCGCCCGATGAAGCGGGCGCCGGTCGATCAGCTGGCGACGATGTTGACCAGTTTACCCGGTACGACGATGACCTTGCGGATGGTCAGGCCGTCGGTGAAACGCAGCACGTTCTCATTGACCCGTGCGGCGGCTTCGATCTCTTCGCGGCTGGCGCTGGCAGGCATGTCGATCTGCCCACGCAGCTTGCCGTTGACCTGGATGACCAGCTGCAGGCTGTCCTGCACCAGCGCCGATTCGTCCAGCGTCGGCCAGTTGGCGTCGATCACGGCGTCGGTGTGGCCCAGTTGCTGCCACAGCTCATGGCTGATGTGCGGAGTGATCGGCGCCAGCAGCAAGGTCACGGCTTCCAGGCCCTCGTGCAGCAAGGCACGGTCCTGGTCGGTGGCCTGCGGGGCTTTTTCCAGCACGTTCATCAGGGTCATCACCTGGGCGATGGCCGTGTTGAACTTGTGGTTCTGGCCCACGTCCTGGCTGGCCTGCTTGATCGCCAGGTGAATGGCGCGGCGAATGGCCTTCTGCTCGTCATCGAGCGCGGCGACGTCGAGGGGCGCGTGCGAACCCTGGCCAACATGGGCCTGGGCCAGACGCCAGACGCGCTTGAGGAAGCGGTGCGAGCCTTCCACGCCGGAGTCGGACCATTCCAGGCTCATGTCGGGTGGTGAGGCGAACATCATGAACAGGCGGCAGGTGTCGGCGCCGTACTGGTCGATCATCGATTGCGGGTCGACGCCGTTGTTCTTCGACTTGGCCATCTTCTCGGTGCCGCCGATTTCCACCGGCAGGCCGTCGCTGATGAGCTTGGCCGAGATGATCTTGGCCTTGGCATCGCGTACCAGTTCGACGTCGGCCGGGTTGAACCAGGTCTTGCTGCCGTTGGCTTCGAGACGGTAGTAGGTTTCGGCGATGACCATGCCCTGGGTGAGCAGGTTCTTGAACGGCTCGTTGGAGCTGACCAGGCCTTCGTCGCGCATCAGCTTGTGGAAGAAGCGCGCGTACAGCAGGTGCAGGATCGCGTGCTCGATACCGCCGATGTACTGGTCCACGGGCAGCCAATGGTTCGCCGCTGCCGGGTCGACCATGCCGCCTTCATAGTGCGGCGACGCATAGCGGGCAAAGTACCAGGACGATTCCACGAAGGTGTCCATGGTGTCGGTTTCGCGCTTGGCCGGCGCGCCGCATTTCGGACAGCTGCACTCGTAGAACTGGGGCATGCGCGCCAACGGCGAACCGGCGCCATCGGGGACGACGTCTTCGGGCAACACGACCGGCAGTTGATCTTCCGGGACCGGCACGTCGCCGCAGGCGTCGCAGTGCACGATCGGAATCGGGCAGCCCCAGTAGCGCTGGCGGCTGATGCCCCAGTCGCGCAGGCGGAACTGGGTACGCGACTTGCCCAGGTCCTTCTTGATCAAGGCTACTTCGATGGCATCGAAAGCGCCTTCGAAATCGAGCCCGTCGAATTCGCCGGAGTTGATCAGCGGACCGTGCTCGTTGTAGGCAGCCAGCCACGGCGCAGGCGTCAGGTCGCCTGCGCTGGTGCGCACCACCGGCTTGATCGGCAGGTCGTACTTCAAGGCGAACTCGAAGTCGCGCTCGTCGTGGGCCGGCACGGCCATGACCGCGCCGTCGCCGTAGTGCATCAGTACGTAGTTGGCGACCCAGACCGGCAGCTTCTCGCCGGTGAGCGGATGCTCGACGAACAGCGTGGTCGGCATGCCGCGTTTTTCCTGGGTGGCCACGTCGGCTTCGGCCACGCTGCCGCTCTTGCACTCGTCAATGAACGCCTGCAGCGCAGAATCGGAGCGTGCTGCCAGGGTAGCCAGGGGGTGTTCCGCAGCGACGGCCACGTAGGTGGCGCCCATCAGCGTGTCGGGACGGGTGGTGAAGACCTTCAGCGTGCCGGCTTCGCCAATGGAGGCCTGGTGATACGGGAACTGGACTTCCATGCCCTTGGACTTGCCGATCCAGTTGCGCTGCATGGTCTTGACCTGTTCCGGCCAGCCCGGCAGTTCGTCGAGGCTTTCCAGCAGCTCATCGGCGTATGCAGTGATCTTGAAGTAGTACATCGGTATTTCGCGCTTCTCGATCAGCGCGCCCGAACGCCAGCCACGACCGTCGATGACCTGCTCGTTGGCCAGTACCGTCTGGTCGACCGGGTCCCAGTTCACGGTGCCGTTCTTGCGGTAGATCACGCCTTTTTCGAACAGGCGGGTGAACAGCCACTGCTCCCAGCGATAGTAGTCGGGCTTGCAGGTGGTGACTTCGCGCGACCAGTCGATGGCCAGGCCCAGGCTCTTGAGCTGGGTCTTCATGTAGGCGATGTTTTCGTAGGTCCACTTGGCCGGCGCGACGTTGTTCTTCATGGCCGCGTTTTCCGCCGGCATGCCGAACGCATCCCAGCCCATCGGCTGCAGGACGTTCTTGCCCTGCATGCGCTGGTAGCGCGCGATCACGTCGCCGATGGTGTAGTTGCGCACGTGCCCCATGTGCAGTTTGCCGCTGGGGTAGGGGAACATCGACAGGCAGTAGTACGTGTCCTTGCCTGGCTGTTCACTCACTTCAAAAGACTTCTTCGCATCCCAGAAAGACTGGGCGGCGGCTTCGATTTCGCGGGGCTGATAGAGTTCGTGCATGGCTACTTTGCGCTGAGAAATGGGTGACCTTATCCGGCAGCTGCTAAATAGGCTGAGCCTGTTGGCAAGGTACGATGATATTAAACGCCGTAGCATACATGACCCCCCTCTATCGAGGGAAACCTTGATTGCAGCTGCCTGGACGTGGCAGGCACTTGACGCATTCCGTTGGTCGCTGCAACCGGCTGATTTTCCAGCCAGCGCTAAGCTGATGAAGCAAAGAACGTTTTTTCTCTAGTGAGGTGAGCGAATGCTGGAGCCGCCTATCAAAGCCACGCAGCCCGATGTCTACGAGCGACTCATCGACCGCTTGGGCCTAGCCCTGGATGTGGCCCGCACTGCGGTGCGCCTGCGCGATGAAAAACCTGCGGAACTGGAGTTGCGCGGTTTGAGCCGGGCCGAATACGAACTGATCGATGCCTACCTGCACGCCTGCGGCGAACGCGCCTGCGTCGAGCCCCAGGCTCCGGCTCCGGCTCCGGTCGCGCCTGCGCTGAAGCCCTCGGCGAAAGTGTACTGGCTGCACGAGCACGATCGGCGCCGTTCGCCAATCGGCAAGCACGGTCACGGGTATTCGGGAAAGTCGTGACGACAGTTGTTCGTCATCGTGGCAACCCTTAGGCTTCGGGCATCTTCTGGAGATGCCCGATGTTTTCCCGCTTTGTGCTCAAACAGCTGTTATTGCCCCCCGCTATCTTTCTCGTCCTATTGTTGGCGGGCTGGTGGCTGCGCCGTCGTTGGCCGCGCCTGGCCGGGGCCTGTTTCGTGGTCGGGCTGGGCGGGCTGTGGTTGATGAGCCTGCCGGTGGTGGTGCAGGGTGCGGCCGGCTGGCTGGAAGACCAGCCGGCACTGCCTGTGCAAGCGTGGAGCAGCCTGGCGCAGCGTGCCGACGCCATCGTCATTCTCGGCGCCGGTCGCGAGCGCGGCGACCCGGCCTGGGATGGTATCGACCAGCCTACCGGCGTCGCGCTCGAGCGGGTTCGCTATGCGGCGCGGCTGGCCAAGGCATCCGGGTTGCCGGTGCTGACGTCCGGCGGCTTGCACTTCGGCTCGCCGCCCAGCGAAGCGTGGATCATGGCGCAGTCGTTGCGCGACGATTTCGGCACTTCCGCGCGCTGGATGGAAGAGCGCAGCCGCACGACCTGGGAGAACGCCCGGTTCAGCGCCGAACTGCTCGCCGAGCATGGCATCAAGCGTGTGGTGGTGGTGACCCAGGCCTGGCACATGCAGCGCTCGCGCTGGAGCTTCGAGCAGAACGGGTTGGAAGTGGTGCCGGCGCCGGTGGGGTTCCTGGGCACCGACAATGCACGGCCGCTGGGAGGCTGGCTGCCTGAGAGCAAAGCCATCTGGCAGAACGGCCAGCTGCTCAATGAGGCGGTGGGGTTGGTAGGGTACAAGATGTTTTATCGGTGATCTTGAGGGCCTCTGCCCGCGAAGAGGCCAGCACAAACGCCATCAAACCCTGCCAGCAGCCCTTCTACGCAGCAACGCCCAACCCAGCAGCAATACGCACACTACTGTCATCGGCCACGAGCGCAGCAATAGATAAGGCGTCAAGCCCTGCATGGGCGTCACCTCCCCATACAGCACCGCCTCTTCGAACTGCGGCACCTGAGTGGTGATGTCGCCGAACGGATCGATCAGTGCCGTGACCCCATTGTTGGTAGCGCGAATCATCCAGCGCCCGGCCTCCAGCGCGCGCATCTGCGCCATCTGCAGGTGTTGCAGCGGGCCTATCGAGGTGCCGAACCAGGTGTCGTTGCTGATCGTCAGCAGCAGGTCGCTGCGCGCAGCCATGCTCGCCGCCAATTCCGGATACACCACTTCGTAGCAGATGAACGGCGCGATCCGATACCCCTTGGCCTGCAGCAGCGGCTGGTCGGCCGGGCCGCGGGCGAAGTCGGACATGGGCAGGTCGAAAAACGCGATCAGGCCGCGCAGCAGATCCTGCAAGGGCACGTATTCACCGAAGGGTACCAGCTTCTGCTTGCGATACAGGCCTTCGCCTTCACCCACCACGGTGATGCCGTTGTAGAACCGGCGCTGCCCGTCCTCGACCTGGCGAATGGGGACGCCGGTGATCAACGCCGAATGACGGTCGCTGGCAAACCGGCCCATCACGGCCAGATAGCCTTGCGCCGAGTCCATGAGCACCGGCACCGCCGTTTCCGGCCAGACGATGATATCCGCCGGCTTGGAGACGAATGTCTTGTCGCGGTACAGCTGCAGTTGATGGTCGACCGCTTCGGGGTTCCATTTGATGCTCTGGGCAATGTTGCCCTGCACTGCGGCCACCGTGAGTGGCTCGCCCGCGGGCGCCGTCCACCCGTGCCCCTTGAATGCCAGGCCCAACAGCCAGGGCGCCAGCAGCAGGATCACGCCTGCGGCCAGCAACGGCTTGCGCTCGCGCAGGCGCGACAGGTTGCACAACAGCGCTGCGCTCAGGGCCAGGGCAAAGGACACCAGCCACATGCCGCCCATGGGTGCAAGGCCGGCGAGCGGGCCGTGCAGCTGGCTGTAGCCACTGTAGAGCCAGGGAAAGCCTGTCAGAAACCAACCGCGGAACGCTTCCTGGCCCAGCCACAGCGCAGCGAAGGCAAGCGCGTCGGCCAGCGGCGCATCGGTGCGCCGGAACCAGCGCGCCCAGGCCCAGGCGGGCAGGGCGAAGAACAGTGCCACGGCGGCGACGAAGCCGAGCATCAGCAGCGCCGCCAGCACCACCGACGCACCGCCGTAGGTGTGGATGCTGACGTAGATCCAACTGGTGCCGGCGCCGAACAGGCCGAAACCGTAGCACCACCCACGGCCCAGCGCCTGGCGCGGTTTCAACTCGCGCAGGCCGAGGTAGAACAGGGCCAGCGAAAGCAGGGCCAGCGGCCAGATATCGAATGGGGCCAGGAACAGCGGGGTCAACCCGCCGGCCGCCATGGCCAGCAGGTTACCGGGCCAGCCGGGGCGGGTGATCCAGCGCATTATTTTCCTTAACGAGGAGTCTGGGCAGAGGCCTCAGCGAGCGATTGGCGTGAGGCGCAGCAAATGGATGCGGCGGCTGTCGGCATTGAGGATGCGAAAGCGATAGGCACCGATCTCGGTCGTCTCGTTGCGCTTGGGCAGATGGCCGAAGGCACTCATCACCAGGCCGCCGACGGTGTCGAATTCGTCGTCCGAGAACTGGCTTTCGAAGAACTCGTTGAAGTTCTCGATCGGCGTCAGCGCCTTGATCAGGAAGTCACCGCTGGGCAGCGGCTTGATGTAGCTGTCTTCCTCGACGTCGTGCTCGTCCTCGATGTCGCCGACGATCTGTTCCAGCACGTCCTCGATGGTCACCAGGCCCGCCACACCGCCGTATTCGTCGATGACGATGGCCATGTGATTGTGGTTGGCACGGAACTCGCGCAGCAGCACGTTCAGGCGCTTGGACTCGGGCACGAAGGTGGCCGGACGCAGCAGGTCCTTGATATTGAAGTTCGCGTGGTCGTTCTGCAGGATCAGCGGCAGCAAGTCCTTGGCCAGCAGCACGCCGATCACGTCGTCGTGATTCTCGCCGACCACCGGGTAGCGCGAGTGCGCAGCGTCGATGACCGCGGGCAGGAATTCCTGCAGCGTCTGGGTGGACTTGATGCTGATCAGCTGCGAGCGCGGCACCATGATGTCGCGCACTTGCAGGTCGGCGACCTGGATGGCGCCTTCCACGATGGTCAATGCTTCGCTGTCCAGAAGCTTGTTCTGGTGCGCTTCGCGCAGCAGTTCCAGCAGTTCCTGGCGGTTCTTGGGCTCATGGGCAAAAGCCTGGGTCAGTTTACCCAACCATGACTTCTGCCCGTTGCTCGATCGATCTTCGCTCATAGCCCTTTACTCGTGATCCTTGCCAATTGCTTTGGTGGGGGTGTCGTCGACGTGCTCGTCGGCGGCATAGGGGTCCGGATGACCCAATTGTGCAAGCAACTCTCGTTCCAGTGCTTCCATTTCCTCGGCCTCATCGTCGTCGATGTGGTCGTAGCCCAGCAGGTGCAGGCAGCCGTGCATCACCAGATGCGCCCAGTGGGCGTCCAGGGCCTTGCCCTGTTCGGCGGCTTCGCGTTCCACCACAGGCACACAGATGACCAGGTCGCCCAGCAACGGGATGTCGAGCATCTCGTCCGGCACGTCCGCAGGGAATGAAAGCACGTTGGTTGCGTAATCTTTGTGACGATAGGTCAGATTCAGCTCGCGGCCTTCGGTTTCATCGACCAAGCGAATGGTCATCTCCGAATCGGCGCTGCGCTGGCGCAACGCCAGCTCGCACCAGCGGCGGAACTCGGCGTCGCTCGGGCCAGGCGCGGTGCTGGCCCGTTGCAGGTCAAGCTCAAGCATCGCGGCGTTTGTCCCCGGCCTCGTTGACGGTGGCGGGCTGGGCGTCGAAGCGCTCGTAGGCCTCGACGATGCGCTGCACCAGCGGGTGACGGACGACGTCCTTGGGCTTGAAGTGGGTGAAGCTGATGCCCGGTACGTCCTTGAGCACTTCGATGACCTGGCTCAGGCCCGACTTGGTGCCCTTGGGCAGGTCGACCTGGGTGATGTCACCGGTGATCACCGCCGTCGAGCCGAAACCGATCCGGGTCAGGAACATTTTC
Organism: Pseudomonas sp. CFBP 8758; assembly: GCF_014841725.1. NCBI lineage: Bacteria > Pseudomonadati > Pseudomonadota > Gammaproteobacteria > Pseudomonadales > Pseudomonadaceae > Pseudomonas > Pseudomonas sp. CFBP 8758. The sequence goes on along the minus strand of NZ_JACYUK010000004.1, from coordinate 409,882 downwards.
ATCTGTTCCACGGTGGTGTTCTGGCTTTCATCGAGGATGATGAAGCTGTTGTTCAAGGTGCGTCCGCGCATGTAGGCCAGCGGCGCGATCTCGATGACCTGTTTCTCGATCAGCTTGGCGACGTGTTCGAAGCCGAGCATTTCGTAGAGCGCATCGTAGAGCGGGCGCAGGTAGGGATCGATCTTCTGCGCCAGGTCACCGGGCAGGAAGCCGAGCTTTTCGCCCGCTTCCACGGCAGGGCGCACCAGAAGAATGCGTCGGACCTGCTCGCGCTCGAGCGCATCGACGGCGGCGGCCACGGCCAGGTACGTCTTGCCGGTACCTGCCGGGCCGATCCCGAAGTTGATGTCGTTGCTCAGGATTTCCTTGACGTAGCGCTGCTGGTTCAAGCCGCGCGGCTTGATCATGCCCTTGCGGGTACGCAGCGCGACCGGGACTTCTCCGGACGCTGGATCGTCGAGTTCCTGGACCGCCGACTCCTGCAGGAACAGGTGGACCGTATCGGGGGACAGCTCGGTGGCCTTGGTTTCCCGGTACAGGCGGCGCAGCAGGTTTTCTGCTGAGCGCGTGTGTCGGGCGTCGCCGATCAGTTCGAACTGATTGCCACGGTTGCGGATTTCGATTTCCAGGCGCTGTTCGATCAAGCGCAGATGCTCGTCGAATTGCCCGCACAGGTTGGCGAAGCGGCGAGCCTCGAAAGGCTCGAGCAGGAAGCGATGTGGTTCGATAGGTGCGTTCAAGGTCGTATTCGGCCGCCCGACGGCAATTGAAATGAGTCCAAGGATAACCCCTGTCAGGGGCGGGGCGAAAGGGGTGGGCGGCGAATGGCCTTGGCCAGCGCCTGGCTGGCTGCCGGCGGTGCGGCTTTCGCGGCCACGGACCGCTCCTACAAGGATCGCGGTCACCCTGTAGGAGCGGTCATCGGCCGCGAAGGGTTCGGCGCGGTGGAGCTGACAAACCGCGGTTCATCGTTCGCGGCCACTAACCGCTTCCGCGGGAAAAGCTCAGGCCAGCAGTTCGCCGCGCAGCGAGTGCGGGCGGGCCTCGGCAATGTGGATGTCGACGAACTGGCCGATCAGCCGTGCATCCGAGCAGGTGAAATTGACGATACGGTTGTTCTCGGTACGCCCCTGCAACTGGCCGGGATCCTTGCGCGAATAATCGGTGACCAGAATGCGCTGGGTAGTGCCCACCATCTGACGACTGATCTCGAAGCCCTGCTGGTTCAGCCGATGCTGCAGCGCATCCAGGCGCTGTTTCTTCACCGGCTCGGGCGTGTCGTCGGCCAGATCCGCCGCCGGCGTACCAGGCCGCTGGCTATAGATGAAGGAGTACGAGAAATCCATGCCCACATCGGTCACCAGTTTCAGGGTCTGCTCGAAGTCTTTCTCGGTTTCGCCGGGGAAACCGATGATGAAGTCCGAGCTGATGCAGATGTCCGGTACCGCCGCCTTGAGCTTGCGCAGCTTGGATTTGTATTCCAGCACCGTGTGGCCGCGTTTCATGGCCGCCAGCACGCGGTCCGAGCCCGATTGCACCGGCAGGTGCAGGTGCTTCACCAACTGCGGCACTTCGGCATGGGCCAGGATCAGGCTGTCGGAAAACTCCAGTGGGTGCGAGGTGGTGTAGCGGATGCGCTCGATCCCGTCGATCTGTGCCACCACCCGGATCAGCTCGGCCAGGTCGGCCAGGCGACCGTCGTCGGTCTGGCCGCGGTAGCCGTTGACGTTCTGCCCCAGCAGGGTGACTTCGCGCACGCCGTTGTCGGCCAGGTGCATGACCTCGGCCAGGACATCGTCGAACGGTCGGCTGACTTCTTCGCCGCGGGTGTAGGGCACCACGCAGAACGTGCAGTATTTGCTGCAGCCTTCCATCACCGAGACGTAGGCGGTCGGGCCGTCGATGCGCGGTTCGGGCAAGTGGTCGAACTTCTCGATCTCGGGGAAGGAGATGTCCACCTGCGGCAGGCGGGTGATGCGCGCCGCGTCGATCATCTCGGGCAGGCGATGCAGGGTCTGCGGGCCGAACACCACATCGACGTAGGGCGCGCGATCGCGGATGGCTGCGCCTTCCTGGCTGGCCACGCAGCCGCCGACCGCAATGACCATGTCCGGCTTGGCCAGCTTCAGTTCGCGCCAGCGGCCCAGTTGCGAATAGACGCGGTCCTGGGCGCGCTCGCGGATCGAGCAGGTATTGAGCAGGATCACGTCGGCGTCTTCTGCGCGTGCCGTGACTTCCAGGGCTTGATGTTCACCCAGCAGGTCGACCATGCGCGAGCTGTCGTACTCGTTCATCTGGCAACCGTGGGTTTCGATATAAAGCTTCTTGGCCATGGGGTGATCATCAAGTGGTTCAAAGAACCGCGCATTATAGTGCCCGTGGTCGGTGGTTCCTAGCATTGCCTGTCGGGCGGCTATGCTATAGTTTTCGCCCTCTTTCAAGCTCACGACCTTATATCTGCCGACGATGACCAAACGCGAAGCTCCAATCTACAAAGTGATTTTCCTCAACCAGGGCCAGGTATTCGAGATGTACGCCAAGCAGATCTACCAGAGTGATCTGTGGGGGTTTCTGGAGGTCGAGGAATTCGTCTTTGGCGAGCGCACCACCGTGGTCGTCGACCCCAGCGAAGAAAAGCTCAAGGCTCAGTTCGAAGGCGTGACGCGCAGCTTCGTGCCCATGCACTCGATCGTGCGCATCGACGAAGTGGAGCGTCTGGGCACGCCGAAGATCAGCGAGGCACGCATGACCGGCAATGTCATGCCATTCCCGATGCCGATGCCCGACAAGTAGTCATCAGTCGGGCCGCTGCCAGGCTCAGGGCAGCGGGGCGAAAGGCGAACGGCTGCCTTCGGCCGTCTGCAATTCGAGCAGGTACTTGCGGAAAATCTGCCCCAGCACCTGAGTGGCCACTTCGAGGTCTTCGCGGCGCATCTGCCCGGACACCTCGTCGGCGACGTCCAGTGCATCCTCGGCGCCATTGACCGCCGCCATCTTCAGCACGATATAGGCCTGGATGTTGTTGGCCGCCACGCCTTCGCCCTTGAAGAACATCGTGCCCAGGTGATACTGGGCCTCGGCATGGCCTTGCAGGGAGGCTTGTTCGAAGTAGCTGAGGGCCTGGTTCAAGTCGCGTTCGGTTCGAGTACCGTCGTAATAGAACTGACCGAGTTCGAATTGCGCCTGGGCGTCGCCGTCCTTTGCAGCCTGCTGACACGCAGTCAGCGCCGCGGGCAATGCCTGGGCAGAGGTATTGAGGGTGCAGCGACCCACCGCCGGAATCAACAACGAATTGCCGCCTGCGGTAGCCATTAGCGGCTGAAGAAGCAACAGGCAGCCCAATGCAAGGGCGCGGCCGGTGCGGTTCATGGGGATCGACTTACCTCTGCGGAATGCGGGCGGACCCGACGTCGAAACGTGGCGGGTGCTGCATTATGAAATAAGCGGGGGGGCTGTTACAAAGTCTTTACTCGTTTTTCTGCGATATCGCCCAGATGGCACTGTTTCACGGGGTGCCAGCCGCAGCAGCGGTCCGTGGCCGTAGACAATCCAGCACGCTGTGTCAGGCGCACCGTGTTGCCTTCTTCGCGGCCGCTGACCGCTCCTACGGATTTAGATGCAACCTTCTGCGTAGGAGCGGTCCGTGGCCGCGAACGATGCGCTGCGGTCGGCCAGGCATACCGCAGCGTCCTTTTCGCGGCCGCTGACCGCTCCTACGGGAGTGAAGGTGGTTATTTCAGCGCAGCGAACGCTTTTTCGGCAGCATCCAGGGTAATCGCCAGCTCGGCATCGCCGTGGGCGATGGACGTGAAGCCTGCCTCGAATGCACTTGGCGCCAGGTACACGCCGCCGTCGAGCATCAGGTGGAAGAAGCGCTTGAAGCGATCGGCGTCGCTGGTCATGACGTCTTCGAAGGTGACGATGTCATCGGCGCCGCTGAAGTACAGGCCGAACATGCCCCCGGCCTGAGTGGTGACGAACGGGATGCCTGCGGCATCGGCACGCTGCTGCAGGCCGTCGAGCAGGCGTGCGGTGTAGTCGCTCAGCTCGTCATGGAAACCGGGGCGGCTGATCAGCTTCAGGGTGGTCAGGCCAGCGGCCATGGCCAGCGGGTTGCCCGACAACGTGCCGGCCTGATAGACCGGACCCAGCGGCGCAATGTGCGACATGATCTCGCGCTTGCCGCCGAAACAGCCGACGGGCATGCCACCACCGATGATCTTGCCGAACGTGCTCAGGTCCGGCGTCACGCCATAGTAGGCCTGGGCACCACCGAGGGCCACGCGGAAACCGGTCATGACTTCGTCGAAGATCAGCACCACACCGTACTGGTCGCAGAGGCGACGCAGGCCTTCCAGAAAACCGGGCGCTGGCGGTACGCAGTTCATGTTGCCCGCCACCGGTTCGACGATTATGCACGCCACTTCATCGGCGACTTCGGCGAGCATCTGCTCTACTGCGGCAATGTCGTTGAACGGCAGGGTCAGGGTGTGTTTGGCGAACGCCGCCGGCACGCCGGGCGAGCTGGGCACGCCAAGGGTGAGGGCGCCGGAACCGGCCTTGACCAGCAGGCTGTCGGAATGACCGTGGTAGCAACCCTCGAACTTGATGATGCTGTCGCGCCCGGTGAAACCACGGGCCAGGCGAATGGCGCTCATGGTTGCCTCGGTCCCCGAGCTGACCATGCGCACCATTTCCATGGACGGCACGATCGCGCAGACCAGGTCTGCCATCTGCGTTTCCATTTCGGTGGGGGCGCCGTACGACAGACCATGTTCAAGCTGCTTGCGCACCGCATCGAGCACGTCCGGATGGCTGTGGCCGAGAATCATCGGACCCCATGAACCCACGTAGTCGACGTAGCGCTTGTCGTCTTCGTCGGTGACATAGGCGCCGGCGGCGTGCTTGAAGAACAGCGGCGTGCCGCCCACGCTCTTGAAGGCGCGCACGGGCGAGTTGACGCCCCCGGGGATGTGCTTCTGGGCGTTGGCGAACAAGGTTTCGGAACGGGACATAGATAAGCTCTCTTGCATCAGGCAGTTTCGAACAACGCGTTCAGCGCGCGGGCGCGGCGGGTGACTTCCTGGGCCGTGTCGGCGCCGAACAGCGCATGCACCACGGCCAGCAGGTTGGCACCCTGGGCCACCAGCGGGGCGGCGTTGTCCAGGGTGATGCCGCCAATGACGGCAATCGGCAATTTCAATTCGGCACGCGCCTGCGCCAACAGTTCCAGGCTGGCAGGCGATGCGTCGGGCTTGGTCTGGGAGGCGAAGAAGCGTCCGAAGGCCACGTAGCTGGCCCCTTCGCGGGCGGCCTGGTGGGCCAGGTCGAGACGGTTGTGGCACGTGCTGCCGATGATCGCCTTGCGGCCAAGCAAGGCGCGTGCAGGCGTCAGCGGGCCATCGGTCTGCCCCAGGTGCACGCCGACGTTGAGCCGCGCGGCCAGTTCGGCGTCGTCGTTGATGATCAGGTGCGCCTTGTAGCGCTCGCACAGCTGGCGCAATTTCTCGGCTTCGCGCAGGCGTCGGGCGTCGTCGTTGCTCTTGTCACGGTATTGCAGCAAGGTAATGCCGCCGTCCAGTGCAGCCTCGACGTACTTGAGGAACTTGCCGGCCAACAGCTGGCTGTCGGTGATGGCATAGACGCCACGTAGGTTCATCGCTCGGTCCTGAGGCAGGGGGCAGGGGTTCGGCTCAAGAGCAGAAATCCAGGGGCAGGCGGCGCGGCACGAATTGCCCGTGGCCCAACTGCTCGGCGTCGCGCAGGGTGCGCCAGGTGTAGTCGAGCGCCGACTGCACCGCGCTTTCCAGGCCTTCACCCAACGCCAGGCGGCCGGCCAGGGCGCTGGCCAGAGTGCAGCCGGAGCCATGGTAGCTGCCAGGCAGGCGCTGGCAGGTAAACGTGCGGCGACTGCCGTCGCGGCTGTACAGACGGTTGTGCACTTCGTGCTCGTCGCCATGGCCGCCGGTGATCAACAGGTGCTTGCAGAACCGCAGCAGCTTCTGTGCGCATTCATCGGCGCTGCCGTCGGGCAGGTCGGCGAGAATGCGCGCTTCGGGCAGGTTCGGCGTCGCGATGGTCGCCAGCGGCAGCAGCTGTTCGCGCATCGCGTAGCCGACCTCGTCCTTGCCCAGGCTACCGCCACCACCGGCACGCAATACCGGGTCACAGACCATCGGCAGATGGGGGTGGGCGGACAACAGCTCGACCACGGTTGCGACCATGTCCACCGAACCGAGCATGCCCAGCTTGACCGCCGCCACCGGCGAGTCGCTGAGCACGGCATTGGCCTGGGCCAGGATCCACTCGCGGTCGAGCACGCGGAAATCGCTGACATTGACCGTGTTCTGCACGGTCAGCGCCGTGATCGTCGGCGCGGCATGGCAGCCCTGCGCGAGCAAGGCTTCGATATCTGCCTGCAGGCCGGCGCCGCCACTGGGGTCGTGGCCGGAGAGACAGAGGACAACGGGGCGGGAACTATAGATATTCATGGTGCGCGAGCTTATCACGGCGCACGCCGTTGTAGCAGGGCCGCAAGCGGCGGTGCGCGTGTCTGACGGTCTGCGTTGGCGACCGGCGTTCGCGCTTTTCAGGGGGGCTATGTATCATATTGACACTACGCTGCAACACTCCCGAAGGCACCATGCGCTATTTGCTTATCTTGATAATGGCCTGGCTGCCCATGCTGGCAGGTGCGGTCGACTTCGACGAGACCACCCGCAGCCTCGCGCTGGGGCGCACGATGCAGGTCTACGAGGATGTGTCGGGCGCCGCCACCATCGAGCAGATCACCACCGGCCTGGCCCCCGCTTTTCGTCAGCACCACAGCGACGTGCTCAATGCCGGCTACTCGCGATCCGTGTATTGGCTGCGCATCGATCTGCGCTATGTACCGCGCGCCGACGGATCGCCGCACAGCTGGCTGCTGGAACTGGCCTATCCGCCCATGGACCACCTGGAACTGTTCTTGCCCGATGCCGCCGGGCAGTACCGCTCGGTGCAGCGAACCGGCGATGCCTTGCCGTATGCCAGCCGCCAGATCAAGCAGAACAACTACTTGTTCGAACTGCCATTCCAGCCAGGCGAAGCGAAGACCGTGTATCTGCGCCTGCACAGCCAGGGCTCGGTGCAGGCGCCGGTCAGCCTGTGGTCGGCCAACGCGTACCTCGAGGCCCAACCTTCAAGGCTGTACGTGCTCGGGCTGATCTACGGCGTGCTGCTGGGCATGCTGGTGTACAACCTGTTCATCTTCCTCAGCGTGCGTGATCGCAGCTACCTGTACTACATTGTCTATATCGCGTCGTTCGGCCTGTATCAGGTGTCAGTGAACGGTGCCGGGGTCGAGTATTTCTGGCCCGACAACCCATGGTGGGCCAACGCGGCCACGCCGTTCTTCATTGGCGCGGCCGGCTTCTTCGGTTGCCAGTTCTCGCGCAGCTTCCTGCAGACGGCGCGGCACAGCCGCTGGATGGACCGACTACTGCTCGGCCTGATGGTCTACGGCGCCGTAGTCATGGTGCTGTCGCTGTCGACCAGCTACGCCCTGGCATTGCGCCTGGCCACGTTGCTGGCGCTGTGTTTCACCGTGGTGATCTTCTCCGCCGGCATCCTCGCCTGGCTGCGTGGCATGCGCCTGGCGCGTTACTTCATCATTGCCTGGAGCGCGTTCCTGCTGGGCGGCATCGTCAATACCCTGATGGTGCTGGGCTATCTGCCCAATGTGTTCATCACCATGTACGCCAGCCAAATCGGTTCGGCGCTGGAAGTCGGCCTGCTGTCGCTGGCCCTCGCCGACCGGATCAATGTGCTGCGCGACCAGCAGGCGCAGACCTTGAAGGAAGCCGGGCTGAAGCTTGAGCAGGCGAACCAGGAACTGGCGGCCAGCAACCGGCTCAAGGACGAATTTCTCGCCACCGTCACCCATGAGCTGCGCACCCCGATGAATGGCGTGATCGGCTCGCTGGAACTGATGCAGACCGTGCCCATGGGGCCGGAGCTGGCGCAGTACCAGCACACCGCGGCAGGTTCGGCGCGGCACATGATGCGCATGGTCGACGACATCCTGATCCTCACCGAGCTGCAGGCCGGACGGCTCTATCCGCGCAACGAACCGTTCAGCCTGCAGGCGCTGCTGGACAGCATGCAGATGCAATTCAGCCGCCAGGCCCAGAGCAAGGGACTGGCGTTCACCGTGGAGCGCGTAGCCGGTCTACCCGACCGCTTGCAGGGCGATTCGCAGAAGCTTGCCCTGTGCCTGGGCTGCCTGATCGACAACGGCATCAAGTTCACCCGCGAAGGCAGTGTCAATGTGCGCGTCAGTGGCGGCGAGCCAGCAAGTGATCACCTGCAGATAAACTTCACGGTCAGCGACAGCGGCATCGGTTTCAGCCATCGCGACGAAGAGACCCTCTACCAACGCTTCTACCAGCTCGATGGCTCGGTGACCCGCGAGTACGGCGGATTGGGTATAGGCCTGGCGATCTGTCGGCAGCTGGCCGAACTGGTAGGCGGGCAGCTTCATCATCAGTCCGAGCCCGGACGCGGCAGCTGTTTCGAACTGAGCGTGCGCCTGGGTGTTGTCGAAGCGCATCCGGGCCGTGCCTTGAGCACCAGCGCCGGTGCCTTTGGCACCCAGCGCGCCGCCCATGAATGCACCGTATTGCTGGTGGACGCCAACAGCGTCGACCAGTTGGTGGTGCGGGCCATGCTGCTCAAGCTCGGCTACCGCGTGCGCACCGCCGAGGACGGCGCCGGTGCGCTGGCCCTGCTGGCTCGCGAGCGTTTCGATGCCGTGCTCATCGAGCACAGCCTGCCCGCAGAGAGCGCTCTGCACACCACCCGCGAACTGCGCAGCGTGCCGGGGTGCGAGCGATTGCCGGTGCTGGCGATCACCGAACCCGGCCAGGCTCGGCGCGAGGCGTGCCTGGCTGCCGGGGTGTCGATCTGCCTGGCGCGCCCGGTGCGCTTCGAAGAGCTTCAGGCGGTTCTGCACGGCTGCATCCTCAGCCATCCCAAGCCGGTGTCGCCACCGATTGCAGATGCGCCCCCCGGCGCTGCCCCGGCGTAACCAAGGCCGTCGCACCGGGGGTGCCTTTCGTCGGCATTGCAGGCAAGATGCAAGCCTGCCAGATCAGCCAGGACATGCCCCATGAGTAATGCTCCAGACTTCGTAGTTGTGGAAACTGCCGAACAAGCCGTGGATCGGTTGGCAGAACTGCACGAACGGGCCACTCGCGCCTTGAGCCAGGCGCTCAAGCGCTACCTCAAGGATCGCAGCGAGCCGGATGCGGCCGAGCGCGATCTGTTTCGCTACCCTGAACTGCGCCTGACCTACGCCTACGGCGGCGAACTGCCTGCCATCACCCGAGCCTACGCCAAGGTCAACCTGCCTGGCGTATACTCGGTGACCGTGACCCAGCCGGCCGCCTTCCGCGGTTATCTGCTGGACCAGTTGCGGCCGCTGATGCGCGACTTCGCGGTCACCATCGAAGTCGGCGTCAGCGAGCAGAACATTCCCTATCCCTATGTCGTCGACCAGGGCGACGAGCTGGCCGGCAGCGGTGTGACCGCGGCCGCCCTGGCGCGGGTGTTCCCCAGTACCGACCTGTCTGCCGCCACCGACGGCATCGCCGACGGCCTGTACGACTGGGCCACTGCCGATCCGCTGCCGTTGGCGCTGTTCGACGCCGCGCGGGTGGATTTCTCCCTGCGTCGCCTGATCCACTACACCGGCAGCGACTGGAAGCACGTGCAGCCGTGGATCCTGCTGACCAACTACCATCGCTACGTCGACCAGTTCGTCACCCACGGCCTGGAACAACTGCGCAACGACCCGCGCTTCGTGCGCCTGGTGATGCCCGGCAATGTGATCATCGAAAAGAGCATGGACAACGGTGAGGCCCAGGCGCTGGTGGCCAGCGTGGTATGGCACCGCTATCAGATGCCGGCGTATCACCTGATTGCCGAGGACGGCGACGGCGTGACCCTGGTGAACATCGGCGTCGGCCCTTCGAACGCCAAGAACATCACCGACCACCTGGCCGTGCTGCGTCCGCATTGCTGGCTGATGATCGGCCACTGCGGTGGCCTGCGACAGTCGCAGACCATCGGCGACTATGTGCTGGCCCACGCCTACATGCGCCAGGACGGTATTCTCGATCGGGTCCTGCCACCGAACATTCCCATTCCGGCCCTGGCCGAAGTGCAGCTGGCATTGCAGGAAGCGGCGGCGCAGGTCACCGGCGAGCGTGGCGACGACCTCAAGAAGCGCCTGCGCACCGGCACCGTGCTGACCTACGATGACCGCAACTGGGAACTGCGCTGGGCCCAGGAGCGACCGCTGATCAACCTGTCGCGCGCCGTTGCGGTGGACATGGAGAGCGGCACCATTGCCGCCCAGGGTTATCGCCTGCGGGTGCCGTACGGCACTCTGCTGTGCGTGTCGGACAAGCCGTTGCACAGTGAGATCAAGCTGCCGGGCTCGGCCAACGCGTTCTACAACCGCGCGGTCAGCCAGCATCTCAACATCGGCATCACGGCCTTGAACCTGCTGCGCAACCAGCTCAACTCGCTGCACTCGCGCAAGCTGCGCAGCTTCGACGAGCCGCCGTTCCGCTGACAGGTTTGCCGTGGCTGGCAAGGGCCTCTAGCATGAGCGCCCTTGCCAGCCCGAAAGCCGCTTCGTCATGCCTCTTCCTCCTCGCTCCAACAAACGTCCACCCACCAGCGGCCGCCGTGTGGCCAAAGCCCCGCCGGCCCAACCGCGGCTGCTGCTGTTCAACAAACCGTTCGATGTGCTGACCCAGTTCAGCGACGGTGAAGGGCGGGCGACGCTGAAGGATTTCATCGACATTGCCGGGGTCTATCCGGCCGGTCGCCTGGACCGTGACAGCGAGGGGCTGCTGTTGCTGACCAACGACGGCCAGTTGCAGGCGCGCATTGCCGACCCGAAGCACAAGCTGGCCAAGACCTATTGGGTGCAGGTGGAAGGCGTACCCGACGAAGAGCAGTTGCAGCGTCTGCGCACCGGGGTCGAGCTCAACGATGGCATGACTCTGCCGGCGCAAGCGCGGCTGCTGGACGAGCCGGACCTGTGGCCGCGCGATCCGCCTGTGCGCTTTCGCAAGAGCATACCGACCCATTGGCTGGAGCTGGTGATCAAAGAGGGGCGCAACCGTCAGGTGCGGCGCATGACGGCGGCAGTGGGCCTGCCGACCTTGCGCCTGGTGCGGGTGCGCATCGGCGACTGGAGCCTCGAGGGCCTGGGGCAGGGCGAGTGGCGCGAGGTGCCGGCCAGTCTTTAGCCAGCCTGCACCCCTGTGGGAGCGGGTTCTACCCGCGAAGGAGCTTCAAGTCTGACTCAGGCCTGAAGCTCAGCGCAGATGGGTCAACGGCAGTTCAGTGCTGGCCATGACCTGGTTGAGAACGAAGCTGGAACGCACGCTGGTGACGCCCTCGATCCGCGTCAGGTGGCCCAGCAGCAGCTTTTGGTAGTGGTCCATGTCCGGCACCACCACCTTGAGCTGGTAGTCGGCATCCATTCCGGTCACCAGGCTGCATTCGAGTACCTGAGGCAGTCCGCGAATCGCCGCTTCGAAGGTTTCGAAGCGTTCCGGCGTGTGCCGGTCCATGCCGATCAGCACGTAGGCCGTCAGGCTCAACCCCAGCTTCTTGCGGTCCAGCAGGGCGACCTGACGGGAAATGTAGCCGTCGTCTTCGAGCTGCTTGACGCGCCGTGAGCAGGGCGAGGGCGAGAGACCGATGCGTTCGGCCAGTTCCTGGTTGGAAATGCGCGCGTCACGCTGCAGTTCCGCCAGAATGCTCAGGTCATAGCGATCAAGCTTGCTCATCAAATCTGCCTTCGTGTTTTGCGTTGCGGCAAATTATCTATCCGAAGGCAAAAATTGCGCAAGTGCTGTGTAAATCAGCAATGTTCGCAATCGGCTGCTGCGCCCGTGGCGCTATTGTTATCCACAGAATCACTGCCCGGACACATGTCCACTGCGATGCGCTGAATCAAGCGAATTGCGGCCACCGCCCCCACCGGGGTCGCGCTGGCCCCCGGGCTGCATGCGGCCCAGAAGGCAGCGTGAGGTGAGCCGACGTCACAAGCGTCGAGCAAGGACACAGTTTCGCGAGAGGAGGCCTATGGGTCTCCTCTTTTTTCGTCTGCGAAATGTATGCGACCGGTGCCTGGCGTGCGGTCATGAACGCGCGGTACGTGCCGATATCCTTTGCAGGCACCTGACGGGATCTTCACAGAACCGCGTTCGGGTTTGTCAGTCTGATACTGGGTCACCCCCTTTTCTACGAGGAACAGCATGAACTTGCCCCTATGGCGTATGGCCGGTGTCGCTGTGCTCTGCCTGGCTGTGGGCGCGCCTGCGTATGCGGAAGGCCCGCAAGACCAGTTGCGCGGCAGTTCCAATGGTGGCCAGCGTGGGCAGGGAGGGGGTAATGCCGGGCCTGGGCAGCCGCAAGGCGGTGGGCAGTACCGCCCACAGCAAGGTGGCAATCAGGGTCAGTGGCAGGGGCGACCGCCGCAAGGCAATCAGGGCCAGTGGCAAGGTCGGCCAGGCGGCGGCAGCCAGAACCAGTGGCAAGGCAACCAGCCGGAGCAGGGTCGTCCAGAACAGGGTCGCCCGGATCAGGGTCGTCCCGAAGGTGGCCAGCAGGACAATCGGCCGCCGATCATCGGCAAGCCCGACGCAGTGCGCCAGACCCAGGCGCCGCTGCGCGGCAGTTATCCAGACCTGCGGCGCGACAACGACAGGCGCTGGGAGGGCGGTCGAGACCGTTGGCCCGGCGGCCACGGCGGTGGTTGGGGGCCTGGCCCGCAGTATCGTCCGGGGCAGGTGATTGATCGCTTCCCCGGCCAGAATTATCGCGTGCCGTATCGGGGGCAGGATTATTACTACTCCGGTGGGTACTGGTATCGGCCCCAGGGCCCGCGGTACGTGGTGATTGAGCCACCTCGCGGCGTTCGGGTGCGTGTGCTGCCCGACTACGCCCAGCGCATGTGGATCGGCAGTTCCGTGTTCTTCGTGGCGGCCGGCACTTACTATCAATGGGCCGACAATACCCAGGAATACGTGGTGGTGAATCCGCCGGTGAATGCCAGTATCCCGCAGCCAGCCCCGACTTTGACCAACTATGACGTCGCAGCCTATCCGGCCCAGGGTCAGAGTCCGCAGCAGATCGCCCAGGATCAATACGAGTGCAAGCGCTGGGCTGTCGAACAGAGCCGCTTCGACCCAGCCAGTGCTACCTATGCGCCGTCGCCGGAAGTGGTCAGCGTGTACCGGCAGAGCCTGGCCAATTGCTTCGCGTCACGTGGGTACACGGTGAATTGATCGGCCTTGCAGCGCTGCAATGGGGCACCGCGTTCTGGCTGACACATCGCATCCACCGCCGACGCGGCTCGCGCCGCTGCTACGGGGACCGCTTTTGCCTGACATACCGCATTCGCCGCCGACGCGGCTTGCGCCGCTGCTACAGGCATCGCGTTCTGTCGGCACGCGGCATGGGTTTATGTGGTGCCGAGATCCCCTGTAGCAGCGGCGCAAGCCGCGTCCGGGGACACTGCGGTTTTGCAGGCTGACCGCGCTTCTCTCAAATGGGGTCTGCGTGAACCAGCACTTCGGCACGTGGATACCGGCTTTCAATGGCAACTTCCACGCTCTCGCAGATGCCATGGGCCTCGGCCAGCGACAGCTGCCCCGGCAACTCGAGATGCAACTGCACGAACCAATGATTGCCCGACATGCGCGTGCGCAGGTCATGGGCGCCAAGCACGCCCGGCACATCGCACGCCAGGGCCAGCATCTGCTCACTGACATCCACTGGCAACTCCTTGTCCATCAGAATCGCCGTGCTTTCGCGAGCGATCTGCACCGCGCTCCACAAGATGTACAGCGCAATGCCCAGGCCAAAGAAAGCATCCAGCTGCGGCCAACCGTAGCTGGCCAGGACCAGCGCTACCAAAATGCTGCCATTGAGCAGCAGGTCGGAACGGTAGTGCAGCGAGTCCGCCCGCACGGCGGTCGAACCGGTTTCGCGAACGACCTTGTATTGCAGGGCCAGCAGCGCCACGGTCAGCGCCAGCGAAAGAATCATCACCGCGATGCCCACCCCGGCCGCGCCCAGCGGCTGCGGGTCCTGCAGCTGTTTCCATGCCTGGTACCCGATCAACACCGCGCTAGAACCGATGAACAACGCCTGGGCCATCCCCGCCAGAGCCTCGGCCTTGCCGTGTCCATACCGATGATCGTCATCGGCCGGACGCAGCGCATAGTGCACCGCCAGCAGGTTGAGAAACGACGCCGCGCCATCCAGCACCGAATCGGTGAGCCCCGCCAGCAGACTCACCGAACCACTGAGCCACCAGGCAACGGCCTTGGCCACGATGAGAATGCTGGCGACCGCCAGTGACGCCCTTGTCGCCAGTCGCAGCAGGCGTGCGTGTTCCTTACTGGTTGCCATTACAAATCCCTAGATGACCGGCTTCAAGCCATACATGGCCAGCTGTTCGACGCTGCCGGTGTGCTGGATCAGGCGCGGATCGTCGAGCGGCAGACTGCGGCCCAGCTCGGTTTCCAGGATGGCCTGCAGCTTCAGGTTGTCGACCTTGCCGTCGCGACCAATCGCATGTTGCAGCTTTTCCGGCGCTACCTGCGCGGTCTTGCCGTCGTTGAGGTAGATCGCGCCGGTGGCGAAGTCCACACCGAAGGCAATCAGCCCAGGCAGCACATAGAAGAGGATGCCGATGGCGTCCAGCGCGGCCACCACAGGGTCGATACGCCCTTCGATCTGCCCGCGCCGATCCGGCCAGAACAGGGTGCCGCAGGCGGTCAGTTGGGTCACCAGGGCAGCGACAACGGCGCCGCCGATCAAACGTGAAGGAATACGCATGGCAATCTCCGCAAAATAGGCCGCAACGATACAAGCAAATGGTCAAGCCGAGTAGATGGACCTTGTTACCTGAGGGTCAGTTCGCTGACCTTGGCGTGCTATCCATACGTGCGCGGCGCCTGCACGTCGGACCGGCGTTATACTTCGCGCCCGACCTGGAGCCCTCATGATCTCGCTACCCATCGACGCCGTCCTGCCTGCCCTGCGCCAAGCCCTGGCCAAGCGCCATGAAGCGGTGCTCGAAGCCCCGCCCGGCGCGGGCAAGACCACTCGCGTGCCTTTGGCACTGTTGCACGAGCCTTGGCTGGCCGGGCAGACCATTCTCATGCTCGAACCGCGGCGCCTGGCCGCGCGGGCGGCGGCGGAGCGGCTGGCCAGTGAGTTGGGCGAGCGGGTTGGCGAGACGGTCGGCTACCGCATTCGGTTGGACAGCAAGGTAGGTCCGAACACCCGTATCGAGGTCGTGACCGAGGGTATTCTTACCCGGCGCCTGCAGGATGATCCGGCCCTGGACGGGGTGGGGCTGGTGATCTTCGACGAGTACCACGAACGCAGTCTGGATGCCGACCTCGCGCTGGCCTTGAGCCTCAACGGCCGGGAGCTGCTGCGCGACGAGCCGCCGCTGAAGATCCTGCTGATGTCCGCCACCCTGGAAGGCGAGCGCCTGTCGGCATTGCTCGACGATGCCCCGGTGTTGCGCAGCGAGGGCCGCATGTACCCGGTGGACGTGCGCTGGGGGCGGCCGTGGCAGCCGGGTGAGTTCATCGAGCCAAGAGTGGTCCAGACCTGCCTCGATGCCCTCGATGAACAGGCTGGCAGCCTGCTGGTGTTCCTGCCGGGGCAGGCCGAGATCCGCCGCGTGCATCAGCAGTTGGCCGAAGCCCTGGCAGGCCATGTAAATGTGCTGCTGTGCCCGCTGCATGGCGAGCTGGATCTCAATGCCCAGCGCGCCGCCATCGACCCTGCGCCCGCCGGCAAGCGCAAGGTCGTGCTGGCGACCAACATTGCCGAAACCAGCCTGACCATCGATGGCGTGCGCGTAGTCATCGACGCCGGCCTGGCGAGGGTGCCGCGTTTCGACCCCGGCAGCGGCATGACCCGCCTGGATACCCAGCGCATCTCCCGCGCCAGTGCCACCCAGCGGGCCGGACGAGCAGGGCGCCTGGAGCCGGGCGTGTGTTATCGGTTGTGGTCCGAAGACCAGCACGCCCAGTTGGCGGCCTACGGCAGCCCGGAAATCCTCCAGGCAGACCTCGCCAGCCTGGCCCTGCAACTGTCACGCTGGGGTGTCGAGCCGGCTCAATTGACCTGGCTGGACGAGCCGCCCAGCGCGGCGTATGCGCAGGCGCAGGACCTGTTGCTGCGCCTCGGCGCACGCCTGCCCGACGGCCGTCTCAGCCCTCATGGCCAAGCCATGGCGCAGCTGCCGGCGCACCCGCGCATCGCTCATCTGTTGTTGCGCGGCCATGCCTTGGGCCTCGGCGACATGGCCTGCGATGTCGCAGCATTGTTAGGTGAACGCGACATTTTGCGCGGTGCCGGTGCCGACCTGCACAGCCGCCTCGTGTTGCTGTCCGGCGAGCAGAAGGCCCAGCGCCAGAGCCACGGAGCCGTGCAACGCATACGGCAGTTGTCCCGGCAGTATCGGGGCTACTTGCGTGGCAGGCCGGCGACGCCGGTCGAGGACTCTGCGCACCCGCGCTGGCTGGGCTGCCTGCTGGCCCTGGCCTACCCGGATCGCGTGGCGCAGCAGCGTCGCGAAGGCGGCGCCGAGTACCGCCTTGCCAACGGCCGCGCTGCCTTGTTCGGCGAGGTGGACGGCTTGATGAAACAGGCCTGGCTCGTCATCGCCGACCTGGGCAGTCGTCAAGGGCAGCGTGAGGAACGCATCTACCTGGCTGCCGAGTTCGATCCCGGGTTGTTCGATACGGTGCTGGCCGAACAGGTCAGTCGCGTCGATCACCTGGAATGGGACGAACGTGAAGGTGTGTTGCGCGCCGAACGCCAGCGCAAGGTCGGTGAACTGATCCTCAGCCGCGAACCGCTGCCAGGGTTGGGCGCCGACGCCCGCGCCACCGCGCTGCTCGGGCTGGTGCGGCGCAAGGGCATGGAGCTGCTGCCCTGGACCCCGGAACTGCGCCAATGGCAGGCGCGGGTCGCGCTGCTGCGTGCGTTCGATACCCAGAACCCTTGGCCGGACGTCAGCGACGCGGCGTTGTTGCAGCAGCTGGAAAACTGGCTGCTGCCCTACCTGGGCAAGGTCACACGCCTCAGCCACTTCGGCCAGCTCGACCTGTCCTCCATCCTGCGCAACAGCTTGCCCTGGCCGCTGCCACAGAAACTCGACGAGCTGGCGCCAACCCACATCGCCGTGCCATCGGGGTCGTCGGTGCGCCTGGACTACAGCGAGCAACCGCCGATTCTGGCGGTGCGTTTGCAGGAGCTGTTCGGCCTGGCTGAAACCCCGCGCATCGCCGGTGGACGACAGGCGGTGAAGTTGCATCTGCTGTCACCGGCGCGGCGACCGGTGCAGGTGACCCAGGACCTTGCGAGTTTCTGGGCCAACACCTACGAGGAAGTGAAGAAGGATTTGAAGGGGCGGTATCCAAAGCATTATTGGCCGGATAACCCCCTGGTGGCCGAACCCACGGCCCGCATCAAACCCCGCAAGTAAAACCTCACCTACCACAGCGCAATGTCATACGTCAGATACAGCCGATTGCTGTCGCGCCCGCGCGCGGTGTCGGAGCGATAGACGTAGTTGCGCAGCTTCACCCCCAGGCCCTTCAAGGTGCCGGTCGGTACCACGTAGGCCAGTTCGATGTCGCGCTCCCACTCGTTCACGCCGGCAGGGCCCGACTTGCCGTCCGAGCCGCTGATGTAGCGGGTCATGAAGCTCAGGCCGGGCATCCCAAGCTGCTTGAAGTCGTAGCCGTAACTGGCGAGCCAGGTCTTTTCATCTTCTTCGATGAATTTGCCGATGCCGACGTTGCTGAACGAGTACACGGTAGCGCCGTTGATGTAGGGCAAGCCGCCGTCGCCGTGCAGCTGCTGGTAGCCGGCGGCAACGGTGTGGCCTGCCACCGCGAAGCTCAGCTGACCGCTGAACATGCCGTTGTCGATCTGTCCGGAATAGTGGTTGCCTTCGTCCCGGCTGAGGAAATACCGCAGGTCGCTGGTCAATGTGCCGGGGCCCAGCGGCAGGGTGTGCAGCAGGCCGAAGAAGTCCTGGCTGTAGAAGTCATCGAGCTGGCCGCGAAAGTAGCTGAGTCGCAGCTGCTTGTTCACCGTGTAGTCGGCGCCGGCATAGGTGAAGTCGCCACCTTCTCTGCCGGAATAGCCGTCGGGGATGATCGAACGGCTGTCGGTGGAGTCACGCAGCTTGAACTGATCGAGTTGGCCGGCGGTGAGCAGCCAGCCCTCGAAGTCCTTGCTGACGAGTTGAGTGCCTTGATAGGTCTGCGGCACCAGGCGTGCATCGTTGTAGACCAGTACCGGGGTCTTGGGCAGCAGGGTGCCATGCTTGACCACGGTTTGCGCGACGCGGGCCTTGGCGGTGAGGCCAAGGCTGGTCGACTCGTCGGCGGCGCGGCCATCGCTGTGCACGGGCAGCAGCCCTGTGCCGCTGCGGCCGCGACCGGAGTCGAGCTTGACGCCCAGCAGGCCCAGGGCATCGAAGCCCACGCCGACGGTGCCTGGGGTATAGCCGGATTGGAAGTCCAGCAGCACGCCCTGCGCCCATTCGGTTCGCTCGCTTTTGGCAGTGGCGGCGGCGCGTGCGCTCAGGCCGTTTTCATCGCGAAAGTTTTCGTTGAAGTACACGTTGCGAAGTTGCAGTTTCAAGGTGCTGTCTTCGATAAAACCTTGGGCCAGGGCCGAGCCTTGGAGCAATACGCTCAGGCACGGCAAGGCGAACCCGCCGATCAGGGTTGTACGCATCAGATGGACTCTCTTCTTGTTATGAATAGCGGGGGATCAGGTTCACGCGAACAAGGTGATTGCACCTGTCAGCAGTGCCAGGGCGGTCACTACCAGGGAGGTCAGCACCGCCCATTTGACGGTCGCCTTCTGAAAGTCGCCGATGTCGCGGTCGACCATGCCGACCAGCAATAACGTCGACGCCACCAGCGGGCTCATCAGGTGCACCGGTTGGCCAAGGATGGAAGCTCGGGCGATTTCCACGGGGGAGATGCCATAGGCGGCCGCAGCGTTGGCCAGGATGGGCACTACGCCGAAATAGTAGGCGTCGTTGGACAGCACGAAGGTCAACGGCATGCTGGTGACCGCAACCACCAGCGGAAACAGGTGACCCCAGGACGGCGGAATCATGTCGACCAGCGACTGTGCCAGGGCGTCGACCATCTTGGTGCCGCTGAAGATGCCCGCGAATACGCCCGCCGCGAAGACCAGCAGCACCACCGTCATGGCGTTGCCGGAGTGGGCGAGGATGCGTTCTTTCTGGATGTCGAGTTGCGGGTAGTTGATCATCAGTGCCAGCACGAAGCCGATCAGGAACAGCACCGCCGAGTGCGCCAGGCCCATGACCAGCGCCACCATGACGCCGATCACCAGCAACAGGTTGATCCAGACCAGCTTGGGCCGCTTGTACGGTTGATCGCCAAGGATCGCCTCGATATAGCACTCACCGCCGCCGCTTTGCAGCTGCACGCTGCCGATGCGCTTGCGCTCGGCCCTGCCGAGCAGGTACGCCGTGAACACCACCCAGGCGGCGCCCCCGGCCATGGTCGGCAGCAACGGAATGAAATACTCGCTCGCGTCGATGCCTAGCACGGCGATGGCTCGGGTGGCAGGGCCACCCCAGGGCGACATGCCGCTCATGATGCCCAGCGCCAGCATCGCCACGGTGGCCAGGACCATCGGGTTCATGCCGATGCGCTTGTACAGGGGCAACATGGCCGCGCAGGTGATCATGTAGGTGGTGGTGCCGTCGCCATCCAGCGCAACGGTCAGCGACAACAACGCGGTACCGATGGCGATCTTCACCGGGTCGCCATTGACCTTCTTGAGAATCTTGCGAATCAGCGGGTCGAACAGGCCGGAGTCGATCATCAGGCCGAAGAACAGGATGGCGAACAACAGCAGCGCGGCAGACGGCGCGACCACTTTCAGGCCATCGAGGATCATCTTGCCGGTGGATCCGCCGAACCCGCCAATGACGGCGAACACGATCGGCACCACGGTCAGTGCAACGATGGGCGACAAGCGTTTGGACATGATCAGGTAGGTGAACACGACCACCATGGCTAAGCCTAACAGCGCCAGCATATGAGTTATCTCTTGTAGTTATTTGAGGAGTTGCGCTGATGCAGAAGCAGGTCGATCAGGATGAAGCGGGTACTGCCTCAACCGGCCAGCCGGTGAGCATTGGGAACATGGACACTGCCTGAGAACAGCCTGCGCGCGGTTCTGACCACCGACGCCCGGACGATGCTGGCATTGTGCCCGACGTAGGACAGGCCGACTTCGATGGCGCCACTGGGGTGTTCGAGCTTCACAGTGGTCAGACGCTTCTCATGGCGCTGGCCGAGCATGCGTTCCAGCACCGTGCCGTCGGTGACACAGGCGGTCGCCAAGCCGATCGAACCGGTGATGGCCAGCGCCGTGTGGCAATTGTGCGGCATGAAGTAGCGCACCTGCAGCGTACCGCCGGCCTTGGCCGGGGCAACCAGAACAGGCTTGGGAATGACTTTGTCGGTGACGTCACCCAGCCCCATCAGTTGGCCGGCGCGCAGGCGAAGGGTTTCCAGTTTGTGCAGGAAGTCTTTGTCGGCGTCGAGTTCTGCCGGGCTTTCGCTGCCGGTCTTGCCCAACTGAGCCGCTTCGACCAGCATCATCGGCATGGCCATGTCGATGCAGGTGACGGGCACGTCGCCCAGCCAGTCCACCGTGGCACCGGTGGGAAACAGCTTGCCGGTCTTGCTGCCGGCGGCATCGAGAAAGGTCAGCCCCACCGGGGCGGCCGTACCGGGTACACCGTCGATCGCGGTATCGCCTTCGTAGGTGACCTTGCCGTCGGGCGTGCACACATCGGCGCAGACGAACGTACCGGTATTGAGGTTGCGAATGCGTACCTGGGTCACGCCCGACTGCGCCTGGACCAGGCCTTGGTCGATGGCGAACGGGCCGACTGCGCAGAGCATGTTGCCGCAGTTGGGCGCGGTGTCCACGCGTCGTTGCGAAACCATCACCTGGACGAACAGGTAGTCCACGTCTGCGTCCGGGTGATCGGAGCGCGACACGATGGCCACCTTGCTGGTCTGCGGGCTGCCGCCGCCAATGCCATCAATCTCGAGCTCATGCCCCGAGCCCATCGCGTCCAGCAGCATCTCGTCGCGCTCTTCGGATCTGACCGGTAAATCGGACGCCAGAAACACTGGCCCTTTGGAGGTCCCGCCACGCATCAGTACGCAAGGAATCAGTTGCATAAGTCACGACTCTGGTAATCAATGGACGTCATTGATGTATTGGAGTGAAGATTTACACAGCTTGAATTGCTAGATCCAATGCAAAGATCGTAGCGATTATTCCATCAAACGAAATAAACAAGCGGCTGGAGCGTTCCGGCAGGGGAGAGCGAAATTCATGCAATATGAGCTGGTCGACATTCGATCATTCGTGAAAATCGCCGAAGTGGGCAGCTTTCACGAGGCGGCGGATCAGCTGCACATTTCTCAGCCGGCACTGACCCGGCGTATCAAGAAGCTTGAAGAAGGTCTGGGCACATCACTGCTCGACCGGACCACTCGCCGAGTCAGCCTGACCAGCGTCGGGCGCGACTTCCTGCCCAAGGCACGGCGCCTGCTCGACGATTTCGAAGACTCCATTCTCAACATCAAGGAGTTGGCCGAGCGGCAGGTAGGGCAGGTGACGTTGGCGTGCATTCCCACGGCGGCGTTCTATTTCCTGCCTTCGGTCATTCGTATCTACAACCAGCAATACCCGCAGATTCGCATCAGGCTTCTGGACCTCAGTGCCAACGAGGGGCTGGAGGCCGTTCTGCGTGGCGAGGCGGATTTCGGTATCAACATGATGAGCGGCCAGCATCCGGACATCGAGTTCCATGCCCTGGTCAAGGAGCCGTTCGTGCTGGCTTGCCGGCGCGATCATGAGCTGGCGAGCCGCAAGTCGGTGAAGTGGACCGAACTGGCGGGCCATCAACTGATCGGGGTCGGCAGGCTGAGCGGCAATCGCATGCTGCTCGACAACGCCCTGGCAGGCTTGCCCTGGCGCTTGAAATGGTTCTACGAGGTGCAGCATCTGTCCACGTCGCTGGGCTTGGTGGAGGCCGGCTTGGGTATTTCAGTGATGCCCAGCCTGGCCATGCCGGCCGGGGAGCATCCCACCCTGGTGAGCGTACCGCTGATCGAACCGGTCGTGGACCGAACCCTGGGCCTGGTCACGCGACGGGGCAGCTCGCTGTCGCCCGCCGCCGAGAAGTTCGTCGCGATCTTGCTGGAGCAGTGGCCGCAATAAACACCTCGGCATGGGCAGCCCCGACAGAGCTAGAACTGGTACTTCACCAACAAACTCGCGGTGTCTTGGTCGGTAGTGAAAGAGCCGTCATCCTTGATGCCGTACTTGTCGGACCAATAGTCATATTCGACGCCGACGTACAAGTGCTTAGCTTCATAGCCCAGGCTTTTACCCAAGTCATACTTGATCTGCGGGTTGAAGTGCAGGTTGGCGTGGTAATCCGCCTGGCCATTGCCATGGCCGCTCTTGTTGTTCACCACCCAGTCGATGAAACCGTCGATCAACAGGTTCGAGTTGCCCAGCGGCAGGGTGTAGGACCAGGCCGGAGTGATCTGCCAGGCGCCTGACGGGACGCGGTTGCCATCGGGTTTGCGGTAGTAGAAGTTCAACTGGAAATAGTCGAAGCCGGGAATGGCCAGATCGAAGCCCGGACCTATCAGGTAAGCGTCTACGTCGTCATCGCCGAACTCGTAGGTGGTGGCCAGCAGTATGTCTTTCACCGGCCCGAACGACAGGTCCTGCCCCAGCAGCTTGCCGGCGCTGAAGCGCGGGCTGAACTCGCCATACAAACTGTAATTGCCGTTGCCGGACCGGGCGCCGTTGTACCAGCTGTTGTCGACGAAGGCGAACAGATCGCCCCACGTCCATGCGCTGGCATGTTCCAGTGTAATGGTTTGCTGGATGGCCGGATCGACGTTGTAATTCTTGCCATACAAATACGACACACTTTCGCCATGCCACAACAGTGGTCCTTGCGCATGAACGCTGCCTGCTCCCAGCAGACCCAACATGCACAGTGATGCTCCCCAAGCGTTTTTCATGTTTTACCCATCAATCAATGTTTTATTCAGAGCGCACCGGTATTGGTTGGACGCATGTCCAGGACCGGGCGCCGTATTGGTGGGCAGACCACGCAGTTCGATAGCTGAACCTGCACAACGCGCAGGGGTGTAGCGCAATGGCGTCTTGAAAACCGAAACCGGTTGTACGACGCTTCTTGTTCAATCGCGGTCAATCGCGAACGGTCCCCAGGCCTGGCGCACGGGGACCATTTCCAAGCGGTTGATATTGATGTGGGCGGGCAGTGTGGCGACGTGGAAAATCTGCTCGGCGATATCGTCTGCCGTCAGTGGGGTCGTGCCTTGATACACCTGGCCTGCAGCCTTCTCGTCGCCCTGGGTGCGCACCAGGGTGAACTCGGTTTCGGCGATACCGGGGGCCACGTCGGTGACGCGTACGCCCGTGCTCAGCAAATCGCAGCGCAGGTTATAGGAAAACTGTTTGACGAACGCCTTGCTCGCGCCATACACGTGACTGCCGGGATAGGGGCATGCACCGGCGATCGAGCCAATGTTGATGATGCTGGCGCCGGCGCCGGTTTCCAACAGCGCCGGCAGGACCGCATGGGTGACATTGACCAGGCCGGTGACGTTGGTGTCGATCATGGTGTGCCAGTCGTCGAGGCTGGCCTGCTGCGCCGGCACGGGTGCCAGGGCCAGGCCGGCATTGTTGATCAGCGCCGTCACGCCCTGGAAAGCCTCGGGCAAGCCGGTGACCACGGCGGCGACGGCCGCGGCATCGCGCACATCCATGGCGGCGACATGCACCGGCACGCGCGCACCCAGTTCGTCCTGCAGGGCATGCAAGCGCTCCAGGCGCCGCCCGGCGAGAATCAGCGACCAACCCGCCCGGGCAAAACGACGGGCCGTTGCCCGGCCGAAACCGGACGTTGCGCCGGTGATGAAAACAGTACCGCTCATGTTGAAACCTCGACAGGTGAAAATCGGTCAACGTCGCTCTTCGCGAACATAGGGCTCACCCAGCGCGCCGGGCTGGCTGGCGCCCGCACGCTTGCTGGCGGCAACCCAGACCATGACCGCCAGGGTCACGGCATAGGGCGTCATCAGCATGAAATATTGCGGCAGTTGCACCCCGGCGGCGGCCAGTTGCGGAATCAATGCCTCGATGCTGCCGAACAGCAGGGCACCGGCGAAGGCGCGCCAGGGCGACCAGCGGGCGAAGATCACCAGCGCAATGGCGATCCAGCCACGGCCGCCGGTCATGTCGGCGATCCACATCTTGGTACTGAGCACGGCGATGAACCCACCGGCCAACCCCATCAGCGCACTGCCGGCCAGAATCGCGGCCAGTCGATAGCGCAGCACTGGCAGGCCCGCGGCATCGGCAGCCTGGGGGTTTTCGCCAACGGCCCGCAGCTTCAGCCCCGTGCGCGTTCGATTCAGAAACCAGACCACCGCAACAAAGATCAGCACGGTGAGGAACACCATCGGGTTCTGCTTGAACAGACCGCCGACCACCGGTAGCTCGCTCAATGGCCAGAGCTCCACGGCCTGCAAACCGCTGACCGGGCGATTGGTCCAGCCCAGCAGGGTGCCGAGCAGCCCGGTCAGGCCCTGACAGAAAAACACCAGGGCCAGGCCGGCGATCACTTGGTTGATGCGCAGCACCAGCACCATCAGCGCGAACAGCAGCGAGACCGCACTGGCGGCAAGCATGGCGGCGAGCATCGACAGCCCCGGCAGGCCGAGCGTCAACTGCATGCCGATGCCTGCCAGGGCGCCGACCAGCATCATGCCTTCGGCACCCAGGGCCAGCACGCCGGCGCGCTCGATGATGATCAAGCCCAGCGCCGCGAGGGCGAAGGGCACGGCAAATTCCGGAACGCTGCCCAGCCAGTAAGTCACCAGATCCATCACTGTTCTCCTGCCTGGATGCGCCGCAAACGGTGGCGTATGAAGAAGTCCGACGAGGCCACGCAGATCACCAGGATGGCCTGAATCAGCTGCACCATCGAAAAGGGCACCTGGTAGAACACCTGCAGGTTGCGCCCGGCGACGAACAGCATTGCCACCAGGAGCGCGACCACGGCGGCCGCGAACGGGTTGTTGCGGGCCAGAAACGCGATGAGGATTCCGGAGAAGCCATAGCCCTGATAGAACGACTGGGTCAACCGACCTTCCTGGCCTGCGCTGACGATGAAGCCTGCCACCCCGGCCAGAGCGCCGGAGAGCAACACGGTGCTGAGGATCATTCGCCGCACGGGGACGCCGACCGCGCTGGCAACCTTGGGGTTGGCATCGACGAAGCGCAGGTACAGTCCGGCGCGCGATACGCTGATGAACCACACGGCCAGGGCCATGATGACCAGGGCGATGACGATCGCCACGTTGTAGCCGGCGAACAGGTCCGGCAGGCGTTCGAACGGCTGGAAGGCCGGTGAGTAGGGGAAGTTGTCCCGCGGGTCTTTCCAGCTGCCGTAGAGCAGGTGCAGCAGAAAGTTGGCGGCGATGTAGTTGAGCATCAGGGTCGAAATCACTTCGTTGACCTTCAGGCGCAACTTCAGCAGAACCGGAGCCAGGGTCCAGAGCATCGCGCAGGCGATGGCGGAAGCCATCATCAACGGCAGGCGCAATGCTTCGGGGCCGATCTGGAAGATCGAGACGGCCGCCGCGCCAATGCCACCCCAGATCATCTGGCCTTCCAGGCCCAGGTTCCAGAACCTGGCGCGGAATGCCAGGCAGCCAGCCATGCCGACCAGGATCATCGGCGCCGCCTGGAACAGCACGGCCTTGAAGTTGCCGGCGTCGAGCAGCGTCTGCCCGACGAACTCTTCCAGCAGCTGATCGGCCGGCACGCCCGCTGCCACCAGAATGGCTGTGCTCAAGGCCAGGCCGACGATCACCGCGAGGCCGATCACCAGGGCTTGGCCGCTCCAGCCCATCTGCTGGCGCAGCTCCAGGGTGTAGCGTCTGCCGAGCAGGGGTTGGCGTGGCGCCTTGGCCAGCGGTTGGGAGAGTTCAGTCATGGCTTACCATCGCTTTGCCAATGGCCTGGCGGTCTGCCGGGCAGTCGAATTCGGCGACGATGCGGCCGCCATTCATCACACCGATGCGATCGGCCAAGGCCATGACCTCGTCAAGGTCTTCGCTGATCACCAGCACGGCGGCCCCGGCGTCACGCGCGGCGCGCAGGCGTGCATGCACCGCCTGGCTCGCGCGCACGTCCAGGCCACGGCTGGGGCTATGCACCAGGATCAGCCGCGGATCACGGCTGAACTCGCGTGCGATCACCAGCTTCTGGGCGTTGCCGCCCGAGAGCAGCGCCGCTTTCTGCTGCAGCGAGCGCACACCCTGCACATCGAAATCGGCCACGGCCTGGGCGGCATCCTCCAGCAGGCGTTGGCCGCGCAAGCGCAGGAAGGAGCCGTAGCGCCCATCGTGCAATTGGCCGATGGCGAAGTTTTCCGCTACCGAAAGCGAGCCGGCCAGCGCGGCGCCGTATCGATCGGCAGGGATGGCAGCGATACGCAGGGCCCGACGCTGTGCCGCGCTGGCGTTGCGCAGGTCGCCGAAGGGCTGCAGATGGATATCCCCTTCGGTGGGCTGTTCAAGGCCCATCAGGGCATTGGCCAACTCGCCCTGGCCGTTGCCACCGACGCCGGCAATGCCGTAGATCTGCCCGGCGCAGAGCGTCATGTCGACACCCCGCAGCGCGCCGGTGCCGGCCACGCTGGTGAGGTTCCTGACCCGCAGCAACGGCTCGCCAGGCGTTGCCGGCAACACCGCGCCGTGGGGCGCCGACTCGCCCACCGTCAGGCGCACCAGTTCTTCGATGCTGACGCCCTGCGGGTCCAGGGTCTTTATCGTGCGGCCGCCGCGCATGACCGTGACCCGGTCGGCATAGCGTTTGACATCGGCCATTTTGTGCGTGACCAGCACCACGGCGGCGCCCTGGCGGGCAAAGGACTGCACGGTGCTCAACAAGCGCTCGGCTTCCTGGTCGGTAAGCACGGCGGTCGGCTCATCGAGAATCAGGATGCGCGCCCCGGCCAGCAGCACCTTGAGGATTTCCACGCGCTGCTGCTCGGCCACCGACAGGGTCTCTACCACCTGGCGCGGATCGAGGACGAAGCCCAGTTCCTCGGCCTTGCTGGCAATGGTCTGTTCCAGCGCTGCAAGCCGCTTGCGATAGCTGCCTTCACCCGGTTGCTCGGGCAGGGCCAGCAGGATGTTCTGCGCCACGGTGAAGGGGCGCACCAGTTTGAAGTGCTGGTGAACCATGCCGATGCGGTGCCGGCTGGCATCCTTAGGGCTGTTGAGCCGCACGCTGTTATCGTCGATCAGTACGCTGCCGGTTTCCGGTGCGTACAGGCCTGCGGCAATGTTCATCAGGGACGACTTGCCGGCGCCGTTCTCGCCGAGCAGGGCATGCACCTCGCCCCAGCGTGCGCTGAAGTCGGCTTCGCTGAGCGCCTTGAAACCGTCGAACGATTTGCTGATACCGGTGAGTTGTAGCGCGTTGGCCTGGCTCATTTCTGCGTCTTCACGCCTTCGACGAACCAGTCCATTTTCCACAGGTCCGGATCGCTCATGACCTGGTCGGGAGCAAGCCGCTGCTGGCCATCGCGGTCGGCCATGGGGCCTTTGTAGAGGGTTTTCGTGCCCGCCAGCAGTTCTGCCCGGGCGGCTTCGATCTTCGCCCGATTCTCGGGGCTGATCGCGGCGTCCTTGGTCAGGCTGATATCGGTGCCGCCCTGCTGCATCGACAGCAACGCGCCGTTGGCCTCGGGTACCCAATTGCCCGCCATGATTTTCTTGATTTCAGGCGTAAGGAAGCGATCCCACACCCACATCGACGAGCACACCGTGGCTTTGGGCGCGAACTCGCTCAGATCCCGATGATGACCGGTGCCATGAATACCGCGCTCTTGTGCCACGATCTGCGGAGTAGGGCTGTCGACATGCTGGCCGATCACGTCGATGCCGTTGTCGATCAGCGCCATGGTCGCGGCGCGCTCCTTCACCGGGTCGTTCCACGCACCGGTGTAGATGACGGTGACCGTGGCGGCGGGATTGATTTGCTGAGCGCCCAGTTCGTACGCGTTGATCGTCCAGTTGACCTGGCCGAAGGGGTTGGCAGCAACGAAGCCCAGCTTGCCTGATTTCGACGCTGCCCCAGCCGCCATGCCGCACAGGTACTGGCTTTCGTAGGTGCGGCCGTAGAAGGATTCGAGATTGGCGGCGTTGGTGGTGCCCGAACCATTGAGGAAGGCTACCTCGGGGTATTTCTTCGCCAGCGCCAGGAAGGTGTCGGAGTAGCCGAATGCGGTGCCGATGATGATGTTGGCGCCGCGCGCGATCAGCCGGTCGACCACGGGGGTGACGGCCGCAGCGTTTTCAGGGACGCTTTCGACGTACTGGATTTTCTGATCCAGGCTTTTTTCCAGCTTGAGGCGAGCTTCGTCGAAAGCCTGGGTCCAGCCACCGTCGTTGCGTGGGCTGATGTAGACCATCGCGATCTTGGCCGGGCCCTTGAGGGTCAGGCCCTCGGCGTATGCCGCACTCCCTGTCCCGTAGGCCGAAGCGGCGAGCAGCATTCCTGGCAGCAGTGTCTTGAGCATGAGGCGCCTTCCTGAAATATGAGCGTGGGGCAGCAGGGCGCTGCCAGGGCCAGAAATCTGCCCTTGGCCGCCCGAAGCTCGAAAGCAGCATCCGTGCCATATCAGAAAAACGCTTGTTTAACAGTTGCTTGAGTTATTCATCCAGCTTAATTCAGAGCAGTTGGTCCGAAGTAGAGCACTTGGTTTGTGCGCCCGGCACGATTACGGGGCGCTCAGCTGGCTCGGGGTCGCACGCCATCGAGTATCAACCCGCGCAACCCCACCAGGACCTCTTCGAAGAACACCGGATCGTGCAAGGTCTTGCCGGTCACTGCCTCCACCTGGGTGCGGAAGTCGGCGTAGTGCTGGGTGGTTGCCCACAGCGAAAAGATGAAGTGGTGCGGGTTGACCGGCGCCAGTTGGCCCGTCGCGATCCAGTGCTCGATCACCGCGACCTTGGTGTCGACGGTTTCGCGCAAGGGCTGCTGCAGTTCACTGAGCATCAGCGGGGCGCCCTGCATGATCTCCATGCAGAACAAGCGCGATTCCGCTGCGTGATCCCGGGACAGTTCGAGCTTGGCTTTTATATAGGCACCGATGGCCTCTACCGGGTTCTTGTCGGCAGTGAAGTACTGCAGGGGGCTCAGCCAGACCTCCAGCAACTGCCTGAGCACGCTCAGGTAAAGGTCGTCCTTGCTGGAAAAGTAGTACAGCAGATTGGTCTTGGACACGTCGGCCCGGGTGGCTACCTGATCAAGACTGCTGCCGTGCAGGCCATAGCGCGAGAACACATCCAGTGCGGCGCCCAGTATGGCGGTGCGCTTGCTTTCCATCAGTTGCAGCCGGCGCTTGAGTGCCGCTGCGCTGGGCTCTCGGGTCGCCTTGACCACAGGCTTGGGCTTGACGTTGCGCGCGCGCTTGGCACGGGGCTCGTTGGCGGGTGGCTGTTCTTTCACGCGACTGGAACCTGCAGCTGGATGTAGGCGGCCATGATAACGGGCGAATGTCTGCCGACGATACAGGCAGGGCAGCGGCGTGCATCGTTTTGCACCGGCAGCCGGAAAAGCGCACAAACCAAGTGCTCTACTTCGGACCAATTGGTCCACCAATATGCCTGTTTAATTCATAAGCTTCTGAAAAACATAGCTTAATCAAACCTGGCCCGATCCCTGCTAAGTACCCTTTCATGCGCAACCTGTCCGGTGCGTAACGCTCATTACTCAGAGAGGGACCCACATGGATATCGGTGTTTTCACTCCTATTGGCAACAACGGCTGGCTGATTTCCGAAAACGCGCCGCAGTACCTGCCCACCTTCGAATTGAACAAGCAGATCGTGCAGAAGGCCGAGCACTATGGCTTCGACTTTGCGCTGTCGATGATCAAACTGCGCGGCTTCGGCGGCAAGACCGAGTTCTGGGAACACAACATGGAGTCGTTCACGCTGATGGCTGGCCTGGCCGCCGTGACCAGCAAGATCCAGTTGTTCGCCACCGTTGCCACCTTGACCATTCCGCCGGCCATCACCGCACGCATGGCGGCAACCATCGACTCGATTTCCAATGGCCGCTTCGGCGTCAATCTGGTCACCGGCTGGCAGAAACCGGAGTACGAGCAGATGGGCCTGTGGCCCGGCGACGAGTTCTTCGGTACCCGCTACCAGTACCTGGGCGAATACGCGCAGGTCCTGCGCGACCTCTGGAGTACCGGGCGCAGCGACTTCAAGGGTGAACATTTCACCATGCAGGACTGCCGTGTCAGCCCGCGTCCGCAGGCCGACATGAAGCTGATCTGCGCCGGCCAGAGCGAAGCGGGCATGGCCTTCTCGGCGCAATACGCCGACTACAACTTCTGCTTCGGCAAAGGCGTCAACACCCCGACCGCGTTCGCCCCCACCGCCCAGGCGCTGGTCGAGGCCAACAAGAAGACCGGGCGCCACGTGACCTCCTGCGTGCTGTTCATGATCATCGCCGCCGACAGCGACGAGGCGGCCCGCGCGCGCTGGGAGCACATCAAGGCCGGTGCCGACCAGGAAGCCATTGCCTGGCTGGGCGAGAAGGGCTCGGCAGACAAAAGTGCCAGCTCCAACCTGCGGCAGATGGCCGACCCCACCTCGGCGGTCAACATCAACATGGGCACCCTGGTCGGCTCGTGGGCCAATGTGGCACGCATGCTCGACGAAGTCGCCAGCGTGCCGGGCACCCAGGGCGTGATGCTGACGTTCGACGATTTCGTGCAAGGCATCGAAGACTTCGGGCAAAAGATACAGCCGCTGATGAGCAGCCGTCGCCATGTGCTGCGCACCCTGGAGGCCGTGTGATGAATACGCCCGTGAACGTTTCCGGCGTGTCCCTGCCGCTGGACCCGCACCCTGCCCGTGAACTGCCCGCCCGCCCCGAAGCGCTGCGCATGAAAGCCAGCGAAACCGCGCTGGTGGTGGTCGACATGCAGAACGCCTACGCCACGCTGGGTGGCTACCTGGACCTGGCCGGCTTCGATGTGTCGAGCACGGGGCCGGTGATCGCCGCCATTCAGCGATCCATTTCGGCAGCCCGCGCCGCTGGCATCCCGGTGATTTTCTTCCAGAACGGCTGGGACCCGTCCTACGTCGAGGCCGGCGGGCCCGGCTCGCCCAACTGGCACAAGTCCAATGCGCTGAAAACCATGCGCAAGCGCCCCGAACTGCAAGGCCAGCTGCTGGCCAAGGGCGGTTGGGATTATGCCTTGGTCGACGAGCTCAAGCCCCAGCCGGGCGACATCGTGGTTGCGAAGACCCGCTACAGCGGCTTCTTCAACTCCACCTTCGACAGCACGCTGCGCGCGCGCGGCATCCGCAACCTGGTGTTCACCGGCATTGCCACCAACGTGTGCGTCGAGTCGACCCTGCGCGACGGCTTCCATCTGGAGTACTTCGGCGTGGTGCTGGCCGATGCCACTCATCAGGCGGGCCCCGCATTCGCTCAGCAAGCCGCGTTGTTCAACATCGAAACCTTCTTCGGCTGGGTCTCCAGCGTCGATGACTTCTGCACCACCTTCGCCCCTGTCGGGCAACCCTCCTGAGGACGCACAGATGACCAAGCAATCGATTATCCCTGCAGGCACCGGCAAGCCCCTGGCGCCGTTCGTTCCGGGTTCGCTGGCCGATGGCGTGCTGTACGTCTCGGGCACCCTGCCGTTCGACAAGGACAACAACGTGGTGCACGTCGGTGACGCGGCAGCGCAGACCCGTCACGTGCTGGAGACCATCAAGGGTGTGGTGGAAACGGCCGGCGGTACCCTGGATGACGTGACCTTCAACATGATCATGATCCGCGACTGGGCCGACTACGCCAAGGTCAACGAGGTGTACGCCGAGTACTTCGCCGGCGAGAAGCCTGCGCGCTATTGCATCCAGTGCGGTCTGGTCAAACCTGACGCGCTGATCGAAATCGCCAGCATTGCGCACATCGGCTGACACTCACTGCGGAGGTTTGCATGTACCACGCCATACACGGTCGGCAGGATGCCGACGCACCCACCCTGGTACTGAGTTCGGGGCTCGGCGGTTCGGCCGGGTTCTGGGCCGGTGACCTGGCGCTGCTCGGCGAGCAGTTTCGCGTCGTGACCTATGACCATGCCGGAACCGGGCGCAGCCCTGCGCAATTGCCCGAGGGCTACAGCATCGAGCACATGGCCGAAGAGCTGCTGGGGCTGCTCGACGAACTCAATATCGAGCGATGCCATTTCATGGGCCACGCCCTGGGTGGCCTGGTGGGATTGGCGCTGGCCGCGCTGCAGCCCCAGCGTTTGAGCAGCCTGGTGCTGATCAACGCCTGGAGCAGCCCCAATCCGCACAGCGCCCGTTGTTTTGCGGTACGCAAGAACCTGCTGCGCCACTGCGGCTCGCAGGCTTACGTACAAGCGCAGGCGTTGTTTCTGTATCCCGCCGACTGGATCGCCAGCAACGGCGCGCGTCTGGCCGAAGACGAGGCCCATGCTCTGGCCCACTTTCCCAGCCATGACAACCTGCTGCGGCGGATCAACGCGCTGGAAACCTTCGACATCGAATCGCGGCTGCAAGGCATTCACACGCCCACGCTGCTGATCGCCAACAGGGACGACATGCTGGTGCCGTGGCAGCGTTCCCGGCACCTGGCTAATCGGTTGCCCAATGCCACGCTGGTGGTACTCGAATACGGCGGGCACGCGTCAAGCGTCAGCGACCCGCAACCCTTCCATCGTGCTGTGCTGGACTACTTTCAAGGACTTTCACTATGACCGTGCCTCATTCGCTTCCCGTCGAGCGTCAAGCCTTCCGTGACGCCATGGCCGGCCTGGCCGCCGCCGTGAACGTCATCACCACCGACGGCCCCCATGGGCGCGCGGGTTTCACTGCCACGGCGGTGTGCAGCGTGACCGACCAGCCGCCGACGCTGCTGGTGTGCATCAATCGCACTGCATCGGTGTACGAGTCGTTCACGGGCAACGGCACGGTGTGCGTCAACACCCTGGGTAATGGCCAGCAAGCCTTGTCCAACGCTTTTGGCGGCAAGACGCCCCAGGCGCAGCGCTTCGAGGGCGGCTGCTGGAGCCAGGGGGTCACCGGTGCGCCGATACTGGAAGGTGCCAAGCTGTCTTTCGACTGCAAGATCACCAGCAGCACCAGCGTCGGTACCCACGACATTCTGGTGTGCGAAGTACTGGATATCCGCCAGCAGGACGAAGCCGATGTGCTGGTCTACTTCGCTCGCCGCTACCACGAGCTGGCCGGCACCCAGGCCAGCGCCTGAACGCAGTGGTCAGTCAGGCTTGCTCATCAACATGAACAGGCGAAACAACACCACGCTGGGCAGCAGCTGCAGGAAGCTGTTGACGCTGTCCACCAGCAGCCGCACCAGCGTGGGCCGGGTGTCGGTCCAGGCCATGGCGCTCAGGCCGTCGAGCAGCCACAGCGGGATCATGATCGCCAGCAGGGTGAACAGGATCGGCCAGAACTTGCCCTTGGTCATGTCGAAGCTTTCGCGCATGGCCTGCAAGGGGGTGATGTTGCGCAGCACCAGCAGGTATTCCGAGAACGACAGCTTGATCATCAGGTACAGGCCCGGCAGCACGAACAGCCACATGCCGAACATGATCAGCAGTGTGCTGAGGGCAGCCATCAGGGCGAAGCGTGGCCACAGGTGCAAGGCCTTGCCCAGCAGGTGCCGACCCTGCGGCTCGTAGCCGTCGGTGCGGGCGTCGAGAAACAGGATCAGTGCGGCGGTGTACAGCGGGTAGAACAGCAAGCCCACCGCCACGTCGTACATGACAGTGGCGTCGGGGCCACTGGCGCGCGCCACCAGTTCGCGCGCCAGGGCCTCGCAGACCACCAGCGGCAGGCACAGGCGTAGAATCGCCCACAGGTTGATGCGGAAGAAATAGAACGAGTCGCGCAATACGATCAGCGGGTTCATGGGGCCGGGTCACAGGTCAAAAAGCAGGTCGACACTTTAGCCGATGGTGGCGCTTTTCAACACCCGGCCCGCAGGCTGCGAACGGCGGCAACGGGGGAGGGTGAACAAAGTTTAATCGCGGCCGGTCATTGAAAGGCGGGGCGCCAGCCCCATCATTGAAGCAGAACCGACGCACTGTGCGCCGGCTGTACCCATTTTGTGGGCAATCGAGCGAGGTCGCCATGAACACTGATGAGCAAAGCTTGATCGACGGTCTGTTCACCCGCCTTCAGCAGGCAGAAAAGGAAGGCAGTGCGCGCGATGCGCAGGCTGACGAACGCATCAAGGGGCATGTGGCCGCCCAGCCGGCCGCGCCTTATTACATGGCGCAGGCGATCCTGGTCCAGGAAGCGGCGATCAAGCGCCTGAGCGAGCAGAACCAGCAGCTGCAGACCGAGTTGCAACAGGCGCGCAGCCAATCGGCAGCACCGGCGCAGCAGGGCGGTGGTGGAT
Source organism: Pseudomonas sp. CFBP 8758 (assembly GCF_014841725.1). NCBI lineage: Bacteria > Pseudomonadati > Pseudomonadota > Gammaproteobacteria > Pseudomonadales > Pseudomonadaceae > Pseudomonas > Pseudomonas sp. CFBP 8758. Next base: position 375,155 of record NZ_JACYUK010000004.1, on the reverse strand, counting down.
TCCTGTCGAGCATTTTCGGCGGCGGCACTCGCGAAGCACAGCAGCCTGCGCGGGCAGTGCAGCCGCAGGGCAATGGCTGGCGCGAGCCGGCTCGCCAGGCGCCGGCGTACCAGCCACCGCCACAGCAGAACTACGCCGCCCCAGGTGCTCAGGCGCCGGCCGCAGGTGGCGGTTTCATGCGCGGCGCCCTGCAGACGGCCGCGGGTGTGGCCGGTGGTGTGATGCTGGCGCAGGGCATCAGCAGTCTGTTTCATCACGACAATCCGCAGGAGGTCGTCGAGGTCATCAAGGAAGAGCCCGCCCAGGCCAGCGACGGCGGTGGCTGGAACGAAAGCGGCGATGCCCAACAGGTCAGCAATGACAGCTGGAATGAACAGGGTGGTTTGGCGGATGCCGGTTATGACAGCGGCGATGACGGCGGCTTCATGTCCGAGGATGATGATTTCGTGTAAAGGCCGAGGGCCTCTTCGCGAGCCCTATGCCCGCGAAGAGGCCGGCACAGTCACCCCCATCCTTGCCCCAACACTGGCATACTGGCTATCCAGAAGCTCAGGCGCCCAGCGCGACGAGGAAGTGCGGTGAAGAAGATCGCGGTGTTCGCCGATGTACAGAACCTTTACTACACCGTGCGCCAGGCCTACGGCTGCCATTTCAACTATGCCGCGCTGTGGGCCGACATCGGCCAGCGTGGGCAGATCGTCGAAGCCTATGCCTACGCCATCGACCGTGGCGACAGCAAGCAGCAGCAGTTTCAGCAGATCCTGCGCAACCTCGGCTTCACGGTCAAACTCAAGCCCTATATCCAGCGCAGCGATGGCTCGGCCAAGGGCGACTGGGACGTGGGCATCACCATTGATATCATGGACGCCGCCGATCACGTCGACGAAATCGTGCTTGCTTCGGGCGACGGCGACTTCGACCTGCTGCTCGACCGCATTATCGGCAAGCACGGGGTCGAGGCCGTGGCCTATGGGGTTCCGGGCCTGACCGCCAACTCACTGATCCGCGCCGCCACCCGCTACGTGCCCATCGAAGGCGCGTTGCTGCTGAAGAACTGAGGTTTCACCGCTTTGGAACGCATTGCTGTCATCGACTTCGAAACCACTGGCATCTCGCCGAACATGGGCTGTCGCGCCACGGAAATCGCCGTGGTCATGCTCGAGCGCGGCGAAATCGTCGGGCGCTACCAGAGCCTGATGAACGCCGGCCTGCCCGTGCCTGGCTTCGTTGCCAGCCTCACCGGCATCACCACGGCCATGGTGCGCAAGGCACCACCGGCCGCCGAGGTCATGGCCGAAGTGGCCGAGTTCGTCGGCAGCACGCCGTTGCTTGCGCACAATGCTTCCTTCGACCAGAAGTTCTGGGACCACGAGCTGAGCCTGCTGCGACGGGCACGGGTGCAGAGTTTCGCCTGCTCGATGTTGATGGCCCGCCGCCTGTTCCCTGGCGCGCCGAATCACAAGCTGGGCACCTTGACCCAGTGGGCGAAACTGCCACACACCGGCCAGGCTCACCGGGCCATGGCCGACGCCGAGATGGCCGCCAACCTGACCCAGCACCTGGCGCTGGAACTGCGCGAGCGCCACGGGCTGGCCGAGGTGTCCCATGGGTTGTTCTGCACGCTGCAGAAAGTGCCGATGGCGAAGATGCGCGAGGTTTTGCAGAAGCATCGGATGGGGTAGGGCTGGAGGGCCTCTTCGCGGGTAGAAGGGAGTGCCGCCCGCGCCGTTCCCATCAGGAAAGAATAAAAACACACCATGGATGACCTTTGAAATGCCTGCCAAGTCCCGCTTCCCCCTGCTGCTTATCGGCGCTTTTCTGGCCCTGTACTTCGTCTGGGGCTCGACGTACCTGTTCATCCGTATCGGCGTCGAGTCCTGGCCACCGTTGCTGATGGCCGGAGTGCGCTTTCTCATCGCTGGAACCCTGCTGTACAGCTTCCTGCGCCTGCGCGGGGCGCCCAACCCCAGCTGGCCGCAATGGCGCGCAGCCGGGTGCGTGGGCATCCTGCTGCTCAGTTGCGGCAATGGTGGGGTCACGGTCGCCGAGCACGCCGGGGTGTCCTCCGGCGTAGCGGCGCTGGCCGTGGCCACCGTGCCGCTGTTCACCCTGTTCTTCGGCCTGTTTCGCGGCCAGCGCAATACTCGTCTGGAGTGGGCCGGCATCGTCCTCGGGCTGATCGGCATTGGTCTGCTCAACCTGGGCTCCAACCTGCAGGCCAGCCCGCTGGGCGCCGCCTTGCTGATTTTCGCAGCGGCCGCCTGGGCCTTTGGCTCGGTATGGAGCCGCAGCCTGCCATTGCCCCAGGGCGCCATGGCAGCAGCGGCGGAAATGCTCATCGGCGGCGCGGTGCTGCTGCTCGGCAGCCTGATTTCCGGCGAGCGCCTGCAGCAATGGCCGACCGCCGCCGGCTGGGGCGCGCTGGCCTACCTGGTGTTCTTCGGTTCGATCGTGGCCTTCAGTGCCTATATGTACCTGCTCAAGCACGTGCGCCCGGCAGCTGCCACCAGTTATGCCTACGTCAACCCGGCAGTGGCCGTGCTGCTGGGCATTCTCTTCGCCGGCGAGCACATCGGCGTCGAGGAGTGCGTGGCGATGGCGGTGATCATCGGTGCGGTGGTGTTGATCGGGGTGCCGCAATGGCGCAAGGCGAAAGCGCTGCCGACAGGGTAAACTGCCGGCCATTGCGAAACATCTTCTGACGGTAGACCCATGACATTCGCCACCCTTGGCCTGATCGAACCCCTGCAGCGCGCCCTTGAAACGCTTGGCTACCAGACGCCGACCCCGGTGCAGACCCAAGCCATTCCGGCAGTGCTGGCCGGCCGCGACCTGATGGCTGCGGCCCAGACCGGTACCGGCAAGACCGCCGGTTTCGCCCTGCCATTGCTGCAGTTGCTGGCCATGGAAGGGCCCAAGGTGGCGAGCAATTCGGTGCGCGCGCTGGTGCTGTGCCCCACGCGCGAGCTGGCCGAGCAGGTCCACGCCAATATCGTCGAGTACGGCGAGCACCTGCCGTTGAGCACTTATGCCGTGTACGGCGGGGTCAGCATCAATCCGCAGATGATGAAGCTGCGCAAGGGCGTCGACCTGCTGGTGGCGACGCCTGGGCGTCTGCTCGATCTGTATCGGCAGAACGCGGTCAAGTTTTCCCAGCTGCAGACCCTGGTGCTGGATGAAGCGGATCGCATGCTCGACCTGGGCTTTTCCGAGGAGCTGCGCGACATCTATGCGGCCTTGCCGAAGAAGCGTCAGACCTTGCTGTTCTCGGCGACCTTTTCCGATGCCATTCGCTTGCTCGCCGGGCAGATGCTCAACGACCCGCTGAGCATCGAAGTCAGCCCGCGCAACGTGGCGGCCAGCTCGGTGCAGCAGTGGATCGTGCCGGTGGACAAGAAGCGCAAGGCCGAGCTGTTCTGCCATCTGTTGAAGAAGCAGCGCTGGAAACAGGTGCTGGTGTTCGCCAAGACCCGTAACGGCGTCGACGCGTTGGTCGAGAAGCTGCAAGGTCTGGGTGTCAACGCTGATGGCATCCACGGCGACAAGCCCCAGGCCACGCGCCAGCGCGCGCTGGATCGCTTCAAGGCCTCGGAGGTGCAGATCCTGGTGGCCACCGATGTTGCCGCGCGCGGCCTGGACATCGAAGACCTGCCGTTGGTGGTCAACTTCGACCTGCCCATCGTCGCCGAAGACTACATTCACCGCATCGGTCGCACCGGTCGCGCCGGGGCCACCGGTGAGGCTATCTCGCTGGTCTGCGCCGACGAAGTGCAGTTGCTGTCGGCCATCGAAACGCTCACCCGGCAGACGCTGAAGCGCGTCGACGAGCCAGACTTCGTGCCCGACCATCGCGTGCCGGACACCGATGCCAGCGGCCAGGTGGTGAAGAAACCGAAAAAACCGAAGAAGCCCAAGGTCAGTGGCAGCAAGAAGAACCTGGGCAAGTGGGTCGACAGCGGTGACTCACCGGTGGATGCGGTGCCGGTGGTCAAGCCAGTGCGCAAGGTCCCGGTGTTCAATACCGGGCCGCGCAAGCGCAAGCCTTGAGGTGTGTGGGGGCCTCTAGGCCCTCTGCCCGCGAAGAGGCCCTCGAGGCAAACATCACCCCCGCGCCAGCCACTCCAGCACGCCATCCGCCGCGCGCCGCCCGCTGGCGAAACAGGCTGTCAGCAGATAGCCGCCGGTAGGCGCTTCCCAGTCCAGCATTTCACCCGCGCAGAAGGTGCCTGGCACGGCGTTGAGCATCAGGTGCCGATCCAACCCTTGCAAGTCCACACCGCCCGCCGTGCTGATGGCCTCGTCGAGCGGCCGCACGCGCACCAGCGTCAGCGGCAGGGCCTTGATCGCCAAGGTCAGCGCATCGAGGTCGGCGAAGGCTTGCGCATCGGTCAACTCCCGCAGGAGGCCGGCCTTCACCCCTTCCAGGCCCAGTTGCCCCTGCAGGTGCCGGGCCATGCTTTTAGACCCCCGCGGCTTGTGCAACGCGGCCCGAACCTTATCCACAGGACGATCCGGCAGCAGGTCCAGATGCAGGGTCGCTTTGCCAGTGCGGTTGATCGCCTCGCGAATCCCGGCTGACAGTGCATACACCAAACTGCCTTCCACCCCTGTTTCGGTCAGCACGAATTCACCCCTGCGCAAGGGCTCGCCAGCCAGCCCGAGGGCAACGTTCTTCAGCGGTGCGCCGGCGAACTTCTCCCGCAGCAGCGCGCTCCAGCCCGGCACTTCGAAGCCGCAGTTGGAGGGTTGCAGCGGCTTGATCGGTACACCGCGATCATGCAACCACGGCACCCAGGCGCCGTCGGAACCCAGCCGCGCCCAACTGGCGCCACCCAATGCCAACACCGTGGCATCTGCACGTACGGCCAACTCGCCTTGTGGATTGGCAATGCGCAAGCTGCCGTCGGCGTTCCAGCCCAGCCAGCGGTGGCGGGTGTGGATAACCACGCCGGACTCGCGCAGGCGCTTGAGCCAGGCCCGCAGCAACGGTGCGGCCTTCATGTCGGCGGGGAACACCCGCCCGGAGGTGCCGACGAAGGTGTCGATACCCAGGCCATGAATCCATTCGCGCAGCCGTGACCCATCGAATGGGTCCAGCCATGCTCGAACGTCCTGCGCACGTTCCGCATACCGTGAAACGAAAGCCGGGTAGGGCTCGGAATGGGTGATGTTCATGCCGCCGACGCCTGCCAGGAGGAATTTGCGGCCCACCGAAGGCATGCCGTCGTAGACGTCGACGGCCACGCCGGCAAGGCTCAGCACTTCGGCGGCCATCAGGCCCGCCGGGCCGCCGCCGATCACGGCGACGCGAGGGGAAGAAGAGTGCATGTAAGCGGATCGACAGGGAAAGAACGAGAATTCTACACGGCTCGTTCCGCTCCTGTATCCACAGGCGATGTTGATCAATTTTTGATCAGCTTCTTGAAAGCCCCACAGCGCAAGGCCTGCAGCCTGTTTTGCGCAGGTTATCCACGTGCGGTTGCACAGCGGATGTGGGTAACTCGCGCTTGCGCGTGCAAAACCGCTCGACATCACTGATCAAAAAATGACCGCTTCGCCCATACCCCCGCCTGTACGGCACGCCAGGCGCTTATGCGCAGATTATCCACAGGCAGTTGCACAGCGATTGTGCGTAACTTATCCACCGCTGCGCTGGTGTGCATAACTCATACGGTCAGGAAGAACACCATCAACAAGGGCCCGACCACCGTCAGCAGAAAACCGCTGACCAGGGCCACCGGGAGCAATTCGGGCGGACACTTCTGCTTGATGATCGGCAAGGTCGAATCCAGGGAAGTGGCACCGCCTGCAGCGATGCATTGCAGCGGACGCCGCGCGCCCAGGCTGTAGAGCAGACCGATGGCGAGGATCTCGCGGAACAGATCGGTCAGCAGGGCCATGGCGCCGAAGGCTTCACCGGCATGGTGGCCCACCAGCACGCCGGACAAGGTGAACCAGCCAAAGCCACTGGACAGCGCCATGGAAATGGCCAGCGGCTGGCCGGTGGCCCAGGCCGCGAGCAGGCCGCCCAGCAGCGAGCCGATCACCACCATCGCGGGAATCTTCAGCGTGCGCAGCGAGTACCACGACGGGTCGGGCCGGACTCCGTAGAGGTCCAGCCCAACCAGCACGATCAGTACATAGAGGAAGTAGCTGGTCGAAGGCCAGGCGAAACCCGAGCCGTCGGCCGCGCCCCACAGGTGATACATGCCGACGCCCAGCGCCAGGGCGAGCAGCGCGATCAGACACTCCTTGAGCGGTGGGACAATGCCCGCCAGCCCCTGGCGCGCCGACGCTGGGTGGGCCACTGCAGCAGCGGTGCCCCACGACAGCATCAACCAGGGCACGGCGGTGGTGAGCAGGGCGAAGACCAGCGCGGTGAGCGCCGATTCGCGTGCCGAGTTCAAGGCGCCCAAGACATTGCCGAATTCGTAGCCGATCGAAAACAGCAGCAGCCAGATGAATGGGGTGATCAGCTTCACCAGCCGCTGGCGCAGTGCGGGGCTGATGAAAATTGCCAGCAGCCAGCCGCCGGCCAGCGCCAGCAGAATGGGCAGGAGTGAAGCGACGATCGAAAGCATTGTTGCAGGCCTTGTGCAAAATCCATTGGAGTGGTGCGGGTGACGAAGGCCGGCATTATTCCAGATGCGCAGCGCGTTCGGCTGGGCTTTTTCCAGGTAACGGCACCTGGGCCATGACCCGGTGCCGCCTGCTGCCATGGGTCAGTCGTCGGCCTGGATACGACCGATCACGGCGCCTGCCTCGAAGTAGTCACCGGCCTGCTGGCCGATGCTTACGCGGCCTGCACACGGGGCCAGTACCGAGCTTTCCATCTTCATCGCTTCGACCACTGCCACTACCTGGCCGCTGGACACCGTCGCGCCGTCTTCCACTACCCAGGTGTGCAGGTTACCCGCCACCGGGGTGAGCAAGGCCTGGGGATCCACGTCTGCAGCGGCCGTTGCATGCGGTGGGGCCGCGGCCGGCGCATTCAGGCTCATGCCACGCAACAGCGCGCTTGGCAGGCCGAGGGCGTGGCGCTTGCCATCGATCTCGACGAAGGTGCGCAGAATGTCCGTGTCGGCCACGGGTGCGGCCCGCGGCGCAAGGCTGATGGTCTCGGCGAAGTCGGTTTCGATCCAGCGCGTGTGCACGGCAAAACCGTCGCTGCCGGTGAAGTCCGGGTGATCCATCACGGCGCGGTGGAACGGCAGCACCGAGGCGATCCCCTCGATACGGAACTCGGCCAGGGCGCGCCGGGCGCGGGAAATCGCCTGCTCACGGGTGGCGCCGGTGACGATCAGCTTGGCCATCATCGAATCGAAGTGGCTGGGCACGCTCGACCCGCTGCTCACACCGCTGTCCAGGCGCACGCCTGGGCCGAACGGCGGCATGAACTCGTCGATCTGGCCGGGAGTGGGCAGAAAGCCCTTGCCCGGATCCTCGGCATTGATGCGAAATTCGAAACTGTGACCGCGCGGCGCCGGGGTTTCATCGAACGACAGCGGCAAGCCGTCGGCGATGCGCAGTTGCTCGATCACCAGGTCCACGCCGGTGGTCTCTTCGGTGACCGGGTGTTCGACCTGCAGGCGCGTGTTGACCTCCAGGAACGACAGGGTGCCATCCTGGCTGAGCAGGAATTCGACCGTGCCGGCGCCGACATAACCGGCCTTGACGCAGATGTCGCGGGCCGATTGATGAATACGCTCGCGCTGCTGTTCGGTGATGAACGGCGCGGGCGCTTCTTCCACCAGCTTCTGGTTGCGGCGCTGCAGGGAGCAGTCGCGCGTGCCCACCACCACCACCTGGCCATGCTTGTCGGCCAGTATCTGCGCTTCGATGTGCCGGGGCCGGTCGAGAAACTGTTCCACGTAGCATTCGCCACGGCCGAAGGCGGCCTCTGCCTCGCGCACCGCCGAGGCGAACAGCTCAGCCACCTCGTCCAGGCGCCAGGCGACCTTCATGCCGCGCCCACCACCCCCGAATGCGGCCTTGATGGCGATGGGCAGGCCGTGCTGTTCGGCAAAGGCCAGCACTTCGTCGGCGCTTGCCACCGGCCCCGGCGTACCGGCAACCAGAGGCGCGCCCACGGCCTGGGCGATCTTGCGCGCTTCTACCTTGTCGCCGAGCACATCGATGGTTTCGGGATTGGGGCCGACCCAGATCAGCCCCGCGTCGATGACCGCGCGGGCGAAATCGGCTCGCTCCGAGAGAAAGCCATAGCCGGGATGCACGGCGTCTGCGCCACTGCGCCGGGCCACCTCCAGGAGTTTCCCGATGTTCAGGTAGGTTTCGGCAGGCCGCTGGCCATCGAGCCCGTAGGCTTCATCGGCGTGCCGAACATGCAGGGCGTCGATATCGGCATCGGCGTACACCGCCACGCATTGCACGCCATGGTCGCGGCAGGCACGGGCGATGCGCACGGCGATCTCGCCGCGGTTGGCAATCAGGAGTTTTTTCATGGAAGTCTTTCCACATCGGCAGGGGAAGAAGGGGCTGGCGCGGTGGGCTGGATGTCTTCGAAGGCGGCCACCGGGTTGAAGCGGATCCGTGCATTGACCGGTATCTGCCCTGCCAGGTCGAGGTGGTAGCTGGCGACCACGGCGATGACCGGGTAGCCGCCGGTCAGCGGGTGGTCGGCCAGGAACAATACGGGCTGGCCGCTGGCCGGCACCTGGATCGCGCCCACGGCGGTGCCTTCGCTGGGCAGCTCCTGCGGGTTGCTGCGCGTAAGCGGCGTTTCACCGGCCAGGCGGATGCCGACGCGGTTGGATTGCGGGGTGACCTGCCAGTGCTGGCTGCTCAAGCGCTCGATGGCATCGGCGGTGAACCAGTCGCTGCGTGGCCCCATCAGCACATCCAGGGTGACGATGTCGGCCGTCTTGGGCAGGGCGAACGCCGGGGCTTCGCTCAGCGACACGCTGGTGCCGCCCGTAGGCGGGGTGAACCCCAACTGGTCTCCCGCAGCCAGGGCGGGCGGGCCGACCTGGGCCAGGGTGTCGGTCGACAGGCTGCCGAGCACCGGCGCCACGTCGAAGCCGCCGCGGATCGCCAGGTAGCTGCGCAGCCCGGCGCTGGGCGTACCCAGGGTGACCGTGTCACCCGATACCAGTTCGAGGGGTCGATAGTTGTCCACAGGCCATTGCAGGCCACTGGCGCTGGTCAGGGTAACCGGGGTTTGCGCGCCGGTGACGGCGATCACGGCGTGGCCGTGGCAGACGAAGCGCAGGCCGCCGAGCACGGTTTCCACGCAGGCCATGTCCGAGCGGTTGCCGACGGCGCGGTTGGCGGCCCGCAACGCGCCCAGGTCCAGCGCACCGGAGCGGGACACGCCCTGGCCGGTCTGGCCAATGCGGCCGGTGTCCTGCAGCACACTGTGCAGGCCGGGGCTGAGAATCTGCAGGTACGCGCCGCTCGGTGGCAGGGCCGCAGCGGGCTGGCTGGGCACGGGCAAGCCACCTACAGGCAGCGGCCCGGCATCGATGAAACGTACCTTGTAGCCGGGGCGCAACAGAGCCGGTTCAGTGCGCTCCAGGTCCCACATCTGCAAGGGCGTGACGCCGATGATCTGCCAGCCACCGGGGCTGGCCTTGGGGTAGATACCACTGAATTCGCCGGCCAGCGCCACGGCACCGGCCGGAATGCGCGTGCGCGGCGTCTGCCGGCGCGGCACCTGGAACCCGGCGCCGCCGGTCAGGTAGCCGAAGCCTGGCGCAAAGCCGCAGAACGCCACGCTGTAGTCCTCGGCGGTATGGCGGCGGATCACTTCGTCGCGGCTGATCTGCAGCAGCGCGGCGACCTCGTCGAGGTCTTCGCCGTTGTAGTGCACGGGAATTTCCACCCGGCGCTGCTCGGCGGCCCGGCGTTGGCCCAGGTCCTGACGGGCGACGTGGTCGACCAGCGCCTGGCGGGTAATGGCGCTGGGGCGGAACTGGATCAGCAGCGTCCGCGCGGCCGGGATGATCTCTTCCACCCCCGCCAGCGGCTCGGCGCTCAAGGCGTCGAACAGGGCCAGGGTCTGCTCCAGGTCGCTCAGCTCGACCAGCAGGGTGTCCAGGTTGACCGGTAGAAAACGCACGGCAATCTCCTAGACGTGGTACGTGCTGTCAGGCACGTCGGTGATGAACATATGGCCCGGCGAATGGGTGATGGCGAACGGCACGCCCGACGCCATGACCGCCGCCTGGGGCGTGACGCCACAGGCCCAGAACACCGGCACTTCGCCCGGTTCGATGCGCACGGCTTCGCCGAAGTCGGGATGGGCCAGGTCGGCGATGCCCAGCAGCGCCGGGTCGCCCACGTGCACCGGCGCGCCATGCACCGAGGGATAGCGGGCGGTGATGGTGCAGGCTTCGGCCACGCGGTCGGCGCGGATAGGGCGCATGGACACCACCATGTCACCGCGCAGCCGCCCGGCCGGGCGGCAGGCACGGTTGCTCAGGTACATCGGCACATTGCTGCCGTCGGCGATGTGCCGGACTTCGATACCGGCTTCCTGCAGCGCGGTTTCGAAGGTAAAGCTGCAGCCAATGAGAAAGGTCACCATGTCGTCGTGCTCGGCCCAGGCGGGGCGGGCGTCGCTGATCTCTTCGGCCAACTGGCCGTTGCGCCAGACCCGGTACAGCGGCAGATCGGTGCGCAGGTCGGCGCCTTCTGCCAGTACGGTGTGCGGGCTGCCCGCATCGGTGACGTCGAGGATGGGGCAGGCTTTCGGATTGCGCTGCGCGTACAGCAGGAAGTCATAGGCCCAGTCGCGGGGCAGGGCGATCAGGTTGGCCTGGGTCATGCCCGGCGCGATCCCGGCAGAAGGTGCAACCAGACCACCACGGTAGCCCGCGCGCGCTGCGCGGGCGGCGTCGACAGCGCGCCGGGCGGCGAGCTTCAGGGCGCTCACGGTCGGTCTCCGGCAAACGCTTGCAGGCGCATGTTCGCCTGCTCCATTACCCGGCGCAGCTCACGGGCCATGGCCACGGCGGCCGGGCTGTCGCCGTGCACGCAGATCGAGTCGGCCTGGATGCGCGTGATGCTGCCGTCGATCGCTTCCAGGGTGCCGTCTTCGACCAGGCGCAGCATGCGCTGGGCGATGAGTTGCGGATCGTGCAGCACCGCGCCCGGCTCGCGCCGTGAAACCAGCGTGCCCTCTGGGGTGTAGGCGCGGTCGGCGAAGGCCTCGGCAATGCAGGTCAGGCCTTGCTCACGTGCCAGTTCGATCAGGCTCGAGCCGGCCAGAGCCACCAGCACCAGGCGCGAGTCGACGGCGCGGATCGCGGCGATCACCGCCAGCGCCTGACGGCGGTCGTGGGCGATGGTGTTGTACAAAGCGCCATGGGGCTTCACGTAGCTGACGCGGGTGCCGGCGGCCTGGGCCAGGCCCTGCAGGGCACCGATCTGGTAGATCACGTCGGCGGTCAGCTCGTCGCTGGCCACATCCATGTTGCGGCGGCCGAAGCCGACCTTGTCCGGGTAGGACACATGGGCGCCAATGCTGACCTGCCGGGCCGCGGCAGCCTTGAGAGTGCGCAGGATGCCGGCCGGATCGCCGGCGTGGAAGCCGCAGGCAACGTTGGCGCTGGTGACGATGTCGAGCATGGCATCGTCGTCGCCCATGCTCCAGGCGCCGAAGCTTTCACCCAGGTCGCTGTTGATATCGATGCTTGGCATTGCAGAGATTCCTTGTAATTGTTCTGGCTCATACGACCTTGAGGAAGGCAAAGATCGGCCCGACCGATTTGATCGCCATGTACCAGGTCAGCAGGCACGTCAGCAGGCCCAGCACCAGCAGCCAGCGAGGGTAATGGTAGCCGCCCATCAGGTCGGACCGGCGCCAGCCCACGTAGATGAAGATGCTCAAACCGATGGGCAGGATCAAGCCATTGAAACCACCCGCGAAGAGCAGCAGCGCGGCAGGCGCCGTGCCCATCAGGACATAGATCAGCAGCGACACGGCAATGAACACGGTGGTGGCACGGTTGCGTGCCTTTTCGCTGATAGTGGGCGAAAAAACAGTGATGAACGAGATGGAGGTATAGGCCGCACCGATCACACTGGTAATGGCGGCCGCCCAGAGAATCAGGCCGAAGATGCGCAGGCCGAACTCGCCTGCGGTGGCCTGGAAGGCCTGCGCCGCTGGATTTGCGCCCTGACCCGAAATGTCGATGACCACGCCACTGGCTACCACGCCAAGAATGGCGAGGAAGAGGATGTAGCGCATGAGGCCGGTGACCAGGATGCCGCTCAAAGCCGCCTTGTTCACCGCCTGTAGATTCTCGATCCCGGTGGTGCCGCGATCGAGCAGGCGATGGGCGCCGGCGTAGGTGATGTATCCCCCCACCGTGCCACCGACGATGGTGGTGATGATGGCGAAATCCACGGTTTCCGGCAGGATGGTTTGGTACAACGCCTGACCCAGCGGCGGGTTGGAAGCGAAGGCGACGAACAGCGTCATGCCAATCATCACCAGGCCCAGCACCACAATCATTCTGTCCACGGCCAGGCCTGCACGGCGAGACAGGAAAATTCCGATGGCCATCAGCGCACTCAAGGCGCCCCCCCATTTCGGATCCAGCCCCATCAGTGCATTCAGGCCCAGGCCTGCACCGGCAATGTTGCCGACGTTGAACACCACACCGCCGAAGATGACCAGTACGGCCAGCAAGTAGCCGCTGCCTGGAATCGCCTTGTTGGCGATGTCGGCCGCCCGCATGCGGGTCAGCGTGACGATGCGCCAGATGTTCAACTGGACCACGAAGTCGATGAGAATCGACGCCAGGATGCCGAACGCGAACGCCGCGCCCATTTTTGCCGTGAACGTGGCGGTCTGAGTGATGAAGCCCGGGCCGATGGCCGAGGTCGCCATCATGAAGATCGCGGCGATCAGGGAAGAGCGACGCGCCTTGGTGAAATCCTTGGCGGTCTGTGTCGCGGCTGTCTGTGTCACGGCATCGTTCCTGCGATGGGAGATGACAGGGACAGAGCAATGAACATGCCAGAGCCTGTCGATCCGGCGGAAGGTGTTGATCTGTATGCTTTGGATTGTTCAACAATACGTTTTGAAGTAACCCACAATGTGCACCAGTTTGTAACGCTTGCAAGGAGCGCTGTTACTTAATGATGCACAGAAGTGCCATTCGCCTTGCCTGAGATCTGGCAGTGGGTGAACATCGAATCGACTTTTCCGACCCTGGACCGTACATGAACGACCTCTCACTTTCTGCGCCTCGTTCCCTGGGTGAATCCATTACCCAGGAGATTCGCCGGATGCTGGTGGAAGGTGAACTGGTCCCTGGCCAGCGCCTTTCCGAGGCTGCCCTGGCGGAAACCCTGCAGATCTCGCGCAACACCCTGCGCGAGGCCTTCAGGGGCCTGACCCGTGAAGGCTTGCTCAAACACGAGCCAAACCGCGGCGTGACCGTGGCGGTGCCCGACATGGCGTCGATCATCGACATCTACCGGGTACGCCGCTTCATCGAGTGCCAGGCCCTTGCCCAAGGCTATCCGCTGCACCCAGGCACCGTGCGCATGCGCGAAGCGGTTGCCATGGGCAAGCAGGCGGGCGAGGCCAAGGACTGGAAGGCCGTGGGTACGGCCAACATGATGTTCCACCAGGCGGTCGTCGAATTGGCCGACAGCCCGCGCCTGGAGGCGTTCTATGCGCAGATATCGGCGCAATTGCGGCTGGCCTTCGGCTTGCTCGACGATCCGCGCTTCCTGCACATGCCCTACCTGGACATGAACGGTTGCATTCTGCATTGCCTGGAAGAGGGGCGTGCGCAAGAGGCCACGCAGTTGCTCGAGGCCTATCTGGTGCGTTCGGAGCGTACGGTGCTGGCCGCCTGGGAGCGCAGTACCCGGCGCTAGCCCGCCAGGCCGAGCGAAACGCGTCCGGTCGAAATGGCTGCTCGACATGCCTGCATGCGCCGTTGGTCTTGCCGTGAAAACTCCCTTGCCACCTCGCGTTCGAAATGAGCGGGAAGGTGCTTGCCAGGCCGAATCGGGTCGGGGCGGGCGGGTATCGACAAGGAATCAGCAATGAGCGGGATCCTCCAACTTGAAAGTGCGCGACTGATCTTGCGTCAGTGGCGTGACAGCGATCTGCCCGCGTTTGCCGACATGTGCGCCGATCCGCGGGTCATGCGTTATTTTCCCGAAACCTTGGGACGGCTGCAGAGCGCAGCGGTCATCGGTCGTGTGCGCGGTCACTTTGCCGAATTGGGCTATGGCCTGTGGGCGCTGGAGCGCAAGGACAGTGGGCAGTTCATCGGCTTCGCCGGGCTGGGCCAGGTAGGTTTCGATGCGCCTTTTGCCCCGGCTACCGAGATTGGCTGGCGTCTGGCCTATGAGCATTGGGGGTTGGGTTTCGCCAGTGAAGCGGCCTGGACCTGCCTGGCTTGCGCCTTCGATCGCTTGGGGCTGGATGAGGTGGTGGCGTTCACGGCGGTGGCCAATGTGTCGTCGGAAAAGGTGATGCAATCGATCGGCATGTTGCGCGACCACGAGGGCGACTTCGACCACCCGAACCTGCCCGGGCATGAATTGCAGCGGCACATGCTGTACCGCATCACCCAGGATCAGTGGCAGCACACCCGCTAGCGCTCCCACAGGTGTCCGCAGTACAAGTGTCCGCTATCATTGCGCCCATTTGGTTCTGCCTATGTGGGTGTTGCCTATGCCGAGGAGTTTTGAATGAGCCATGTGTTGGACGATCTGGTCGAGCTGCTGAGCCTGGAACCCATAGAAGAAAACCTGTTCCGCGGCCGCAGCCAGGACCTGGGCTTTCGCCAGCTGTTCGGTGGCCAGGTGCTGGGCCAGTCGTTGTCGGCCGCCAGCCAGACGGTGGAGCCCGATCGCCACGTGCATTCGCTGCATGGCTACTTCCTGCGCCCCGGCGACGCCCAGCTGCCGGTGGTGTACATGGTCGACCGAGTGCGTGACGGCGGCAGTTTCAGCACGCGCCGGGTGACCGCCGTGCAGAAGGGCCAGCCGATCTTTACCGGCACCACCTCGTTCCAGTACGACGAAGAAGGCTTTGCCCACCAGAGTGTGATGCCCGAGGTGGTCGGCCCGGAAAACCTGCCCACCGAGCTTGAGCTGATGCAGCAGGTGGCCCATCTGATCCCTGCGCACATGCGCGACAAACTGCTGTGCGGCAAACCCATCGAGATGCGCCCGGTGGCCGAGCGCGACCCGTACAACCCCACGCCGACCGACCCGATCAAATACATCTGGTTTCGCGCCGACGGCGCACTCGCCCAGACCCCGGCCTTGCACAAGTACGTCATGGCCTATGCCTCGGACTTCAACCTGCTGACCACCTCGCTGCTGCCTCACGGCAAGTCGGTGTGGCACCGTGACATGCAGATCGCCAGCCTCGATCACTCGCTGTGGTTCCACGGCAACCTGGTCGCCGACGACTGGCTGTTGTATGCCCTGGACAGCCCCTGGGCGGGCAACGCACGTGGTTTCGCCCGCGGCAGCGTGTACAACCGCGCCGGCCAGTTGGTGGCCTCTTCGGCCCAGGAAGGTCTGATCCGCCATCGGCAGGACTGGTCTTGAGCCTGGCGCGGGTTCGCCATTGGGTGTTCGACCTGGACGGCACGCTGACGGTGGCCGTGCACGACTTCGCCGCCATCCGCCGTCATCTGGAAATTCCGCAGGAGGCCGACATCCTTGACCACCTGGCCACCTTGCCGGCCGAAGAATCACATGCCAAGCATGCCTGGTTGCTGGAACACGAGCGTGCATTGGCCGTAGCGTCGACGGCAGCACCGGGCGCGGTGGAACTGGTCCGCGAACTGGCCGAGCGTGGCCATCGCCTGGGCATCCTCACGCGCAACGCGCGCGAACTGGCACACATCAGCCTGCAGGCGATCGGCATCGCCGACTGCTTTCAGGCCGACGATGTGCTGGGCCGCGACGAAGCTGTGCACAAGCCCGACCCGGCCGGGCTATTGCACCTGGCCGACGCCTGGGGCGTACGCCAGCCGGAGATGGTCATGGTGGGGGATCATCGAATGGACCTGCTGGCAGGTCGGGCGGCGGGCACCGCCACGGTGCTGGTGAATCAGCCAGAAAACCTCTGGCCGGAGCTGGCGGACTGGCATGCGCTGGACTGCAAACACCTGCGCGAACTGATCTGAACCCGCCACCACCTGCTGGGCAGGTGGTGGTGGGCAAACCATTCAGAGGCTCTTGGCCGCAAACGTATCGCACTGGGCAATCTGGCCTTGGGCGAAGCCGGCCTTGAACCAGCGTACGCGCTGTGCCGAAGTGCCGTGAGTGAACGAATCGGGCACTACACGGCCCTGGCCCTGCTGCTGCAGACGATCGTCGCCGATGGCATTGGCGGCGTTCAAGGCTTCTTCGATGTCACCCGGCTCCAGCCAGTTCAAGCGCTTCTGCCCATTGAACGCCCAGACCCCGGCGAAGCAATCGGCCTGCAGTTCCTGACGCACCAGCAAGCCATTGGCACCTTCCATGCGCTGGCCACCCTGACGCGCTTTCTGCACCTGATCCGACACACCCAGCAAGGTCTGCACGTGGTGACCCACCTCGTGAGCGATCACGTAGGCCTGGGCGAAATCACCGGCGGCGCCGAAACGCTGGGACATTTCGCGGAAGAACGCCATGTCCAGATACACCTGCTGGTCGGCCGGGCAATAGAACGGTCCGCTGGCTGCCGTCGCGTGGCCACAGGCCGACTGCACCTGGCCGCTGAACAGCACCAGCTTGGGTTCCTTGTAGGTCTGGCCGCCTTGCTGGAAGATCTGCTTCCAGGTGTCCTCGGTATCGCCCAGTACCGTGCTGACGAATTCGGCCTGCTCGTCGTTGGCCGGTGGCGCCTTGCGCTGGCTGGTGTCGACCGGCGCGGCCTGCTGACCCTGGCCGGTCAGTTCGCCGAGAATCTGCATGGGGTCCTGCCCGGTCAGCAGGCCGAAGCCGACGATCAGCACCACGGCGGTCAGGCTCAGGCCCTTGCCGCCCATGCGCATCCCGCCGCCGCCACTGCCGCCACCATCACCGCGGGCATCCACGACGTTATCGCTGCGTCGGCCTTTCTTCCATAACATGGCAAATCCTCACTCGATTCATGCATAACCATTCGGGTATGCCTGTGACCGTGTTTTTCAATATTCGTTGTCGGCCATTTCCTTGAGACTAGTACGAAGCCTGAAAACAGGTCCTCTATAAATCGAATAACAGGAGAACGGCATGTCTTCCCAAGACAGCAGTCGCTTCATCATCCGTGATCGCAACTGGCACCCCAAGGCGCTGACGCCGGACTACAAGACCTCGACCATGCGCTCGCCGCGCCAGGCCTTGGTGAGCATTCCGCAGTCGGCCAGTGAAAGCACCGGCCCTAATTTCGCCCACCTCAAGTTCGGCGAGTTCGACAATGACCTGCTGCTCAACTACAACCATGGTGGCTTGCCGATCGGTGAGCGGATCATTCTGGCCGGGCGCGTCTGCGACCAATTCGGCAAACCGATTGCCAATACTTTGGTGGAAATGTGGCAGGCCAACGCCGGTGGCCGCTACCGGCACAAGAACGACCGCTACCTGGCGCCGCTGGACCCCAACTTCGGCGGCGTCGGTCGCACGTTGACCGACAGCGAGGGCTACTACAGTTTCCGTACCATCAAGCCGGGCCCGTACCCATGGCGCAATGGGCCGAACGACTGGCGCCCGGCCCACGTGCATTTCTCGGTGAGCGGCCCGTCGATCGCCACCAAGTTGATCACCCAGCTGTATTTCGAAGGCGACCCGCTGATCCCGATGTGCCCCATCGTCAAGTCGATAAACGACCCCGAGGCGGTGCAGAGCCTGATCGCCAGGCTGGACATGGCCAACGCCAATCCCATGGATTGCCTGGCCTACCGTTTCGACATCGTGCTGCGCGGTCAGCGCAAGACTCACTTCGAAAACCGTTGAGGGGAATCGACATGCCTATCGAACTGCTTAAAGAAACCCCGTCACAAACGGCTGGCCCCTACGTTCACATCGGCCTGGCCCTGGCGGCCGCCGGCATCGAGCCGCGCGAGCATGAAATCTGGAACCAGATGGCCAAGCCCGAGGCGCCGGGTGAGCACATCCTGCTGCTGGGCAATGTCTACGACGGCAATGGCCATCTGGTGCGCGACTCGTTCCTGGAACTGTGGCAGGCCGATGATCAGGGCCACTACCACATCGATTTCGACCAGGAACAACCCTTCAACAGCTTTGGCCGTACTGCCACTACGTTCGATGCCGGCGAATGGACCGTGCAGACGATCAAGCCGGGCATGGTGAACAACGCCGCTGGCGTACCCATGGCGCCGCACATCAACATCAGTCTGTTCGCCCGCGGGGTAAACATTCACCTGCACACGCGGCTGTATTTCAGCGATGAGGCCGAGGCCAATGGCAAGGATCCGGTGCTGAATCTGATCGAACAACCCGCGCGCCGGGAAACCCTGATTGCAACGCGCTGCGAGGTGGACGGCAAGCTGGCCTACCGCTTCGACATGCGTATCCAAGGGGAAGGGGAGACGGTGTTTTTCGATTTCTGATCAGATATTGCGGTGCCTTGATTCGCGGGCAGAGCCCGCTCCCACAGGTCTCCCATGTGACCACTGGGCAATCTGTGGGAGCGGGCTCTGCCCGCGAATGGGAGCACCGCGATTCAAAGCCCTGCCTCAATCCCACTTCGGCGCAAAATCCGGGCTGACCAACCGCTGATCCTTGGGCAACGCCGCAATGATCCGACGATCTTCATCGTCCAACTGCACCTTCAACGCATCCAGGTTGCTTTGCTGGTTGGCCTTGCTGGCCGCTTTCGGGATCGCGGCGACATTGTCCTGATCCAGCAGCCACTTGAGTGCCACCTGAGTCGGTAGCACGCCATGCTTTTCGGCAATCGCCTGCAGCTCGGGAATCTGCGACACCTGGTTGCGCACCAACGGGCTGTAGGCGGTCAGCGCCATGTCATGTTTGCGGGCGTAGTCGAGCAGGGCGTTCTGGCCCAGGGTCACATGGTATTCAACCTGGATCGCCGCCAACGGTGCGTTCAAATCCTCCATGACATGGCGCAGCAGCGGCAGGGGAAAGTTCGCCACGCCGATGTTCAGCGCACGGCCGTCCTGCTTGAACGACACCAGGGTGTCGATGGCCGCTTTCACATCCCAGCCCTCCTGGCCAGGCCAGTGGATCAGGAACAGGTCGATGTAGTCGCTTTGCAGGGCGTTCAGGGTGTTCTGGAACGATTCGCGCATGGCGTCGGGCGCCAGCTTGTCCCACCAGACCTTGCTGGTGACATGAATGTCGCCGCGTGGCACGCCGGACTCGGTCAAGGCACGGCCCACCGCGGCCTCGTTGTTGTAGCCAGCAGCCGTGTCGATATGGCGGTAACCCAGGTCCAGGGCTTGAATCACGGCTGTGGTGCATTCGTCGCCGAGCATTGGCCACGTGCCAAGGCCCAGTTTCGGCATCTTCAGGTGCTGCGCGTTGGTGATGAGTTGCATGTCGGTCTCCTGTTCCGCTGGCGGTCATTCGTGATGGGTGGCCCCGGCCATGTGCCGGGCGGCGATATAGCCGAAGGTGGCGGCAGGGCCCAGGTTGATGCCCCCGGCCGGGTAGTGGCCGCCCATGATGCTGGCCATGTCGCTGCCCGCGGCGTACAGCCCGGCAATCGGCAGGCCTTGCTTGTCGAGCACCTGCGCCTGTGCGTTGGTCTTGAGCCCGGCGAAGGTGCCGAAGCTGCCCGCTTCAACCTTGACCGCATAGAAAGGCCCCTGTTCGATCGGCGCCACGCACGGGTTGGGCCGGTGCAGGGCATCGCCCTGCTTGCGATTGTAGGCGCTGCCGCCGCGGCCGAACTGCGGATCTCGGCCTAGGTGCGCGTGCTCGTTGAAGTGGTCTACGGTAGATCGCAGCCCGTTCGGGTCGATGCCGCATAGAGCGGCCAGCGCCTCCAGCGTGTCGCCTACCTTGAGATAGCCGCTGTCGATGTGCGGCTTGAGCGGTAGCGGAAACGGCCGTGAGATGCCCAGCCCGTAGCGGCGCTGGAAGGTGTGACTGCAGATCAGCCATGAGGCAACTTCCTCGCCGGGGGCATGGGCTACCATGGCTTTCACGTAGTCATAGTAGCCGTCGGCTTCGTTGACGAAACGCTTGCCGTTGGCCAGCACGGCAATGATGCCCGGCTTCGCGCGCTCGATGATGTGCGGGAAGTGGCCGATGCTGCCGTCGGCGTAGGGCACTCGGGACACCGGGCACCAGGCTGCGGCCGAGGCCAATCCGGTGGCCACCTCGCCACCGGCGGTCTCGCCCAGGCGCAGGCCATCGCCGTTTACGCCCAGCGGCGGCAGAGCCAGGTGTTCGTGGCCGCTGGGCGTTCGCGGGAACAGTGCCCGGCGTCGGTCGATATCATGAGCGAAGCCACCGGTGGCCAGCATCACGGCCTTGCGCGCCTTGATCACCACTTCGCCCTCGGCAGTCTCGATCACGGCGCCGCAGACGCGTGAGCCTTCCTTCGACAGGCGCCGGACAGGCGCGGACTCCCACAGCAGCACGCCCAGGTCATCGGCCGATTTGGCCAGGCGAGCGACCAGTGCCACCCCGTTGCACAGCTGCATGGCGCGGCCGTGTCGGGCCAGGTCCAGCATATGTCGAGCCACGCGCCGGCTCACGTGCAGCAGCGAGCGCCACGAGCGGGTCAGGGTCAGAAAGGCGGTCAGGTCGGCGCCGGCCATGATCGGCATGCCCAGGAAGGAGGTTTCGCGCATCGTTCTGCGCAGTCGCTTGAGCAGCTTCTTGTCGAGCTGGCGTGCGTCATAGGGGGCCGCGATCACCGAACGGCCACCGGTGCCGGCACCCGGTGTATCGCCGTGGATATCGGCGATGGCATTGCCATCGGCGAACTGCAGGCTGGTGTGTTTCTCGAAAAACGCCACCATGTGCGGGGCCGCCTCGAGAAAGGCATCGATGCGTGCCGGATCGAAGTGCTCACCCAACTCATGTTGCAGGTAGGTGCGCGGCAACGCCGGATCTTCGTCAATGCCGGCGCGGCGCGCCAGCGGATTGCGTGGTACCCACATCCAGCCGCCGGACCAGGCAGTTGCGCCGCCAAAGGTGCTGTCCTTTTCGACCACGATCACACGCAGCCCGTGGTAGGCGGCGGTCACTGCGGTGGCCAGGCCAGCAGCGCCGGAGCCGATGACCAGCACGTCGCAGTCCACGCTCTTCGTTTCGCTGTCAGGCCCCTGCATTGGATGAATCTCCGAGGTATACACGTCCGATGAATTGTAATTTTATGGAATCGAGTTCCACATTCTATGGATTGCCGCCCGAATCGCCAAGTGTAGAATCAGCGGAATTTTTCATCGCGTTCCAACTTCACGAGAGCCTCACCATGGCCGGCAGTCAGATCGAACGGGCGTTCAGCGTGCTTGAAAGCCTTGCCAACGAACCACGCGGCCAAGCCTTGCAAGCCCTTGCCGAACAGCTGGGAATGCCCAAAAGCGCAGCTCACCGCATGCTCACCGAGTTGGCCCGACTGGGCTATGTACGGCAGAGCGCGGAAACCCTGCGCTATCACTTGTCGACCAAGTTGGTGGCGCTGGGTTTTCAATACCTGTCCGGCAGTGGCGCCGATATCGTCCAGCCGATTCTCGATCGCCTGGCCCAGGCAACCGGTGAGCTGGTCCGGCTGGGCGTGGTCGAGGGCGACCGTCAGACGTGGATCGCCAAATCCCAGGGCGCTCGTTCCGGCCTGCGCTACGACCCGGAAATGGGGCGTGATGCGCCTTTGTTCTACACCGCTTCAGGGCATGCCTGGCTGGCTTCGCTCAGTGATGCCAAGGCACTGGCGTTGGTGGAGCAGCAGGGGATTACCGCTGGTGAAGACTTCGGGCCCAATGCGCCGCGTTCCAATGCCGATCTGCTGGAACGTCTGCGCCTGGCCCGCGAGGCCGGCTATGCCTGGGTCGTCGAGAGTTCGGCATTGGGCACCTCGGCGCTGGCGGCGGTGATACGGCATCCGCGGGACGGCCATGTGGTGGGCGTACTGAGTGTGGCCGGGCCCAGCGCGCGACTGTCCGAGACACGCATGCACGAATTGGCCAATGGGCTGTTGGCTGCGGCACAGGAGCTGTCTCAGGTCAGCCTGGCGTCGGAGCTGTTCAGCTGAGCGCTGGAACCAGCGGTGTGGTCTTGGTCCACCGATTCCTCGCCAATCCGTTATCCATGACTTGAAATATTCCGGAACTCGGTTCTAAATAAGCGCAGAGAATAAAAACAAAGGATTTCATCGTGACCGTCCCTCTGCGAATTGCCCTGATCGGTGCCGGCACCATGGGCCGACAGCATTACCAGCACCTGCGAGAAATAGACTCAGCACAACTTTGCGCCATCGCCGACCCCGGCCCTCACGCTGAGGCCTTTGCCGCGCAATGTGCGGTGCCGCATTTCACCGATCATCGACAGATGCTGGCGCAGGTAGCGCCTGCAGCTGTCATCGTTGCCAACCCGAATGCTCAGCATGTGCGCACGGCACTCGATTGCCTGGCAGCCGGTGTGCCCGTGCTGCTGGAAAAACCGGTGGGGGTCGATCTGGACGAAGTGGCCGCGCTGGTGGCTGCCAGCGCCGCCAGCGGCGTACCGGTCCTGGTCGGTCATCACCGGCGGCACAACCCGATGATCAGCCGGGCCCGGCAAGTCGTGCAAAGCGGCGTGCTCGGCCGCCTGACCACGGTGACGGCGTTGTGGCAGCTGCAGAAACCCGACAGTTATTTCGACATTGCCTGGCGCCGCGAACCAGGGGCCGGAATGCTGCTGACCAACCTGATTCATGACCTCGATCTGCTGCGCTACCTGTGCGGCGAAGTCCGCCAGGTGCAGGCCTTCGGCAGCAATGGCATTCGCGGCTTCGGCAACCACGACAGTCTGGCGGTGTTGCTGCAGTTCGAAAACGGCGCGCTGGGCACCTTGACCGGTTCCGACGGTGTGGCTGCGCCCTGGAGCTGGGAGCTCGGCTCGGGCGAGAACCCGGTCTATCCACGCCAGGCCGATCAGCCGTGCTACCTGCTGGCTGGCACTGCCGGTGCGCTGAGCGTGCCGCAACTCAGGCGCTGGCATTACGCTGAACCGGGTGCGGGTTGGCATGAGCCGTTGCTGCAGGTGCAGGAAACCTTTGATTCCGCAGAGGCGCTGCGCGTGCAGCTGGAGCATTTCGTCGAGGTCGCGCATGGGCGCGCCGAGCCACTGGTGAGCGCAGCGGATGCCGCGCGCACCCTGGCGTTGGTCGACGCCATCGGCGAAGCGATGCGTAGCGGATGCGCCTGTGCGCCACGCGCCTTGGGCTAGCCCGGTTGCTTGGCTGACATCCTCGTGCCCTGGCCACCGTCATCCCTTTCACGCCCCAAGGAGCCGCCCATGACTCACCGCATCCTGTCCCTGGCCGCATTGACGGTGCTCGAGCTGTCGCCCCCCGAGATGGTCGAAGTCGCTGCCCGCGCCGGCTACAGCCATGTCGGCCTGCGTACCGAGCCGGCTACCGCCGAAGAGCACCATTATCCTTTGCTGCGCGACAAGGCATTGCAACGCCAGACTGCCGCACGGTTGCGTGATACCGGCATCAAGGTGCTGGACATCGAAATCCTGCGGCTCAAGCCGTTTACCCGCGTGGCGGAGTTCGAAGCTCACCTGGCCTTGGGCGCCGAGTTCGGCGCGAGCGAATTGCTGGTGGCGGGTAATGATCCAGACGTGCAAAGAGCCAGCGACAACTTGGCCCAGCTGTGTGACCTGGCGCGGCCCTATGGCATCCATCCGCACCTGGAATTCATGCCTTGGACCGACTGCCCGGACCTGGCCAGCGCGATGGTCATGCTCGACAAGGCCGGTCGCGACAATGCCTGCATCCTGGTCGATGCCTTTCATTTCGACCGCTCCAACTCGCGACTCGAAGACCTGCGCAGCCTGCCAGCGCACCGCTTGCGTTATGCCCAGCTGTGCGACGTGGCGGGCCCGCGTCCCGATGACATGGCGGAGATACTGCGCCAGGCGCGCCAGGAACGACGTTTTCCCGGAGACGGTGATTGCGACCTGGTCGGCCTGCTGCGGGCACTGCCTGACGATGTGCCATTGAGCCTGGAGATACCCACGGCGCGCTTGCTGGAACAGGGTGTGAGCGCTTATGAAAGAGCGCGGACGGCCCTCGAGAAAACCCAGGTGTTATTGGCTGGGATCTAGGGTGGGGTCACCGGCCTCTGTGGGAGCGGGCTCTGCCCGCGAAGAGCTCCACCGCAAATCCGCGCCTGGCTCAACCCCCCTGCGGCACCTTGCGCGGTGCCATCAGGTACAGCCACACCAGGGCAATGAAATACATCGCCGGAATGATCGTGAACAACACCGTGTAGTTGTTGTTGGTCACCGTCAGGATGTAGCCCACCACCTGGGTCATGAACATCCCGCCCACCGCCGCGCACATGCCGCCGAAGCCGAACACCGTGCTCATCATGTGCTTGGGCGTGTAGTCCATCACCACGCTCCAGATGTTGGCCGTCCACGCCTGGTGCGCGGCAATGGCCAGCGAAATCGCCGCCACCGCCACCCACAGGTTGGCCGCGCCAGCGGCGAACACCACGCTGATGATCGCTAGAGCAAACACCAGCATCGACAAGAGCCGCGCTTTCACCGGCTGCATGCCGCGGCCGATCAGGAACGACGACAGCACGCCGCCGCCCACGCTGCCGACGTCGGCACTCAGGTAGATGATGATCAGCGGAATGCCCATCTGGGTGACGTTGATGCCCAACTGGTATTGCTGATTGAGGAACGGCGGCAGCCAGTACAGGTAGAACCAGAACACCGGGGCCGTCATCATGAACGCCCCGGCGAAGGCCCAGGTGCCGCGCATGGTCATGATCTTCCAGAACGGCACGCCCGCTTGTTCGGGCGCTTCCTGATCCTGGATGTATTCCAGTTCGCTGGCCTTGACCCGGGGGTGCTGGTCCGGGTCGAAGTACTTCAGGCCCCAGAACACCGCCCAGGCCAGACCCAGCAGGGCGATGGTGAGAAACGCCGCCTGCCAGCCCCAGACGCTGAGGATCAGCGGCAGCATCATCGGCGTCAGCAGGGCGCCCACGTTGGTGCCGGCATTGAAGATGCCCGTGGCCACCGCGCGCTCCCTGGCCGGGAACCACAGCCGGGTGGTCTTCACGCAGGCCGGATAGTTGGCCGCCTCGGTGAGCCCGAGAACGAACCGGCAGACCATGAAGCCCACCGCCGAAGTCGCCAGGCCATGGGCGCCGGTGGCCAGGCTCCAGAGCAGCACCGCGCAGAAGAACACGCGCTTGACGCCGATCCTGTCGATCAACCGGCCCTGCAGCAGGAAGCCGATGGCGTAGCCCACCTGAAACCAGAAATTGATGTTGGCGTAGTCCATCGCCGTCCAGTTCATTTCCTTGGCCAGGATCGGCTGCATCACGCCCAGCGCGGCGCGGTCGATGTAGTTCAGGGTGGTCGCGAAGAACACCAGGGCGAGCATGCCCCAGCGAGTCTTGCCGACCGCGGCGCCGGCTTTGACCATGTCCCGGAAACCGACTTTGGCATCGGGCGCCTGTTGGGCGCGGGGCAGGGCGGAGCTGTGGGGTTGTGTCATGGTTAGGGCCTTCCG
This sequence comes from Pseudomonas sp. CFBP 8758, assembly GCF_014841725.1. Classification (NCBI taxonomy): domain Bacteria; kingdom Pseudomonadati; phylum Pseudomonadota; class Gammaproteobacteria; order Pseudomonadales; family Pseudomonadaceae; genus Pseudomonas; species Pseudomonas sp. CFBP 8758. The sequence continues at coordinate 349,507 of NZ_JACYUK010000004.1, read as the reverse complement.
TACAGGCGCGGTGGGCAGGAGCCACCGCCGAACTTCGACTGAGCGCGGCGCAGTCCGATACAGCGGCGTGCACGGTATCAGAGACGTCGCCGTCAGGGGTGCGCTCGGTGGGGTCAGACAGGTGCGTCCTGGTAGTCTTCGACGCAACCGGGGGCGGGTACGGACACGGCGCAGGAGCAGATAGGGGTGTGCATGAGCGATTACCTGGGTTCTTGAAATTCTTATGGGGTGTTGACCGGCGGTGCTGACGGTCCGCGCTCGGTCGATTGGCAAAATGTGCATCGACCAGCTTCACTGTCGGGAACGATGGTGGGCACACGGCCCCGGCGAATCAATCGACCCATGCGGTAATTGGTCGATAATCGCACGCAAAACTAACTGGTTGGTACGTGCTCGGGTAGAGTAGCAGGCTGATACAACCACTTCTTTCATCACGGTTTTGCCTGCTTGCAAGGGCACGGCAGAACTGCAGAAAAAGGCTCGTTTCGAGGCCTCCCCGTAAGCCCTCGAGCAGTCATTGGAGCGTGCCATGCAGCGTTCGATCGCCACTGTGTCCCTGAGCGGTACCCTGCCGGAAAAACTCGAAGCCATTGCCGCCGCCGGTTTCGATGGTGTGGAAATCTTCGAAAACGACCTGCTGTACTACGACGGCAGCCCCCGGGAAGTTCGGCAGATGTGCGCCGACCTGGGCATCGCCATCACCCTGTTCCAGCCGTTCCGTGACTTCGAAGGTGGCAACCGTTCGCGCATGGCGCGCAACTTCGACCGCGCCGAGCACAAGTTCGACTTGATGCAGGAACTGGGTACCGACCTGGTGCTGGTATGCAGCAATACCGCTGCCGACTCCCTAGGCGAACAGCAGATTCTCGTCGACGACCTGCGCCAATTGGCCGAACGCGCCGACAAGCGTGGCCTGCGCATCGGCTACGAAGCCCTGGCCTGGGGCCGCCACGTCAACACCTACCAGCAGGTCTGGGACATCGTTCGCCAGGCCGACCACAAGGCACTGGGCGTGTTGCTCGACAGCTTTCACACGCTGTCGCTCAAGGGCGATCCGCGAGCGATCGCCGACATTCCCGGTGACAAGATCTTCTTCGTGCAGATGGCCGATGCGCCCATTCTGGCCATGGACGTGCTGGAGTGGAGCCGACATTTCCGCTGCTTCCCCGGGCAGGGCGAGTTCGACCTGCCGGGCTTTCTCGCGCCGATCATCAAGACCGGCTACACCGGGCCGTTGTCCCTGGAAATCTTCAACGACGGTTTCCGTGCCGCACCGCCTCGGGCCAACGCGGCCGACGGTTTGCGCTCGCTGCTGTACCTCGAGGAAAAGACCCGCAAGCTGCTGGAACAGGAGGCTACGCCGGTGCCCAACCTGGATATTCTCTTCGCGCCCCCGGCTGCGGATGAATACCAGGGCATCGAGTTTCTCGAGTTCGCCGTGGACGAAAGCCTGGGCGCCAAGCTCAGCCACTGGCTGCAGCAACTGGGCTTCGCCAAGGCCGGTCAACACCGTTCCAAGAACGTCAGCCTGCTGCGCCAAGGCGATATCAACCTGATCCTCAACGCCGAACCGTACTCCTTCGCCCACAACTTCTTCGAATCCCACGGCCCCTCACTGTGTGCCACGGCGTTGCGGGTCAAGGACAGCGCCAAGGCGCTGGAGCGCGCCGTGGCCTACAAGGCCCAGCCTTTCCGCGGTCTGGTCGGCCCCAACGAGCGCCAGCTGGCCGCCGTGCGGGCCCTGGATGGCAGCCTGATCTACCTGGTGGACGACGCCAGCGACGGGCCGACCATCTACGAGTCCGATTTCAGCCTCAGTGCACCCGCGGCGACACCCGGCATGCTCAAGTCCATCGACCACATGGCCATGGCCATACCGCCGGACACCCTCGACAGCTGGGTGCTGTTCTACAAGACCGTGCTGGACTTCAAGGCCGACGACGAGGTGGTGCTGCCCGACCCCTACGGCCTGGTGAAAAGCCGTGCGGTGCGCAGCCAGTGCAGCTCGATCCGCCTGCCGCTGAACATCTCGGAGAACCGCAACACGGCGATCTCCCATGCGCTGTCGACTTATCGCGGCTCGGGCGTGCATCACATCGCCTTCGATTGCGACGACATATTCGCGGCCGTGAGCAAGGCCAAGGAGGCGGGGGTGGCACTGCTGGACATCCCGCTCAACTATTACGACGATCTGGGCGCGCGGTTCGATTTCGACGACGAATTCCTCAGCGAGCTGGCGTACTACAACGTGCTGTACGACCGTGACGCCAACGGTGGCGAGCTGTTCCACGTGTACACGGAGCCGTTCGAGGAGCGTTTCTTCTTCGAGGTGCTGCAGCGTCGTGGTGGTTATGCCGGCTATGGCGCGGCCAACGTCGCCGTGCGGCTGTCGGCCATGGCCAAGGCGCGCGCCGGTGGCATCCGTCACGCCAAGCTGTGAAGGCCTGCCCGCAGCGCAGGTGTGCTGCGGGCTTTCCATGGGCGCGCGGCGCGCCGCATAATGGCCCCTGACCAACGACGGCCGTGAGCCCAGCATGACTACGATCTCAGAGGCGGACGCGCAATCGACCGACGTTCCTCGCAAGCCCCGCAAGAACAACCCCGAGAAGACCCGCGAGAACATCCTGCAGGCCGCTATCACCGAATTCGTCGAGCAGGGCCTGGCGGGCGCGCGCGTGGATGCCATCGCCGAGCGTACGCACACCTCCAAGCGCATGATCTATTACTATTTCAGCAGCAAGGAGCAGCTGTATCTGGAGGTGCTGGAAAAGCTCTACGGCGATATTCGCGGTACCGAAGCCAAGCTGCATCTGGACGAGCTGACGCCGGTGGAAGGCATCCGGCGGTTGGTGGAGTTCAGCTTCGATCACCATGATCGCAACGAGGATTTCGTGCGTATCGTGTGCAACGAAAACATGCATAAGGGCGAGTACGTCAAGAAGTCCACGAGCATTCGCGAGTTGAACAAGACCGTGCTGCTGGCGTTGGCCGACCTGCTGCGGCGCGGTACCGAGCAGGGCGTGTTTCGTCCGGGCCTGGATGCCATGGACGTGCATTTGCTGATCAGCTCGTTCTGCTTCTACCGAGTGTCCAACAAGCACACCTTCGGCGAGTTGTTCCAGGTCGATTTCAACGAAGCCACGTTGAAGCTGCACCACCGCGAAATGCTCTGCGAATCGCTCCTGCGCTTCATCCAGGCCCCGTAGCCGCATTCCGCCTGACACACCACCTTGGCCGCCGACACGGGTCGTGATCGGGGTCCTGGCTTATCCGTTCATTTCGGCGAAATGCGCCATCATGCGTTCGGCATCGGCTTGCCGGCCGCTGAACAGCTCGAAGGCCTTCACTGCCTGGAACACCGCCATGGTGCCACCGTCCAGCGTACGGCAACCCAGGGCGCGAGCTTCACGCAGCAGTTCGCTCTCAAGCGGAAAATAGACGATTTCGGCCACCCACAACCCCGGGTGCAAGGCCGCCTTGGGCACAGGCATTCCCGGCAGCTTGGCCATGCCCATCGGCGTGGTATTGACCAGGCCGTCGGCCTCGGACAAGGCCGCCAGCAGGTCACTGCCCACGCGCGCCGGCTGCCCCGGAAAATGCTGATTGAGGTTGTCCGCCAAAGCCTGCGCCCGTGCCGACTCGACATCGAAAATGCTCAGTTGCCCCACACCCTCGAGCAGCAACGCATGGGCCACTGCCGCACCGGCGCCACCGGCGCCCATCTGCACCACACGGTCGCGCTTGGCACCCTGCATGCCGCGGCGAAAACCTTCGGCGAAACCCAGGCAGTCGGTGTTGTGGCCCACCCGTTTGCCATCCTTGAGCACCACGGTATTCACCGCGCCGATCCCGGCCGCTTCCGGCGACAGCTCATCGAGCAGCGGAATGATCGCCTGCTTGGCAGGGAAGGTGATGTTCAAGCCGGTAAAGCTCATGCGCTGAGCGGCAGTGAGCAGTTCTTCGAGGGCGCCGTTGTCGAGCTTCAGCGCATCCAGATCGATCAATCGGTAGACATAACCCAAGCCCTGCGCGGCGCCTTCGCGCTCGTGCATGGCCGGGGTACGGGACTGCTGGATACCGGCGCCGATCAGGCCTGCCAGGACGTTATTGCCGCTCATCGAATGACTCCATTGTTATTGTTTGTTTAATGGAGATAAATTGTACGAACTAGTTACTTACGTCAAATGGTTTTCGCCGATGGCGCACGGCGCGCCTCAACGGCGCACCAGCAGGACCCCCGATTCCATATGGTGGGTATACGGAAACTGGTCGAACAGCGCGCACTTGGCCACTTTGTGGGTGTCATGCAGCTGCTGGATGTTGGCCGCCAGGGTTTCCGGATTGCAGGAGATGTACAGGATGTTGTCGAAGCGCCGGGTCAGCTCGCAGGTGTCTGCATCCATGCCGGCCCGTGGTGGGTCGACGAATACGCTGCCGAAGTCATAGGCCTTGAGATCGATGCCCTGCAAGCGGCGGAACGGCCGCACCTCGTTCAGCGCCTCGGTCAGCTCTTCGGCCGACAGACGCACCAGCGTCACGTTATCGACCCCGTTGTCGTCGAGGTTGTGCAGGGCAGCGGCAACCGACGTCTTGCTGATCTCCGTGGCCAGGACCTTGCGTACTCGTGTGGCCAGCGGCAGGGTGAAATTGCCATTGCCGCAATACAGCTCCAGCAGATCATCGTCACGCGAGCCCAACGCCTCGTACGCCCAGTTGAGCATCTTCTGGTTGACCGTGCCGTTGGGCTGGGTGAACGCGCCCTCGGGCTGGCGATAGCGGAAGGTACGGCCAGCGACTTCGAGCGCCTCGACTGCATAGTCGCGGCCGATGACCACACGCTTGCCCTTGGAACGACCGATGAGGCTCACGCCCAGATCGCTCGCCAACTGCTCGGCCGCGCGCTGCCAGTGCTCGTCCAGCGGGCGGTGGTAACACAGGGTGACCATGGCGTCGCCGTCCAGGGTGGTCAGGAACTCCACCTGGAACAGCTTGTAGCTCAGCGCTGCATCGTTCTGCCAGGCAGCTTTGAGGCGCGGCATCAGCTCGTTGATGCGGATGCTGGCAATCGGGAAGCTGTCGATCAGGATCGGTACATGCTTCTCGCCGGGAGCGAACATCGCATAGTGCCGCTGGCCATCCTCGCGCCACAGGCGAAATTCCGCACGCAGCCGGTAGTGCTCGCGCGGCGAATCGAAGACAGCCGGTTCCGGGGCGTCGAATGGCGCCAGCAGCGCGCGCAGGCGCGCCACTTTGTCATCCAGCTGCTGGGTGTAGGAGGAGGGGTCGAGAACAGCACTCATGGATACCAGCCCAGTTTCACAACGAACAGAATGGAAAGAATCACCAGGGCCGAATTCAAGTCGCGGGTACGGCCCGCCAGCAGCTTGATCAAGGTCCAGGCGATGAAGCCGAAGGCGATGCCATTGGCGATTGAATAGGTCAGTGGCATGGCCAAAGCGGTGACCACCACCGGTGCGGCTTCGGTGATGTCGTCCCAGTCGATTTCAGCCAGCCCCGAGGCCATCAATACCGCCACGAAGAACAGCGCCGGTGCCGTTGCATAGGCCGGTACGCTGCCGGCCAGCGGAGCGAAGAACAGCGCCAGCAAAAACAGCACCGCAACCACGATGGCGGTCAGCCCGGTGCGTCCACCGGCACTCACACCTGCGGCCGACTCGATGTAGCTGGTCGTGGTGGAGGTGCCCAGCAGCGAGCCGGCCATGGCCGCCGTGCTGTCGGCGATCAACGCGCGGCCCATCTTCGGCATGTGGCCGTCCTTGCCCATCAGGCCGGCGCGCTTGGCGACGCCGATCAAGGTCCCGGAGTTGTCGAACAGGTCCACGAAAAGGAAGGCGAAGATCACGCTCAGCAGGCCGATGTCCAGGGCCCCGGCGATGTCCAGCTGCATGAACGTCGGTGCCAGCGAAGGCGGCATCGACACCAGCCCGTTGAACGGGCTGAAGCCCAGCAGAATAGAGGCGGTGGTCACCACCAGAATGCCGATCAGCACCGCCCCGCGAACCTTGCGCGCCTCCAGGGCGACGATCAGGAAGAAGCCCAGGATCGCCAGCACCGCGCCGGGCTTGGTCAGGTCGCCCATGCCCACCACCGTGGCCGGATTGCCGACCACGATGCCAGCGCCCTGCAGGGCGATCAGCGCCAGGAACAGGCCAATGCCGGCGGCGATGGCCGAGCGCAGCGGCAGGGGAATGCTGTTGACGATCCATTCGCGGATGCGAAAGATCGACAGCAGGAAAAAGCACACGGCCGAGATGAACACCGCACCCAGCGCCACTTGCCAGGTGTGGCCCATGTGCAGGACCACGGTGTAGGTGAAGAAGGCGTTCAGACCCATGCCGGGCGCCAGGGCGATCGGGTAGTTGGCGATCAGGCCCATGATCGTCGAGCCAATGGCTGCAGCCAGGCAGGTCGCGACGAAGACCGCGCCCTTGTCCATGCCGGTTTCGCCCAGGATGCTGGGGTTGACGAACAGGATGTAGGCCATCGCCAGGAAGGTCGTCACCCCGGCGAGTATTTCCGTGCGCACGTTGGTGTTGTGCGCCTTGAGTTGAAACAGCCTTTCCAGCATGCCTGCTCCCTGTGGCGCTTTTTGCGCCGTTGCCGTTGTTGTCGAGTGTTAGTGTCGACCCTGATAGCAAAGCACATCCGGGCGGTAAAAAAAGCCGCGCATCATACCAGCAGCACCGCATGGAAACACTCATCAGCTCGTCTGAACGAATGGCGACCGCTCAAAGTCGTACCTGCAAACGACGCGACAAGAAAAATGTCGCGCAGCAAGCTGAATTACCGTGAGGTCGACCCGATGAACACGCTTTCTACAAGCGCTGGTGCGCAGCCGTACGCCAGCCACAGCATTTCCCTGCAACTCAATGGCCAATCACGTCAACTCGACGTGCTGCCCTGGACCACGCTGCTGGACCTGTTGCGCGAACAACTCGACCTGGTCGGCAGCAAGAAAGGCTGCGACCACGGCCAGTGCGGTGCCTGCACCGTGCTGCTCAATGGCAAACGCGTCAATGCCTGCCTGACCCTGGCCGTGATGTGCGATGGCGCCGAACTGACCACCATCGAAGGGCTGGCGCAGGGTGACCAACTGCATCCGGTCCAGGCGGCGTTCATCAAGCACGACGCTTTCCAGTGCGGTTACTGCACGCCTGGGCAGATCTGTTCCGCCGTCGGCCTGATCAACGAGGGTCGCGCCGAATCCAGAGCCGACATCAAGGAATTGATGAGCGGCAACCTGTGCCGTTGCGGTGCCTACAGCAATATTCGCGCGGCCATCGAAGAAGTGGTCGAAGTGCAGGGGGGTGAGCGCTCATGAATCCGTTTACCTACGCCAAGCCTGCAGGCGTCGATGAAGCCGTACGCCTGGCCGGCCCGCACTCGCGCTTCATCGCCGGCGGCACCAACCTGCTCGACCTGATGAAAGAAAACGTCCTGCAGCCCGAGCAGCTCATCGACATCACCGGTCTGCCTCTGCGCGAAGTCGAGGAGACCGCCGACGGCGGCGTGCGCATCGGCGCATTGGTGAGCAATGCCGACCTGGCCTGGCATCCGTTGATCGAACAGCGTTACCCATTGCTCAGCCAGGCGATTCTGGCGGGCGCATCGCCGCAGCTGCGCAACATGGCCAGCACCGGTGGCAACCTGCTGCAACGCACGCGTTGCTACTACTTCTATGATTCGAAGATGCCGTGCAACAAGCGCGAGCCTGGCACCGGCTGCCCGGCCAAGGACGGCCTGAATCGCATTCACGCCATTCTTGGCGCCAGCGAGCAATGCGTGGCCACCCATCCTTCGGATATGTGTGTGGCCTTGGCGGCCCTGGCTGCCGTGGTTCATGTGCAAGGCCCGAACGGCGCACGCACCATCGAGTTCGCCGACTTTCACCGCCTGCCTGCCGACGCCCCCGAGCGCGACAACCAATTGGCCGATGACGAGCTGATCACCGCAGTGGAATTGCCTGCCGCCGGCTTCACCGCCCACAGCCAGTACCTGAAGATTCGCGATCGGGCGTCCTATGCCTTCGCACTGGTCTCGGTTGCGGCCGCTCTGGAACTCGACGGCGAGACCATCCGCGACGCCCGCCTGGCGCTGGGCGGGGTGGCTCACAAGCCATGGCGCGATGAGGCGGTGGAACGCCTGCTGATCGGCCAGCCCGCCACTGCCGAAACCTTCGGCAAAGCCGCCGACCTGTTGTTGCAGGACGCTCGCGGCCTGCAACACAACACCTTCAAGATCAAGCTGGCCCGCCGCGCGATAGTCCGTGCCCTGAGCGATGCCGCAAAAGGGGAGATGCAGCCATGAGCACACTCGGCCAACCCATGGACCGCGTCGACGGTCTGGTCAAAGTGACGGGTCAAGCGCGCTACGCCGGCGAGTTCCCGGAAGACGGCCTGCTGTTCGGCAGCGTTGTCTCCAGCACCATCGCCAATGGTCGAGTGGTTTCCATCGACGCTTCCAGGGCGCTGGCGCTGCCCGGTGTGGTGGCCGTGATCGACCACAGCAACCGGCCGAAGCTGGCCAGCTACGACGAAAAATACGAAGACGACGACTCCGCCGATGGCTCGCCGTTTCGCCCGCTGTACAACGACAATGTGTTGTACAGCGGCCAGCCACTGGCCCTGGTCGTCGCTGATAACCTGGAGCTTGCCCGCCATGCAGGCTCGCTGGTGCAGATCGAGTACGCCCAGGAATCCCACCAGACCGACCTGCGCGCCCAGCTGTCCGCCGCCAAGCCGGCACCCGCCGAGCTGCCCGAGCCACGTGGCGATTTCGCCGGGCAATTCGCAGCTGCGCCGATCACCGTCGACGCGACCTACGACACACCGGTCGAGCACCACAACCCGATGGAGCCGCACGCCAGCACGGCGCTCTACCAGGCCGATGGCAGCCTGGTCATCCACGACAAGACCCAGAGCACGCAGAACTGTCAGACCTACCTGTCCAACGTGTTCGGCCTGGACAAGAAAAAGATCCGCGTCATGGCCGCCTTCGTCGGCGGCGCCTTTGGTTCCGGCCTGCGTCCGCAGTATCAGCTGCCCTTGGCCGTAATGGCGGCCCTGCACCTCAAGCGTTCGGTGCGCGTGACCCTGACCCGCCAGCAGATGTTCACCTTCGGTTACCGCCCACGCACCGTGCAGCAACTGCAGCTGGCCTGTAGCGCCGACGGCAAGCTGCAGGCGGTCGGTCACACTGCGACCGGGCAGACCTCACGCTTCGAAGACTTCTCGGAGCACGTCGTGGAATGGAGCGGCATGCTCTACCACTGTGACAACGTCAAGTTGACCTACAACCTGGTGCCGTTGGACGTGTTCACGCCGCTGGACATGCGGGCACCGGGTGCAGCCCTGGGCATGATCGGCCTGGAGTGCGCGATGGACGAGCTGGCAGTGGCGGCCAGGATCGACCCGGTCCAGCTGCGCCAGGTCAACTTCTCCGACACCAACCAGAACGAAGGCAAGCCGTATTCCAGCAAAGAGCTCAAGGCCTGCTATCAGCAGGGTGCCGAACGCTTCGGCTGGAGCCAGCGCAAGGTCGAGCCGCGCAGCATGCGCCGCGATAACCAACTGGTAGGCATGGGCATGGCCGGTGGGGTCTGGGAAGCCATGCAGATGCCGGCCAGCGCCAAGGCCAGGCTGGACAAGCAAGGCAAGCTGGTGGTGAGCAGTGCGACCACTGACATCGGCACTGGTACCTATACCGTGATGACCCAGATTGCCGCTGCGGCGGCCGGCGTCGCCGCGCAGGACGTGGAGTTCAAGCTGGGCGACTCGTCGCTGCCTACGGCGCCGCTGCAGGGCGGCTCGTTCACCGTGTCTTCGGTGGGTACGGCCGTGCAGCAGGCCTGCGAAGCGCTCAAGGCCAAGCTCATCCATGCCGCCAGCCAGGTGCAGCCGGCGTTTGCCGACGCCGATCCTGCGCAGGTGTTCGTCGAGGGCGGCGAACTGCGTTGCCCTGGCCACCATTTGTCGCTGGCAAACCTGGCCAGCATCGACGGCTCGGACACTTTCGAAGCGCAGGTCGACGCCAAGCCGGACAAGAAGCGCGAAGGCTATGCCACGGCCACCCATTCGGCGGTGTTCGTTGAAGTGGAGGTCGACGAAGACCTGGGCACCATTCGCGTGACCCGTGTGGTCAGCGCCGTGGCCGCTGGGCGCGTGGTCAATCCGAAGATGGCCCGCAGCCAGATTCTCGGTGGCGTGGTCTGGGGCCTGGGCATGGCGCTGCAGGAAGAAACCCAGACCGACCATAACCTGGGCCGGTTCATGAACCACAGCCTGGCCGAGTATCACATTCCAGTGAACGCGGACATCAACGATATCGAGGTGATCTTCGTCGACGAGCCCGACGACATCGTCAACGCCCTGGGTTCCAAAGGCGTCGGCGAAATCGGTATCGTCGGGGTTGCCGCTGCAGTGGCCAACGCCATCTACCACGCTACCGGCAAGCGTGTTCGCGAGTTTCCGATCACGCTGGACAAGGTGATGTAACGCATCTGGTGTCTTGGTAGGACAGTGCACTCCTCAAGAGCCGTTTAGGTTTTTTGGGGAGTGTTCTTGCAGGTGCAAGCCAAGTACGCAAACCAGAAGAATCTTTCGATCGCGACTGCGTATCCGCGTTGATCAGTGCAGGCTCCGTCGCCCGCCTACCCATAATCATGGGCATCAGCTATCTGAGCAAACCCGCAGGAAGAAGGAATATTTCACTATCTCTCCAGCGGATTTTGCGCGCTAAGTATGTATCGACGCGGTTTTTTTCAGAATGTTCTTACAGCTTGTTGCGAATAGTCTTTGGTTGGGCTGCTATCTTGCAATGTTTTTTAACTTTCCAGATTATGGCGCGCCTTGACGTCGGTAGGGTTAAGTCGACTACAGTACCGTCGCGCTGCAGTCAGGCGCATCATTGTTAACGCTCAATTTCTGCAAGATGCGCAACGGACATTACTTGCCAGGAGGCAACCGATGAATGTATCGAAAGTCGATTTTACTCGAGTTGTAAATCCGTTGGTTAAAGAGTCAAAGCCAGCATCGGACACAACGGAAAGTTTCAAGCAGATACTGAACCTATCATCGGAAACGCCACCTTCTCGGCACGATAACGTAACGCTTTCTCCAGCTGCCGTGAGTCTGGCTGACAAAGAACGGGAAATCGAGCGAGTGCGGGCGCAGGGGCGGGAATTGAGTGAGTGCGGGGTGAGTCGCGCAGAGTTGGCGATATGCCAAGTGCCGAGTTGGATGATTGGCTTTGCCAATTCCATTGTTGAAGTCGTGGGTTCACAAACTATCGAAACCCGTCTGACCCACAACGTTTCAGACGGTCAGATGCAAGAGTTCCGCGAGCGCCTGCAGGCCGTACAGCAAACGGTGTCGGAGGGTCATGGTTTGTGGGGGGTCGATGATTTGGAACATTACGTGATCATGAATACCACGCCGGGCATTGAAGCTACCCTGCATCGAGAGATGAACGAGGCAATCCGTTCGGACGCCCGACTTGTGGCACTTATCGCTGAAATAGGCTTTTACATGACGGACATTGAATCGCCTGACGTATAAGTCCCGATTTTTTAATAAAGGAGTACAGAAATTTGTCCATGCAATGGAAAGCCCTTTCGATAGGCGTAATGTTGGTCGCGGCGTCAGTGGGCAGTTATGCTGCGGTTCCCATGGTTGAAGCACTGCGCGGCGCGGGTATGGAAGTGCGCACACTTGACGATGGACAAATGGCGCTAATAAAAGGTACGGCCCGCATCACTGGATACGCCCGACCCAGTGTCACCCAAGGTATCAAAACTCATCAGGTCACATGGAAAAAGCGCGGTAGTCAGTCTGATTATCGAGCCTATCAATATCAAGGATTCGCTTATAGCCCGCATGAATATAAGTGGTATCGAGATGGCGGGACGCTGGAGCTTGTTGCAGGCGATGTCTGGCTGGCCGATTCAACTAGCCGTATGAACGCCTGGAATCGTGCCAATGCCCGCGAAATCGAGCATCACTACCAGGCTCTGGATCGCGAGACCAAGGCGCCGCGCAACTATGGCTTCCGCGCCAGTCAATGGTCACGGCCCATCTCCACATTCCGCTGGTGACCCATAAGCGCAGCCTTGATACGTGCTGCGCCTACTTTTTTCGATAACCGCAAGGACGCCAATGTCTATCCCGTCTTCACTCACGCACTTTGCCGCGAGTGTCAGCATTCTGTTATCTACCGCTCCTGTTGCAATGGCTGATACTGTCCACCTGAAGAATGGCGACAGCCTCTCAGGCAGGTTGATCAGCTATGAGGGCGACGTCTGCGTTTTCAGCGCTTCCTACGGCACGGGGTTGAATATTCCGGGTCCGGACATTGCGTCATTGCAAACCGACCATGATTATGAAGTGCGATTCAAGAATGGCGAACTAGCCTCGGGGCGCTTGATGAGTAATGGCGCAACGTTGACCTTGCTCACATCCACGACCTTCGGTGAGGTCGAGGTCAGGATGACCGAAATACAAGCACTGACTCGCAGCTTCGTCGAAGAGCGGAATCCCGAAGCCGAGGATGTTCCCGCCGAATACGGCGAACGTACCGAACAACCGCCGCTGGATTTCCTGGTGGGCTCTACGGTATTGCTCGGGCCGGGTGAGTATGAGTTCGATATGGGGCTTGTTTACAAGCAAAGCCGCCGGCAACACAATCTGTTTGACGTTGGCTATTTCCAGAAATCCTCCTACAGTGCACGCGTCATCCAGTTCGAACCTACGCTTCGCGCAGGGCTTTTCGACCGGTTGGAAGGGCATCTTGCAGTGCCCTTCACTTATACGAGCGTCGAAGATGTCTCTTCCAATGAGTATGTAAGTACCACCGGCGCGTGGGACCTCGCGGACATAGGCTTTGGAGTCCAGTATCAGTGGCTGGACGAAACCTCCGCACATCCAGCTCTCTCGTTCACGTTCGACATCGGCGCCCCCACCGGCCGAAAACGCTACAACGACGCAGCCAACAGATGGAAGGACCCGTTGAACAACGGCTCGGGACACTGGAACGTAGCGCCAGGCATTGCGTGGGTGCGCAGCACAGACCCTGCCATTTTGTTTGGCGGTCTCAGCTATCAGCACTTCTTTAAGAGCACCATAGACGGCTATGCCGTGAAGCCGGGCTGGGCGTTGCGGAGTTACTTGGGTGCAGGTTTTGCACTGAATGAGAAGCTGTCCATAGGGGCGAGATTCTCATATAGCTACAGCGCCAACTTGAAGGCAGATAGACAAATCATCAAAGGTACTGATATCGATCCGGCGGACCTTGCCTTCAACCTGTCCTACCGGCTTCGTGACGATTGGGTGGTCTCTCCTCAAATCATGCTTGGGCTAAATGACGATGCAGGGCCGGCTTCCATGTCATTGAACCTCAAGCGCCAGTTCAATTGATGCGTCATCTAGCGGTTGGCCTGGCGTTCATGTTTGGGTTGACCATCATGGCGAACGCTTCGCCATTCCAGGCTCCCAGATCCTTTGTCGCATTGCGCATGGCTAACATCGATCGCCAAACGCTGGATTACTCCTGTGGTGCTGCGTCATTGACCATTCTGCTCAACTTGTATTTCGGCGAGACCCTGAGTGAGCAGGACGTACTCGCCGACATGGTTGCCAGGCTTACCAATGAGAAGGCTATGGAGCGAACCACTCAAGGATTTTCCTTGCTTGACCTCAAAACCACCGCCCAGCGTTTAGGCTATCTGGCCGAAGGTGTGATGTTGCCTCGTCAGGCATTGGCCTTGCTGAAAGGTCCGGTGATCATCCTGCTCAGGCAAAAAACGCTGAATCATTTTGTCGTGCTCAAAGGTATAAGCAATGGTAGTGCTTTGGTGGCAGATCCCGCACGGGGACATATCCGTATGCCCCTGTTTGAACTGTTCGAACAATGGCAGGGTGAAACGCTTGCACTGGGCCGAGACCATTTCGGACTGCCATCGGAGCATGGGTTAAGGCTGCCATCGCGTCGCTTGATTGCATCCGAGCGGGAAACTGTTCGGACAATGCAACGAACCCCAGTGCAATGATGCCGTACGACTACCTTGCGCCTAGGTATCAGATCCACCAAAGCCGTACAGATAGCCTTTCCAAACCCCATACCAGAGGAAAGTAAACCGGGTGCGACATCTGGTCGTGCGGCACTAAACCACACAGGCCAAGGCTGCAAACAAGGCTACTCTTTGAAGGTGTCTTCATCCATGTCAACGCCTCGTCTGGCGCGGCATGGCGGCCAAACGGCCACAATCCCTGCGACGTGGACTCCACTAGAACGAAGTCATCAGACCGCGCTCCCCTCGCAGGGGCCGCTGGCATGGGCCGCCCGCCTGCGCCGGTTCACCTGATAGAGGAAGCCCCATGTTCGGTTTAGAGGCAATCGATCTCGCCCGAATGCAGTTTGCGTTTACGGTCTCGTTCCACATTCTGTTTCCCGCCATCACCATCGGTCTGGCCAGCTACCTGGCTGTGCTCGAAGGCATGTGGCTGAAAACCCGTGACGACACCTACCGCGATCTGTATCACTTCTGGTCGAAGATATTCGCAGTCAACTTCGGCATGGGCGTCGTGTCCGGTCTGGTGATGGCCTACCAATTCGGCACCAACTGGAGCCGCTTCTCCGACTTCGCCGGTGCCGTCACCGGGCCGTTACTGACCTACGAAGTGCTCACTGCGTTCTTCTTGGAAGCGGGCTTCCTGGGTGTCATGCTGTTCGGCTGGAACCGCGTGGGCCGTGGCCTGCACTTCTTCTCGACGATAATGGTGGCAATCGGCACGCTGATTTCCACGTTCTGGATTCTTGCGTCCAACAGCTGGATGCAGACCCCCCAGGGCCATGCGATCATCGACGGCCGGGTGATCCCGGTCGACTGGTTCGCAGTCATCTTCAACCCCTCGTTCCCGTATCGCCTGGTGCACATGTCCATTGCCGCGTTCGTGGCCACGGCGTTCTTCGTCGGCGCCTCGGCGGCCTGGCACCTGCTGCGCGGTCGCAACACCCCGGCCATCCGCCGGATGTTCTCCATGGCCATGTGGATGGCGCTGATCGTGGCGCCGGTGCAGGCCTTCGTGGGTGACATGCACGGCTTGAACACGCTCGAGCACCAGCCGGCCAAGATCGCCGCGATCGAAGGCCACTGGGAAAACAAGGGTGACGAGGCAACGCCGCTGATCCTGTTCGGCTGGCCCGACATGGAAGCGGAGAAGACCCGTTTCGCCGTCGAGATTCCGTACCTGGGCAGCCTGATCCTGACCCACAGCCTGGACAAGCAGGTACCCGCGCTCAAGTCGTTTGCCAAGGAAGACCGTCCCAACTCGACCATCATCTTCTGGTCGTTCCGCGTCATGGCCGGACTGGGCATGCTGATGATCTTCGTCGGTCTGTGGAGCGTGTGGCTGCGCAAGAAAGATGCGCTGTTCACCTGCCGCCCGTTCCTCTACCTCACCCTGTGGATGGGGCCATCGGGCCTGATCGCGATACTGGCGGGCTGGTTCACCACCGAGATCGGCCGTCAGCCGTGGGTGGTCTACGGCCTGATGCGCACTGCCGACGCATCCTCCAACCACAGCATCGGCCAGATGACCTTCACCCTGGTGATGTTCGTCGTGGTGTATTTCGCGCTGTTCGGCGTGGGCCTGGGCTACATGATGCGCCTGGTGCGCAAGGGTCCGAAGGCGCACGAAGACAAGATCAACACCGGTGGCCCTGGTACCCAGCGCACGCCTGCACGTCCTCTTTCGGCTGCCCATGAAGGCACCGAAGAAGGCCACACCGACACCTTGAGCAAGGGGCACTAAGCATGGGTATCGACCTTCCGTTCATCTGGGCCGTGATCATCATCTTCGGCATCATGATGTACGTGATCATGGACGGCTTCGATCTGGGCATCGGCATCCTGTTCCCCTTCATGCAGGACGAAGGTGACCGCGATGTCATGATGAATACCGTGGCGCCGGTCTGGGACGGCAACGAAACCTGGCTGGTCCTGGGCGGTGCGGCGTTGTTCGGCGCCTTCCCGCTGGCCTACTCGGTGGTGTTGTCGGCGCTGTACCTGCCGCTGATCCTGATGCTGATGGGCCTGATCTTTCGTGGCGTGGCGTTCGAGTTCCGCTTCAAGGCCACTGCGGCCAAGCGCCATGTCTGGGACAAGGCGTTCATTGGCGGCTCGCTGGCGGCCACGTTCTTCCAGGGCGTGGCACTGGGTGCGTACATCGACGGCATTGCCGTGGTCGACCGCAACTATGCCGGTGGTGGCTTCGACTGGTTGACGCCGTTCAGCCTGTTCTGCGGGTTGGCACTGATCGTTGCCTACGCGTTGCTCGGTTGCACCTGGTTGATCATGAAAACCGAAGGCAGCCTGCAGCAGGCCATGCACAAACTGGCGCCGCCGCTGACCTACGGGCTGCTGATCGTGACCGGTATCGTCAGCATCTGGACGCCGCTGGCCCATGACGACATCGCCACGCGCTGGTTCAGCACGCCGAACCTGTTCTACTTCCTGCCCGTGCCCATTCTGGTGCTGGCCACGGTCGTCGGCCTGCTGCGCTCGGTGAAACGCAACGCGCACTACACGCCGTTCCTGCTGACCCTGCTGCTGGTGTTCCTGGGCTACAGCGGGCTGGGCATCAGCCTGTGGCCGAACATCATCCCGCCGTCGATCTCGATCTGGGACGCGTCGTCGCCGCCGCAGAGCCAGGGGTTCATCCTGGTGGGCACGCTGTTCATCATTCCGATCATCCTGGTGTACACCTTCTGGAGCTACTACGTGTTCCGCGGCAAGGTTACCCACGAAGACGGCTACCACTAGTCCAACCGCCGCTGCCCAGGCCAAGGCCTGGGTCGGGCAGGAGTAGAAGCATGAGCGAGAAACCGATCGTTACGCACAGCGAAGAGAAAAAGCCCTTGTGGAAACGCCTGGGCTGGCTGGTGGTGATCTATGCCGGCAGCGTCGTCGCGCTGGGCTTGTTTGCCATGTTGATCCGCCTGTTCATGACGGCGGCGGGGATGAAATCCCATTGAATCCCATCAGTGCTGCCCTGGCAGTGCTCATTTTACAGCCCTCCTTGCGGAGGGCTTTTTTTTGCCTGAGGGCAGCTGAGCGCCTGTGCAGTGCGCTTACTTGCGTGCGCGCAGCACCACGAACTTGGGCGTGGACGCCACCTGTTCTACGGCCCGGAACAGCCGCGCCAGTTTGCTGTGATAGCCCAGGTGGCGATTGCCGACGATGTACAGGTCGCCGCCGGCAACCAGGGCTTCGCGCGCTTGCTGGAACATCCGCCACGCTAGGAAATCGCCCACCACTTGCTGCTGGTGGAACGGCGGGTTGCACAACACCACGTCCAGCGACTGCGGTGCCTGGCCCGCAAGTCCGTCACCGGCACGGACCTCGACCTCACGGGCACCCAGGGCTGCTTGCCAATTCTCCCGCGCCGATTGCACGGCCATGAACGATTCATCGACCAGCGTGTAGTGCGCCTCCGGGTTGGCCAGGGCGCTGGCGATGGCCAGCACGCCGTTGCCGCAGCCCAGGTCGGCCACCCGCGCCGAGCCCAGGTTGCGCGGCAGGTGGGGGAGGAATGCGCGAGTGCCGATGTCCAGGCCCTCGCGGCAGAACACGTTGGCGTGGTTGAGCAACGTCAGCGCAGGTTCGTCCAGCGCATAGCGGGTAGGGTAGGGCGATGCTTGTGCGGGTTTGTCTTCATGGGTGGCGATCAACAGCCTGGCCTTCTTGACGGCCAATGACGGTCGCATCGTGCCGATGTATTTTTCCAGCAGCTCGCCGGCGGCGTGAGGCAGGTGCTTGACCATGCCGGCGGCCACCACCTCGGCGTCAGGCTTCAGGTGGCCGTGCAGGCGGATGAGTTGTTCTTCGAGCAGCGCAAGGGTTTTGGGCACGCGCACCAGCACACGGTCGAACGGACCTTGCACATCGGTGCTGGCCGGGATGAGCTCGACGCTGTCGAATGGCAGGCCGTTGCGCGTGAGGTTCTTTTCCAGCCCTAGCGCGCCCAGAAACGAATCGCCGCTGCTGACCACCTGCACGACGCTCTGCAGACTGATGGCCAGAGCACCGAAGCTGTCGTTGAGAATCAGCACGCGGGCCTGGGCTGGCAGCGCGTGCTCGACCATGTAGGCCAGCAAGTACTCGTCCGCCGCATCGAACGCCTGCAACGGTTCGTTGGGTTGATCGGGCTGGCGGATCAGATCGAGTTCAGCGAAGGGCGAGGTCAGTACAGGCATGGCGAAGGACACGAAAGCGGCAATAAAGCCGCGATTCTACCCGATCGCACGCGGAGCCTGTAGAAGCGGTCATCGGCCACGAAAGCCGCGCCGCAGCCACACCCTGCGCAAACGGGTCCTACCCGCGATGGGTTCACTGCAGCCTTACCCTGTGGGAGCGGGTTCCACCCTGCAGCTGTACCCTGTGGGAGCGGGTTCTACCCGCGAAGGGCTCACCGCGCAACATCAGACTCACTGCGGTACGACCTTTGCGAGCAGATGGCTCACCGGTCGCCACACAAACCAGCGGTGTTTATCTTCAGCGGTTTGCGGGAAAATGCCGGCACTTGAACAACGGAGCGCCTCATGACCGCCAGCGCAGAAAAATTCACTCGCCAGACCCTCATCGAGGTCCAGCCGCTGACCCCCAGCCTGTTCACCCTGCGCACGACCCGCGATGCCGGTTTCCGCTTCGTCGCCGGTCAGTTCGCTCGTCTGGGTGTGACCAAGGCCGACGGCACCGTGGTGTGGCGCGCCTATTCGATGGTGTCGTCGCCCCACGACGAGTTTCTCGAGTTCTTCTCCATCGTCGTACCGGGTGGCGAGTTCACCAGCGAATTGAGCCGGCTCCGCGCAGGGGACGAACTGCTGGTGGAAAAGATGGCAACCGGGTTCCTTACCCTGGACCGCTTCGTCGACGGTCGGGACTTGTGGATGCTGGCAACCGGCACCGGCGTGGCGCCCTTCGTTTCGATCCTGCAGGATTTTCCCGTGTGGGAGAAATTCGAGCGGATCAAGCTGGTGTACAGCGCCAGACAGGGCCAGGAGCTGGCCTATCGTGAGCTGATCGCCGGGCTTGAACAGCGCGACTATTTGGCCGAGTTCGCCGGCAAGCTGCAATTTATCCCGATCGTGACCCGGGAAAGGGTGCCTGGCACCTTGCACGGGCGCATTACCGACCTGATTCAAAGCGACGAACTGGAAAGGGCCGCAGGGCTGGAACTGACCCCCGAGCATTCACGGGTGATGATCTGCGGCAACCCGCAGATGATCGACGACACCCGGCAACTGCTCAAAGGCCGCGCCATGAACCTCAGCCTCAGCCGCCGTCCCGGCCAGGTCGCGGTCGAAAACTACTGGTAGCAATCGCCCCACCACCTGACCCACCGCATCAACCACTCGCGAACCAATGACCGCTCCTGCAGCAGCTTCCATCCGTAGGAGCGGTCATCGGCCGCGAATGGCGCACCGCGTTGTACCTGGCCACCGCATCAACCTTTCGCGGCCACAGACCGCTCCTACAGTGGATCAGTGCCCACCCCGGCCCACCCGTAGGAGCGGTCATCGGCCGCGAAGGGCGCACCGCGTTGTACCTGGCCACCGCATCAACCTTTCGCGGCCACAGACCGCTCCTACAGTGGATCAGTGCCCACCCCGGCCCACCCGTAGGAGCGGTCATCGGCCGCGAAGGCAGCACTGCGGTATCAGATCTGCGGCCCGGGCGTCGGCGCAGTGGTGACCACGGTGCCCTTGCCGTTCTGCTCCTTGAGCAGGTCACGGATTTCGCCCAGCAACAGCTCTTCCTTGGTTGGCGCAGCCGGCGCTGCTGGCTTCTTTTCTTCCTGGTGGCGCAGGCGGTTGATCGCCTTCACGCCCATGAAGATGGCGAACGCCACGATGATGAAGTCGATGACCGTCTGGATGAACTTGCCATAGGCCAGCACCACCGCCGGCGCATCGCCAACCGCGGCGCGCAGGGTAATGGCCAGGTCGCTGAAATCCACGCCCCCGATCAGCAACCCGAGCGGCGGCATGATCACATCGCCCACGAAGGATGAAACGATCTTGCCGAACGCTGCACCGATGATGATACCAACGGCCATGTCGACTACATTGCCTTTGACCGCAAAGGCCTTGAATTCACTTAGCACGCTCATGAGGTTATTCCTTATTACAGATGAGGTTGGTCAACGCATTCCAAATCAGCGAGATGCTTCATTTTCCATGCCTGCTGCAAGGGACCCAACTGCGCCCTAGAAGTTTTGTCAAAGTACAGACTAGACGCTTTTCAGCGCTGCAAGGGCTTGATTTGCCCACTATTCCAGCGCGCTCGATTATCATGAACGCACTTTTCGAACAGGAATTTTCATGGCCAAGGCAAAGCGCATGTACGGCTGCACCGAGTGCGGTGCCACGTTTCCTAAATGGGCAGGCCAGTGCGGCGAGTGCGGTGCCTGGAACACCCTGGTGGAGACCGTCATCGAAAGCGGCGCTGCCGCACCACCCAGTGGCCGCACCGGCTGGACAGGGCAGCAGGCCCAACTCAAGACCCTGGCCGAAGTCAGCATCGAAGAGATCCCGCGCTTCTCGACTGCATCGGCCGAGCTGGACCGCGTGCTCGGCGGCGGCCTGGTCGACGGCTCGGTGGTGCTGATCGGCGGCGACCCCGGCATCGGCAAATCCACCATCCT
This sequence comes from Pseudomonas sp. CFBP 8758, assembly GCF_014841725.1. Classification (NCBI taxonomy): domain Bacteria; kingdom Pseudomonadati; phylum Pseudomonadota; class Gammaproteobacteria; order Pseudomonadales; family Pseudomonadaceae; genus Pseudomonas; species Pseudomonas sp. CFBP 8758. The sequence continues at coordinate 328,787 of NZ_JACYUK010000004.1, read as the reverse complement.
GCTGCAGACCCTGTGCAACATCGCCATGCGCATGCCCGCGCTGTACGTCACCGGCGAAGAATCGCAGCAACAGGTGGCCATGCGCGCGCGACGCTTGGGCCTGCCCCAGGACAAGCTCAAGGTCATGACCGAGACCTGCATCGAAACCATCATCGCCACCGCCAAGGTCGAGCAGCCCAAGGTCATGGTGATCGACTCGATCCAGACCATCTTCACCGAAAACCTGCAGTCCGCGCCCGGCGGCGTGTCGCAGGTGCGCGAAAGCGCCGCGCTGCTGGTGCGTTATGCCAAACAGAGTGGCACGGCCATCTTTCTGGTTGGCCACGTGACCAAGGAAGGCGCCCTGGCCGGCCCCCGCGTGCTCGAGCACATGGTCGATACCGTGCTGTACTTCGAAGGCGAATCCGATGGCCGCCTGCGCTTGTTGCGGGCCGTGAAGAACCGCTTCGGCGCGATCAACGAGCTGGGCGTGTTCGGCATGACCGACAAGGGCTTGAAAGAAGTCTCCAACCCGTCGGCGATCTTTCTCACCCGCGCCCAGGAAGAAGTCCCCGGCAGTGTCGTCATGGCCACCTGGGAAGGCACCCGGCCCATGCTGGTGGAAGTGCAGGCGCTGGTCGACGACAGCCACCTGTCCAACCCGCGCCGGGTCACCCTGGGCCTGGACCAGAACCGCCTGGCCATGCTGCTGGCAGTACTGCATCGGCATGGCGGCATCCCCACCCATGACCAAGACGTGTTCCTCAACGTGGTCGGCGGCGTGAAAGTGCTGGAAACCGCTTCCGACCTGGCGTTGCTCGCGGCAATCATGTCCAGCCTGCGCAACCGTCCGCTGCCGCACGACTTGCTGGTGTTCGGCGAAGTCGGCCTGTCCGGCGAGGTGCGCCCGGTTCCCAGTGGTCAGGAACGGCTCAAGGAAGCGGCCAAGCATGGCTTCAAGCGCGCCATCGTGCCCAAGGCCAACGCGCCCAAGGAAGCGCCGCCAGGCCTGCAGGTCATCGCCGTGACGCGTCTGGAACAAGCGCTGGATGCCTTGTTCGAGTAGCGCGTACGACGCAGTAGGCTAAGGTTGTTGGGTGTCAGGACTTGCCCTATCGGCGTAGACGCTCCCGCTGTTCCATTGTGGGAGCGGGTCTCTGCCCGCGAAGAGGCCAGTCCTGCCTACAAAAACCACAACCGCCCGAGGCTCCCGACCTATGCCCGTTCGACCTTCACGCGTCACCGCAATCGCTGCAGCCTGCCTGTTCTCGCTGTCGACGCAGGCCGCCGAACTGCCTGCCGCCGATCTCTACAAACAGGCCCAGGCCGAACAATCCAGCTACCTGGAAACGGTCAAGGAGCTGGTCTCGGTAGACACCGGCACCGGCCAGGAAAAAGGCCTGGCCACGGTCAGCGCGCTGCTGGTCAAGCGCCTCAAGGAGCTGGGTGCCACGGTCCAGACCACCCCGGCCACGCCGTCGGTGGGCGACAACATCGTCGGCACCTTCAAGGGCAGCGGCAGCAAGAACTTCCTGCTCATGGTCCACTACGACACGGTCTTCCTGCCCGGCACTGCGGCCAAGCGTCCGTTCCGCACCGACGAAGCACGCGCCTATGGCCCTGGCGTGGCCGATGCCAAAGGCGGCGTGGCGATGATCCTGCACGCGCTGAAACTGCTCAAGGCCCAAGGCTTCGACGGATACGGCACGCTCACTGTGCTGTTCAACCCGGACGAGGAAATGGGCTCGGCCGGCTCGAAGAAAATCATCGCCGAACTGGCTGCCCAGAACGACTACGTCTTTTCCTACGAGCCACCGAACAAGGACGCAGTGACCACTGCCACCAACGGTATCAACGGCTTGGTCCTGGAAGTCAAAGGGCGCTCGTCCCACGCCGGCTCCGCGCCCGAAGAGGGCCGCAACGCGCTCACCGAACTGGCCCACCAGTTGGTCCAGCTCAAGGACCTGGGCGATCCCGACAAGGGCACCACCGTGAACTGGACCATGGCCAAGGCAGGCGAGAAGCGCAACATCATCCCGGCCCTTGCAACAGCTGAAGCCGACATGCGCTACTCGGACATCGAGGAAACCGACCGCGTGCTTGCGCAAGGCCAGCGTCTGATCCGCAAGCAATTGATCGACGACACTCAAGTCAGCCTGCGCCTGGAGAAGGGCCGCCCACCGCTGGCCAAGAACAGTGGTTCTGAACAACTGGCCGGCGTGGCGCAGAAAGCCTATGCCGCCATCGACAAATCCATCGAGCCGATCGCCATGCGCTTCGGTACCGATGCCGGCTATGCCTACGTGCCCGGCAGCGACAAGCCAGCAGTGCTGGAAACCATGGGCGTGGTTGGGGCGGGGTTGCATGCCGACGACGAATACATCGAACTGGACAGCATCGCGCCGCGGCTGTATCTGACCTTGTCGATGATTCGCACGCTGTCGGTACCGTGATCCACTGCAGTGCGGGCGCCTGGCACAGGCGCCCGCACTGCCATGCAAACTTGCTCAACCCCCGGCGCGCCCCGTACTCTGAGGTCCTCTCACCGACCATGGAGCGCGCCCTATGAATACTGCAGTGCCGGGCATGGGCCCCGTCAAGGCTGTCATCTTCGACATGGATGGCTTGCTGCTGAACACCGAAGGCATCTACACCGAAGTCACGCAGATGATTGCCGAGCGTTACGGCAAGGTCTTCGACTGGAGTATCAAGCAGAACACCATCGGCCTGGGTGCCACTGATCTGTCGACCTATATCGTCGAGACATTGGGCCTGCCGCTGACGCCCGCTGAATTCATCGAAGCGCGTGCGCCGCTGATGGCCGAGCGCTTTCCCCACGCGCAGGCCATGGCCGGTGCCGAGGCGCTGGTGCGGCATTTGAAGGCGCACAATATTCCGATCGCAGTAGGTACCAGTTCGTCTCGCGGGCACTTTGCGATGAAAACCACCCTGCATCAGGAGTGGTTTGCGCTGTTCGACACGGTTGTCACTGCCGATGACCCTGAGGTGGGCGCGGCCAAGCCTGCGCCGGATATTTTCCTGGTCGCGGCCAGGCGTCTGGGGGTGGAGCCCAAGGATTGTCTGGTGTTCGAGGATTCGCCCTTCGGCGTCACCGCCGCCAAGGCTGCCGGCATGTTCGCCGTGGCCGTGCCGGATGCCGCCATGGCGCCAGAACGCTATCACCACGCCGACGATCGCCTGCAAAGCCTGCTGGGCTTCGACCCCGCCCAGTGGGGGCTGCCGGCTCACTTGGTGTAGTAATACTCGCCGTAGGCGCGGTCATCGGCCGCGAAGGTCTCGCCGCCGTCCTCAAACCTCCAACAAAGCCCCCAGCTCCCGCTCCAGCTCCTCGGGGTCGCCCAGGTTGAGTTCGATCAAGCGACGCAGATGGCTGATCGACTCCAGACCAATATGGGTGCACACGAAGCCCAGCTGCCCATGATCGTCATGGGCCAGCTTGACCTCCATCACCACATCTTCCTGCGGCCCCAGCTTCACATCCACATTGAAGGGTTGGCTGGCATCACCCAGCCAGGGCGACGGCTTTTCGATCAACAGCCCCTTCAATGACAGATCGAGCAGCTTCACCGGCCAGCGCTCGGTGCCTTGGCGCAGTTCGGTCTTGGCATCGAAAGCGATGCGCTTGAAGCGCCGGCGTTCGGTATGGGTTTGCGTCATGATCGGGTTCTCCAGTTTTGCTGGACTATAGCGCAGTGACTCAAAGCCAGCGGCGAACCCGTCGACAATACTGGCGATAAGTCTCGCCAAACAGCCCTTCCAGCTGGATTTCGTCAGGCCTGATCACCAGCCAGTTCATCAGGTACAACAACACCGGCAGCAACAGCCATGGCCACAGGCTGCCCATCAGCAACGACAGCGCGACATAGGCAAGGGTGTCACCCAGATTGATCGGGTTGCGCGACAGCGCGAACGGGCCGTCGCGCAGTAACTCGTGGGGGGCGTCGAAATTGCTGGTTGCCGTGTGTTGGCGCTTGAAACGCAGCATGGCCCAGAAGGAGAGGCTCTGGCCGAGGATGATCAAGGCCGCCGCCGTGGCTGCGGTCCAGCTGTTGACCGGCAACGCAATGGGCAGCGCATAGCTCAGGGCCATGGCCACCGCGATGAACGCCAGATACAGCAACGGTGGCGGCAGAACGGCTTGGGCAGGTGGCTTGGGCATGGGTCAACTCGCTTTGGACACCTTAAGTGCGACCCACACCGGCTGCAGGTGTTCCGATTCGTCCCTGCCTCACGCGCCGCACCGCTCTAGACCAACGTGGGGATGGCCATCGAGCAAAAAATCGCTAGACTCGATAAGGCTGACACTCATCCACTGAGCTGGAAACAATAATATGAAGAATAATAGCAGTGCGTTCCGCCACGTTCCGTGGCTGATCGTGGCGATCATTGGTGCTTGTGCCCTGGGCGTCGTTGCACTTCGCCGCGGTGAAGCAATCAATGCGTTATGGATCGTCGTCGCGGCGGTGGCCATCTACCTGGTCGCCTACCGCTACTACAGCCTGTTCATCGCCAACCACGTCATGCAGCTGGACTCGCGCCGGGCCACGCCCGCGGTGCTCAACAACGACGGTCTGGACTACGTGCCGACCAACAAGCACATTCTTTTCGGTCACCACTTCGCAGCCATTGCCGGTGCTGGCCCTCTGGTCGGGCCGGTGCTGGCCGCGCAGATGGGCTATCTGCCCGGCACGCTGTGGCTGATTGCAGGCGTGGTCCTGGCCGGCGCCGTGCAGGACTTCATGGTGCTGTTCCTGTCCACCCGCCGCAACGGCCGCTCGCTGGGCGACATGGTGCGCGAGGAAATGGGCCGCATCCCCGGCACCATCGCCCTCTTCGGTTGCTTCCTGATCATGATCATCATCCTCGCGGTGCTGGCGCTGATCGTGGTCAAGGCACTTGCCGAAAGCCCGTGGGGCATCTTCACGGTCATGGCCACTATCCCGATCGCCATGTTCATGGGCGTGTACATGCGCTACATCCGCCCGGGCCGCATCGGTGAAATCTCCATCATCGGCGTGTTTCTGCTGTTGCTCTCGATCTGGCTGGGGGGCCAGGTGGCGGCCGACCCGGTCTGGGCCAAGGCCTTCACCTTCTCCGGCATTCAGATCACCTGGATGCTGGTGGGCTATGGCTTCGTCGCAGCCGTGCTGCCCGTGTGGCTGATCCTGGCACCGCGCGACTACCTGTCCACCTTCCTCAAGATCGGTACCATCATCGCCCTGGCCATCGGTATTCTGGTGACCATGCCGGAACTGAAGATGCCTGCGCTGACCCAGTTCACCGACGGCACCGGCCCGGTATGGAAGGGCGGTCTGTTCCCGTTCCTGTTCATCACCATCGCCTGCGGCGCAGTGTCCGGTTTCCATGCGCTGATTTCCTCGGGCACCACGCCCAAGCTGCTGGACAACGAAACCAACGCCCGCTACATCGGCTACGGTGCCATGTTGATGGAATCGTTCGTGGCGATCATGGCCATGGTCGCCGCATCGGTCATCGAACCGGGCGTGTACTTCGCCATGAACAGCCCGGCCGCAGTGGTCGGTACCGATGTGGTCGCAGTGGCAACCGCAGTCAGCAGCTGGGGCTTTGCCATTACCCCGGAAGCGCTGCAGGCGGTGGCCCACGACATCGGCGAAACCACCATCCTGGCGCGTGCCGGCGGTGCACCGACCCTGGCCGTGGGTATCGCGCAGATCCTGCACTCGGTGCTGCCGGGTGAAAACACCATGGCTTTCTGGTACCACTTCGCAATCCTGTTCGAGGCGTTGTTCATCCTGACCGCCGTGGACGCCGGTACCCGTGCCGGACGCTTCATGCTGCAAGACCTGCTCGGCTCGTTCGTCCCGGCGCTCAAACGCACCGAGTCGTGGACCGCCAACGTCATCGCCACCGCCGGTTGCGTGACCCTGTGGGGCTGGTTGCTGTATCAGGGCGTGATCGATCCGCTGGGTGGCATCAACACCCTGTGGCCGCTGTTCGGCATCTCCAACCAGATGCTGGCCGGTATTGCCCTCATGCTTGCGACCGTCGTGCTGATCAAGATGAAGCGTCAGCGTTACATCTGGGTCACCATGCTGCCGGCCGTGTGGCTGCTGATCTGCACCACCACTGCAGGCTTCATCAAGCTGTTCGACGCCAACCCCGCAGTTGGCTTCCTGGCGCTGGCCAAGAAGTACAGCGACGCGTTGGCCCAGGGCCAGGTCATTGCACCGGCCAAGAGCGTCGAGCAGATGCAACACGTGATCTTCAATGCCTACACCAACGCAACCTTGACCGTACTGTTCCTGCTGGTGGTCTTCAGCATCCTGTTCTTCGCCTTGAAGGTCGGCGTCGCCGCCTGGGGCAAGAAGGAACGTACCGACAAGGAAGCACCGTTCCAGCCGTTCCCCAATGCGTGATGATCGAGGGCTGCCGCCATGTTCAATGACTTGAGCAAGTTGGGAAAATACCTGGGCCAGGCGGCACGTCTGATGGTGGGCATGCCGGACTACGACAACTATGTCGAACACATGCAGACCAAGCACCCGGACAAGCCGATGATGGATTACCAGGCGTTCTTCCGCGAACGCCAGGAGGCCAGGTACGGCGGCAAGGGTGGGCCCAAGTGTTGTTGAGGCATGCCATCTCGTAGAGATGTGTCGTGAGTGACGGCCCTTTCGCGGCCACTGGCCGCTCCTACAAGTGATCGATTATCCCTGTAGGAGCGGCCAGTGGCCGCGAAGAGGCCATTTGCATTTAAATGATTCCGGAGCCAACAAACTTGTCCGAAGCCGCACCCCCGATTCCTGTCACCATCCTCAGCGGCTTTCTCGGCGCCGGCAAGACCACCTTGCTGCGCCACATGCTCAAGGCCGAACATGGCTTGAAGATCGCCGTGATCGAGAACGAATTCAGCGACGCCGGCATCGACACCCAGCTGCTGGGCGACGAGCCGGTGCAAATCATGACGCTGGCCAACGGCTGCGTCTGCTGCACCATCCACACCGACCTGACCAAGGCGCTGTACCTGTTGCTCGAACGCCTGGACAGTGGCGAGATCGCCTTCGATCGACTGGTCATCGAGTGCACTGGCCTGGCCGACCCAGCGCCCGTCGCGCAGACCTTTTTCATCGATGAAGAGCTGCGCGAGCGCTACATCCTGGATGGCATCCTGACCTTGGTCGACGCTGCCCATGCCGGCATTCATCTGGCCCAGACCATCGCCCAGGCGCAGGTCGGGTTCGCCGATCGCCTGTTGATCAGCAAGACCGATCTGGTGCCACCGACGGTGCTGGAAGAACTGAGCGAGCGCCTGACCCGCATCAACCGTCGGGCCCCGATCCGAGTGGTCGAACATGGGCGTATCGACCTGGCAGAACTGCTCGATGTGCGGGGCTTCAATCTCAATGCCGGCCTGGCGTTGCGCCCGGTCAACCAGGGTCCCAGCGTCGACCGCATCGCCAGCCTGGTGCTGCGCACCGACAAGCCGCTGGACATCGATCGGCTCAGTACCTTCATGAATGAACTGCTGGAAGAGCACGGCAAGCAACTGCTGCGCTACAAGGGCGTTTTGAATATCGCTGGGGAAGATCGACGCCTGGTGTTCCAGGGCGTGCTGAAACTCTACGGCTTCGATTGGGACACCGAATGGGCCGAGGGGGAGGTACGCGAAAGCGTGATGGTGTTCATCGCCGATGATCTACCCGAAGCCAAGATCCGCGCCGGATTCGAAACCCTATAAAGCCTGTGCCGGCCTTATCGCGGGCTCTGCCCGCGATAAGGCCGGCCCTGATACATAAAAAAGCCCGACTCAATGAGCCGGGCTTTTTCATATCAAGGCACAGCTATCAGTCGGCATACACCGGCAGCTTCGCGCAGATGGCCTTGACCTTCTCGCGCACGGCTTCGATCACCGCGTCGTTGTTCAGGTCGGCCAGAATGTCGCAGATCCAGCCGGCCAGCTCCTGGCACTCGGCTTCCTTGAAACCGCGAGTGGTCACTGCAGGCGTACCGAAGCGCAGGCCCGAGGTGACGAACGGCGAGCGTGGGTCATTCGGCACCGAGTTCTTGTTGACAGTGATGAATGCCTTGCCCAGCGCGGCATCGGCGTCTTTGCCGGAAATGTCCTGCTTGATCAGCGACAGCAGGAACAGATGGTTCTCGGTACCACCGGACACTACGTCGAAACCACGGTCGATGAACACCTTGGCCATGGCCTTGGCGTTCTTCACGACCTGTTGCTGGTAGGTCTTGAATTCAGGCTGCAGCGCTTCCTTGAAACACACGGCCTTGGCAGCGATGACGTGCTCCAGCGGGCCGCCCTGGGCGCCCGGGAAGACTGCCGAGTTGAGCTTCTTCTCGATCTCGGCGTTGCCACGCGCCAGGATCAAACCGCCACGCGGACCGCGCAGGGTCTTGTGGGTGGTGGTGGTGACCACGTCGGCGAACGGCACCGGGTTCGGGTACACGCCAGCGGCGACCAGGCCTGCCACGTGGGCCATATCGACGAACAGATAGGCACCGACCTTGTCGGCGATCTCACGGAAGCGTGGGAAGTCGAGGATCTGCGAGTAGGCGGAGAAACCGGCCACGATCATCTTCGGCTTGTGCTCGACGGCCAGGCGCTCGACTTCGTCGTAGTCGATCAGGCCTTGGGCATCGATACCGTACTGGACGGCGTTGTACAGCTTGCCCGACGAAGAAACGCTGGCGCCGTGGGTCAGGTGACCGCCGTGGGCCAGGCTCATGCCCAGGATGGTATCGCCCGCCTGCAGCAGGGCCAGGTACACCGCGCTGTTGGCCTGGGAGCCGGCATGCGGCTGGACGTTGGCGTAGTCGGCGCCGAACAGTTCCTTGGCGCGATCGATGGCCAGCTGCTCGACCACGTCGACGTACTCGCAGCCACCGTAGTAACGCTTGCCCGGATAGCCTTCGGCGTACTTGTTGGTCAGCACCGAGCCCTGGGCTTCCATGACAGCGGGGCTGGTGTAGTTTTCCGAGGCGATCAGCTCGATGTGCTCTTCCTGACGCAGGGCTTCTTGCTCCATGGCGGCAAAGAGATCGGCATCGTACTTGGCGAGTGTCTGGCTACGGCTGAACATGGCGGTCCTCAAGGATCGGGATGTTGGGAAAGGCGAGCATTCTACCCCATCGGCTTTTATCTGGCATATGAAAGGCAGTCACTGCGTGAACAAGCGGGCCTCATGTCCACCGGCACCTCGGCACACCGTAGGAGCAGTCATTGGCCGCGAAAGCCACGCCGCGGTTTTTCCACTGATCTACCGCAGGGCGCCCTTCGCGGCCACCGACCGCTCCCACAAGCGGGGGTCACTGAAACAGGAACAGCGCGTCGTTACTGAACTGCGACTCGAAGCGATGAGCCTGCATCGGCCGGCCGAACAGGTAGCCCTGAACCTCGTCGCAGCCATGCTCGCGCAGAAACTCCAGCTGCTCGTGGGTTTCCACGCCTTCGGCGATCACCGACAGATTGAGGCTGTGCGCCATGGCAATGATGGCCCGGGCGATCTGCGCATCCTGCTCGCCGGAGGGCAGACCATCGACGAAGGTGCGGTCGATCTTCAGCACGTCGATGGGGAATTGCTTGAGGTAGTTGAGCGACGAGTAGCCAGTACCGAAATCGTCGATGGCGATGCTCAGGCCGAGGTTCTTCAAGATATCGAGGATCACCATGGCCTCGTTGACCTCGCGCATCAGGATGCTCTCGGTCAGCTCGAGCTCCAGGCACGCCGGTGGCAGGCCGATACGTTCCAGCATTCGGGCAATCCGATTGCCCAGCTGGCCGTCGGCGAACTGCCGCGCGGAGATGTTCACCGACACCTTGGGCACCCGCACCTTGGCCAGATGCCAGGCCTTGAGCTGACGACACGCTTCGGCCAGCACCCAATCGCCCACGTCCACCACCAGGCCGAGCTCCTCGAGCACCGGAATGAACTCGCCAGGCGGCACCAGGCCGCGCCGTGGATGGTTCCAGCGCAACAGCGCCTCGGCACCGGTCAGACGCTTGCCGTCGCCGCTGAACTGCGGCTGGTAGTACAGCACGAATTCTTCTTGCTCCAGGGCATGGCGCAAGTCGCTTTCCAGCTCCAGACGCTCCAGCGCCGTAGCGTTCATGTCGGCCTGATAGAACTGGAAATTGTTCTTGCCGCGCTCCTTGGCGTGGTACATCGCGGTGTCGGCGTTCTTCATCAATTGGCTGAGTTCGCCGCCATCCTGAGGGCTCAAGGCAATGCCCACGCTCGCCGTGACGAAGAACTCGCGGCCTTCGAGCACGAACGGTTTGACCAGGCTGCCGAGAATCTGCTCCGCCACATGGATGGCCTGGTTCAAGGCCAGCTCACGGGTCGCGCGGGGTTGCAGCAGCAGGGTGAATTCGTCGCCGCCCATGCGCGCCACGGTGTCATCGTCGTCGACGCAACCCAGCAGGCGCGTGGCCATGTCCTTGAGCATGCGGTCGCCGGCGGCGTGGCCGAGCGAATCGTTGATCGGCTTGAAGCGGTCAAGGTCGAGGAACATCAGCACCACCCACGACTGCTGGCGTTCGGCCTGCTGCAGGGCGTTGTACAGGCGGTCCTGAAACAGCGTGCGGTTGGGCAGGTGGGTCAGGGCATCGTAGTAGGCCAGGCGATGAATACGCTGTTCGCTGGCCTTGCGCTCGCTGATGTCGCTGAAGAAGCACACGTAGCTGGCCAGATCGCCTTCGTCATCGAGTACCGCGGTGATGCCGACCCAGGCCGGGTAGTGCTCGCCATTGCGCCGCTTGAGCCAGACCTCGCCTTCCCAGGTGCCGCGCAGTTGCAGTTGCTTGAGCACATAGCGCAGGTGGGCTTCCTGCTGGTCATCCACGGTCAGCATGTTGGGCAGTTGGTCCAGCACCTGGGTTACCGCATAACCGCTGACGCGGCTGAAGGCTTCGTTGGCCTGGACGATATAGCCCGCCGGGTCGGTGATGAGAATCGCCGACGTCGAATGTTCGAACACCGTGGCAGCCATGCGCAGGTCCTTCTCCGCGCGGCGCTGCTGGCTGATGTCGCGACCCACGCCCAGCATGCCTTCCAGAGCCCCTTGCGCATCCCAGATCAACACCAGACGCAGCTCGATGGGAATCTTGCGGCCATCGTTGCGCATGCAGTCGAACATGAAGACCTGGGTCTTGAGATCGCTGCGCAGGGCAGCCAGCTCGGCCGGCACATGCAACGCCCGACGGACCTGCGTCAGCAGCGCATTGATCCCCGTCATCTGTGCGGGATTGGCCAGCATGCCCTGCCAACCGTGCTCCAACACCCAGTCTGCCTCGTAGCCCAGCACGCTCTGCACCGAAGGGCTGACGTAGTTCAGTTCCAAACGGTTGTTGGTCGAGAAGATCACGTCGCTGATGCTCTCGGCGAGCATGCGGTGGCGCTTTTCGCTCTGGCGCAGCGATTCGCTCGCCGTCCTGTGGCTGGTGATGTCGGTGATGCTGAGAATCACCGCGCGGTAGTCCTCGGCATGCTCGGGAAAGCGCACGGTCAGCCACAGGTACTGATCCTGGCCTTGCTGGTTGACCAGGCGGATTTCCAGTTCCAATTGCTGTTGGCGCTCCAGCAGCGCAGCGATCAGACGGTGGCCGATGCCGGTGGCCGAGCCGCCTTCGATGAGCTTGCGCCACGCCTGTTCGCCGGTGTCCACCTGCAGCACCCGCAAGGCAACCTGGTTCACTTCGGTGATGCGCAGTGCCTGCAGCAGGTCGAGGCGCTTGGTTGGGTTGTCCTGCAGCCACTGTGCAGAGTCGGTGTGCCCGTTGCGCCCGACCCGCTCGAAGAACGCCAGGACGCCCGACAGGTCGAGCACGCACAGCGCCACTCCGGCGCCTTCGAAGATGTCCTGATAGCGGCGACGCTCTTCGTTGAGCTCGCGCTGGCGGCGGCGCATGCCCAGCAGCGCGAGCAATGGCACCAGCGACACCAGAAGGCCCAGCAGGCATTTGCCCACCAGCGGCGGCAAGAGCGCCAGGCGCGCCTGTCTGGCGTCGAACAGGCTGCGTAATTGCCAGTCGCTATGGCTCAGCGGGGTCACCAGCACACTCTGCTCAAGCTCGGTGGCGCTCAGTTCCGAGGCAGTGAGTGGGGCTCGGCCGGCGCGGCCGATGATGTGCTTGTTCGCGTGATTTTCCAGGACCCAGCTGGGGTTCTCCTCGCGCTCGACCTGGTGGATGAGGCGGCTGATGACGATCGGGCTCATGCGCAGCAGCCAATAGCCATTGGTGTTTTCGCCGGGCTGGCGGATCAGCAGATAGACCAGGTCTGCGGCTGTGTTGTTGGTGTAGTAGTGGCTGTCGCCATCCAGGCGACCTGTCAGCAGGGCAATGAACGGCGCGTCAGTGGCGTCCGGCAGGGTGTCGGCGATGACTCGGGCATCGCCGCTGAGCCAGGCCAGGCTTTGCAGTTCCGGCACCGAGCGGCGGACGCGAGTGAGCGTTTCGGCCCGTTCCCGCGCGCTGGGGAAGGGTTGAGTCGTGAGCAACTGGTTCAGCGCGATCTGCGCATTGAGCGCCATGTTCAGGTTGACGTGATCGGCCAGGTCCGCGCTGTAGTCGATGCTGTGCTGGCGCTGGTCGGCCTGGGTGCGCTGGAACTGGTCGAGCAGCTGCCAGAACAACAGCATCAGCAACATCAAAACCACGAATGCCAGCGCGCCTTTCAACGAACCGTGCAGCGGCGTACCTGACCCTTGGACAGGCGGGCGCAAGGAGGACGGCTGATTGAAATTGGTCAAACTGAAATCCTGCGATATGACAGTCGGGGGCAGGCATAGGCGCGGGCCCCACCAGAGGGCACGTGAATCATGCGTGTTACACCTCGCACTATAAGCGCTAGCGCCCAAGGCCGGCTAGCGCAGCGTAAAACCACCGTGCTGCGCCTGACACGCCGCACCCACCGCCGACGCGGCTCGCGCCGCTGCTACAGCGCTCGTGTCGCTTCCGGACGTTCGTTCACACCGCGATCCGCCTGGCGCACCGCGTTTACCGCCGACGCGGCTCGCGCCGCTGCTACAGCGCTCGTGNGCGGTGCAAGCCGCGTCGGGCCCACCGCGATCCGCCTGGCACACCGCGTCACCGGACGCGCCCTGGTTTGCCCTGACTCCCGCATTCCGGTAGCTTTGAACACCTTGCGGGGGCCCAAGCTTCCATCCTCTATCTCGCACCTTCTTTATCCAGGTTCATTCCATGGCTCAATACGTCTACACCATGCATCGGCTGAGCAAAGTCGTTCCGCCGAAGCGGGAAATCCTCAAGAACATTTCGCTGTCCTTTTTCCCCGGCGCCAAGATCGGCGTGCTCGGCCTGAACGGCTCGGGCAAATCCACCTTGCTGAAGATCATGGCTGGTGTCGACAAGGAATTCGACGGCGAAGCCCGCCCGATGCCCGAGCTCAACGTTGGCTACCTGCCCCAGGAACCACAGCTCGACCCGACCAAGACCGTGCGCGAAGTGGTCGAGGAAGCGGTCAGCGTGATCAAGGACGCCCAGGCCCGCCTGGACGAGGTCTACGCCGCCTATGCCGAACCGGACGCCGACTTCGACAAGCTGGCCGCCGAACAGGCCAAGCTCGAGTCCATCCTCCAGGCCAGCGACGGCCACAATCTGGAACGGCAACTGGAGGTCGCTGCCGACGCTCTGCGCCTGCCGGCCTGGGATGCCAAGATCGAGCACCTGTCCGGTGGTGAGAAACGCCGCGTGGCCCTGTGCCGCCTGCTGCTTTCGGCCCCCGACATGCTGCTGCTCGACGAACCGACCAACCACCTGGATGCCGACTCCGTGGCCTGGCTGGAGCACTTCCTGCACGACTTCCCCGGCACCGTGGTTGCGATCACCCACGACCGTTACTTCCTCGACAACGTCGCCGGCTGGATCCTGGAGCTCGACCGTGGCGCCGGCATTCCGTACGAGGGCAACTACTCGGGTTGGCTCGAAGCCAAGTCCGATCGCCTGGCGGCCGAATCCAAGCAGCAGTCGGCCCACGAAAAGGCCATGAAAGAAGAACTGGAGTGGGTGCGCAAAGGCGCCAAGGCCCGCCAGTCGAAATCCAAGGCCCGCCTGCAGCGCTTCGAGGAAATGCAGTCGCAGGAATTCCAGAAGCGTTCGGAAACCAACGAAATTTACATTCCGGCCGGTCCGCGCCTGGGTGACAAGGTCATCGAATTCAAGAACGTCACCAAGGGCTACGGCGACCGTGTGCTGATCGACAACCTGTCGTTCGCCATGCCCAAAGGCGCCATCGTCGGCGTGATTGGCGGCAACGGTGCTGGTAAATCCACCCTGTTCCGCATGCTCATGGGCAAGGAACAGCCGGATTCGGGCAGCATCGAAGTGGGCGAAACCGTCCAGCTGGCGTGCGTGGATCAAAGCCGCGACGACCTGGACGGCAGCAAGACCGTGTTCCAGCAGGTCTCCGACGGTTCGGACAATATCCGCATCGGCAACTACGAAATTCCGTCACGCACCTACGTAGGCCGCTTCAACTTCAAGGGCGGCGACCAGCAGAAGTTCGTCAAGGACCTCTCTGGTGGTGAACGCGGTCGCCTGCACCTGGCGCTGACGCTGAAGGAGGGCGGTAACGTCCTGCTGCTCGACGAACCGTCCAACGACCTCGACGTGGAAACCCTGCGTTCGCTCGAAGAAGCCCTGCTGGACTTCCCCGGCGCGGCCATCGTGATCTCTCACGATCGCTGGTTCCTCGACCGCGTGGCCACGCACATCTTGGCCTACGAGGACGACTCCCAGGCCGTGTTCTTCGAAGGCAACTACACCGAGTACGAAGCCGATCGCAAGAAACGCCTGGGTGAAGCGGCTGCCCAGCCGCACCGGGTTCGCCACAAGAAGCTGGCGTGAATGAAAAATGGGGCCCTCTTTGCAGGGCCCCATTTTTTTGCTTGGTGAATGGATATCGGCTGGTCAACAGAGCCGGCGTATCACTCACGGGCCTGTCTGGATGCCCGTGACTTCCACGGTCAGGTCACCCGCAGGCCGACGCCATACGCGTTCTTCACCAACTTCCGCGCCCAGCAGTGCGCGACCCAGCGGCGACGCCCAGTTGATCAAGCCAACACCGGCGTCTGCCTGGTCTTCGCCGACCAGACACACGCGCTGCTCGGCGCCCTGGTCATCGGCAAAAGTCACCCAGCTGCCGATCTGCACCTTGGCGGTGGACGTGACCGGTGCCACCACTTGGGCATGTTGCAGGCGGTGCTGGTAGTAGCGCATGTCCCGGCTCAGGTCGGCGACACGCTGACGGTCGGCACGCTCACCCATTGCCATCTGCTCGGCCTGCAGTATCTGCACTTCAGCGACCCGCGCCTGCAACTGGGCCAGGCCACTGGCGGTCACGTAGTTGGGCTGCGTACTGATCAGTCGCTCCACGGGTTGGCTCGCCTGTTCGGCGGCCTGGTCTTCATTCACGAATGCGCGGCTCATGGTCTTCCTCCCTTGAGGGGCGGTACAACTCGCCCAGCTTGCTGTAGGGGAGCCGAGATGTGCCAACCGAGAGGCTGTACGAGGATCGCGGTCAAGCCCTACTCCTACAAGAACGGATGCTTGTAGAAGATTGGGCCGCAAAACCGCATCAGAGTTGCATAAGCCGTCTCCAACCGGCTCAGCTGAATCGAGCGGGGCTGTACGGCGCAGGATTGGTAAAGGTCGCCGCGCCGGCCATCATCTGCGCCAACAGCCGGCCACAGACAGGGCCCAGCGTCAAACCGTGGTGGGCATGGCCAAAGTTGAGCCACAACCCGGGGTGTCGACCTGCCGGACCTATCACCGGGCGCATGTCCGGCAGGCACGGGCGGCGGCCCAGCCAGGGCTTGACGTCGAGGCGTTCGCCCAGTGGGTAGAAGCGCCTGGCCAGCGCTTCGCAGCGCAGCAGCTGGATATCATTGGCGGGGGCATCTTCGGCAGCGAACTCGATCCCGGTCGTCAGACGCAAGCCCTGGTTCATCGGCGCCAGCACGAACCCTCCCAGCGGGTCGCAGACGGGGTGGTTGAGGGTTGCGCCCGCAGCGGTCTGGTAATGCATGTGGTAGCCGCGCTTGCTTTGCAGGGGAATGCGATAGCCCAAGGGTGACAGCAACCGATTGCTCTCTGGTCCCAGGGCCACCACGACTTCGCGCGCGTGCAGCATGCCCGCCGCCGTCTCGAGCTGCCAGTGATTGCCCTGCTGGCGCAGCGTCAATGCATCGGCATCCATGAAGCGCCCGCCGCGCTGCATGAACAGCGCGGTGTAGCCCAGGGCCAGGGCGCCCGGGTCCTGCACGGTCATGGGGTCATGCCAGTGCACGGCACCTGCAGCGCCCTGGCCGAGACTGGGCTCGACGGCCTGTAATTGCCCAGCGTCGAGCAAGCTGTAGCGCAAATGATGAACGTGCAGCTGTGCGGCATCCGCCTGGGCTCTGGCGAAGGCCTTGTGGCTGCGGTAGATCTCGATCCAGCCAGTATCGCGAAGCAATCCTTGCTGGCCGGATGCTGCAGCCAGTGCGCAGTGTTCCTGCACGCAGCGTTGCACCAGTGGCAACATCGCTTCGGCTGCACGCTGCAGGTTGCGTTTGGAAGATGCCTGCCAGTACTTCCACAACCAGGGCGCAACCTGCGGCAGGTAGCGCCAGTCGTAGCGCACGTCGGGCTGCTGATTGAGGGCGTAGAGCATCAATCGCCGCAGGTCACGCGGAAACGCATAGGGCACGATGCTGGAGCGTTCGATCAAGCCAGCATTGCCGTAGCTGGTGCCGCTGCCAGGTGCTGCACGGTCGACCAGTACCACCTCACGTCCCAGAGCCTGCAAGTGCAGTGCACTGCAAACACCAACGATGCCGGCACCCAGTACCAGCGTTTCACATTGCATGGCTTCGCTCCTCAGTGGTCGTGCAGATGGCGACTGAGCCGAGCGTCGAGGCGCCGCAGTACGCGGCGCAGCGTTTCGACAATCAGCAGGTAAAGCACCGCGGCCCAGAGGTAGATCTGGAAATCGAAACTGCGCGAGAAACCCAATTTGGTCACCCCCATCAAGTCATACAGGGTGACCAACGAGGCAATGGCACTGGCCTTGATCATCAGGATCAGTTCATTGCCCAATGGCCCGATGGCGACCATCAGCGACTGCGGCATGATGATCTTCACGAACGTTACCCACGGCCTGAGCCCCAGCGCCCGAGCAGCTTCGCGCTGGCCCTGGCCGATGGCTATGAAGCTGCCGCGCAGGATTTCCGCCTGGTAGGCGGCCGTATTGAGGGTGAAGGCCAGCAAGGTGCAATACCAGGCATCGCGAAACAGCCACCACAAGCCGACGTCCTGCCAGAACTCGCGAAACGAACCCAGGCCGTAATACAGCAGGAACAACTGCGCCAGCAACGGCGAGCCGCGCAGGCAATAGATGTAGAAACCACTGGCATGGCGTAGCAGCGGGTTGCTCGACAGTCTGCCAAGGGCCAGCACCGTGGCGAGCAGCATCCCCAGGGTAAAGGCAATGGCGACCAGCTTGGCGGTCACCCACAGCCCCGCCAGCATGCGCCAGCCATAGCGCTGAAGCAGGTCGGGGTCGACGAAGAAGTAGGCAATGTCCTGGAGAATCATCAGCGCACACTCCGCAGATGGCGGCTGTAGTAGCGCTCCAGAAACGCCAGCGCTCTGCCGCTCAGCGCACTGAACAGGAGGTAGACCAGGCAGGCTACGCCATAGAAGAACAGCGGCTCCTTGGTAGCACTGACCGCCAGGTTGGTCTGGCGCATCAGGTCGACCAGGGAAATGGTGGATACCAGCGAAGTGTCCTTGAGCAGCGACAGCCAATTGTTGGACAGCCCAGGCAGGGCGACCCGGGTCAGCTGCGGCAAGAGTACCCGCATGAACGTTATCCGACGGCTCAGCCCCAGCGCGGCTGCGCCTTCATACTGGCCTTTGCCGATGGTCTTGAATGCCGCCAGCCAGACCTGGGCCGAGAATGCGGCGAACACCAGGCCGAACGCGACCATGGCTGCCGCAAAGGCGTTGATCGAGACGGCTTGGGGGTGGCCAGCCGCGCTCAGCAGCTTCTGCATGGCGATCTGGCAACCGTAGTAGATGATCAGCAGCGTCAGCAGTTCTGGAAGGCCGCGGAACACCGTGCCGAACAGCGTTGCAAAGCTGCGCAGGAGCCGGTATCGCGAGCGCTCGGCGAGTGCCAGGGCCAGCCCCAGCGGCACGCCGATCGGTAGACAGGCAAGCGCCAAGGCCAGGGTCATCAGGGCGCCTGCCAGCAAAGCAAGGCCCCAGCCGCCCTCGGCCAGGGACAACAAAGCAAGGTGTTCGAGCATGCTTTTATCTCCGGTGACGCCCGATCAGAGGCGCCGCCACGCCCGGTCGATCAGTTGTAGATATCGAAGTCGAAATACCGGCTGGCGATCTTCTGGTAGGTACCGTCGGCAACGATCTCATCCAGCGCCTTGTTCAGGCGCAGGCGTAACGAGTCGTCGTCCTGGCGTACGGCTATCGCCGCATTGGCCGTGGTGCCATCGACGTCACCGAGCATGCGGCAGCACGCCGCGCCCGATTTCTTGAGCCATTCCTGCAGGGGAAACTTGTCGCCGATCACCACATCCAGACGCCCGGCCGCGAGGTCGGCATTGGCCGCATCGGCGGTAGGGTAGAGTTTTACCTCGGCGCCAGCCTTGCCGTAGACGTCTTCGGCATGAATCGACTGGGTGGAGGAGGACTGCGCGCCCACCACCAGGCCCTTGAACGTGGACTGCGCGTCATCGAGCTTCGACTGCTTGCCCACGGCTACCGACAAGGGGGTCTTGTAGTAGTGATTGGTGAAGCTGATTTTCTTGCGTCGCTCTTCGGTATCGATCATCGACGCCACGACGGCATCGTACTTGCGCGCCAGCAGCGCAGGAATGATGCCGTCCCAGTCCTGGGCCACGATCGTGCAGCGCGCCTGCATCTTGTCGCACAGCGCCATCGCGATATCGACGTCGAAGCCCTGGGGCTTGTTGTTGGAATTCACATAGTTGAAGGGTGGATAGGCGCCTTCCGTGGCGATTTTCAGGTCTTGGGCAGTGGCGTTGTTCACGCCTGCCAGCAGAACTGCCAGTACCCCTGCAAAACGAATGCTCCGTTTCATGTTGCACCTCGGTGGTGGTGTTGGGTCAGCTAGTGTTGTCCGCCCGTGGTCAGTGACGTGTAGCCCACGAACTCGTGGTGAAGTGCGGCGGTGGCTTCCAGGCGCTTTTCGACGTCCGGTCCGAGCCGCTTGCACACTTCGTTGACCAGAAGATTCACCAGCGACAGCATGGCCGAGGTGGACTCCCAGAACAGGTTGAACTCGGTAGGCACGCGAAACACCTCATCGGCGTTCTGCTCGGCCCAGTCGCAGAAGGTGTCGGTTACCAGCGTGACCGGAATACCGGCCTCACGTGCCTTGCGACACAGCATCAGCGCGTGGCGCGAGTAGCGTCGTGCTTCGAACACCACCAGGGCGGTCTGCTGCGGTGGGCTCAGCAACACCTCGGCATAGTGCCCGCTGGCACCTTCGATCCCGTGCACGCCGTCGCGCAGGTACTGCATCAGGTGAACCATCGAACAGGCAATGCCACGTTCGGTCTGGAACCCGGCAACGAACACTCGAGGCCGACGGGCCAGACGCTCGGCGACCTGCTGCCAGGCTTCACCCTGACTGTATTCATGGACACGCATCAGTGCCGCCACCTCCAGATCGAGGCCGCGAGAAGGGCCGGACTGTTGGCGAAATTCGCGCAGGCGGTCGCCCATCAGCCACGGTCCCTGTCCCAGGTCTTCTTTGAGATCTGCCTTGAGCGCCTTGAGGTGCGGGTAACCAATGGCTCGGCAGAAGCGGCCGACACTGGATTCGCTGACACCCAGCGTGGCGGCCAGGGAAGCAGCGGTGAGGAACGGCAATTCCGTGGTATTGGCCAGCATGTAGCTGGCAATCATGCGCGCGGACGATGAGGCGGTTGGCAAGATGGCTTCGAGACGCTGCTTGAGGGACTGGCTCATGAGGATGCCTTGGGGTAGGTAGCGCGTGAAAATGAATCTGAGCTTTTTCTGTCATCGCGTCAATACTGGCAGATACCTGTCATTTGTTGCTAAAAGAAACGCAGCCGTTGCAGCTGCGTTCATTGACCGATCATTGGCCGATCAGTAGTGGTACCACTTCACCTCGAGCATGACTTCGTTGCGCGGCGAGTTCAAATGGCTGAACTCGCGCTGAGCGCTCAGGCGCAGGCCCAGGTTGCGAGAAATTTCCCACTGCTGATTCAGACTCAGGCTACGGCGCACTTCGCCATTGGTGAAGTAGTCACCCTTGCCCTCCAGGCTGAAATTGCCCAAGTCGTTCTTCCACAGCACGCCGCTGTTGAAACCCGCCGCCGGCGTGACGAACTGGGCAAAGTCGTTGTTGTGTTCCACCCGTGCCGTGCCAAGGGCAAAGCCCAGCAGGTGCTCGCCAAGCTGCCACGTACCGCCGGCACCGCCGTTCACATGGGACACCAGGTTTTCGTCGCCATGCTTGCCCAGCACCCGTTCCAGGCCGCCGGTGACCTGCCAGGAGAGGGGTTGCAACAGCTCGTTGCGCGGCGTCAGCGAACGGATCGTTGCCAGGTCAAGCTGCTGCAATTGCCAGTCATTGCCCTCGTACTGGCGCACTTTCAAGCCCAGGATCTCGATCTGCGCGCCCAGCGGAAAGCCCTCGGCGTTGTCGTTGAGGTCGTGATAGGCCATGCGCAGCCCGTACTCGGCGAACGCGGTATCACCGCGGGTACCCACGCCCGCGCTCCAGGTGCGTGACTGATGGCCATCCTCGGGCAAGCCCGGCCGGGCGATGTCCAGCGGGGGCGGGGGGTTGCGGTTGATCGCGCGCAGCAACTGGAAACTGCGCTGGGTCCTCGCCGGATCGCGCTCCTGGCCGGTGGCCCGATAGCGCTCGAGACGAAACGCGGCATCCTGGATCAGCGCCTGACGCTCCCTGCCCAGCGCCTGAAAACCTTCACTGTCGATCTGCGCCGTGTCGGCAGCGATCCGCTGTACCCATTGCTGCTCGCTGCTGTCCAGCGGCTTGGCGCGTTCGAGCAGCTCGCGCTCGCGAGATGCGCGATAGTCGATCTTCTCGACCAGCCCGGCAGCCTTCACCGCCTTCACCGTGTCGGTGGGAATGGCGGTCAGGGGGAATTGTGAGGTCAGGTCCAGGCCAGGCCTGGCCACCTGAAGCAGTTCGAGCAGACGATACGAGCAGTTTTCATCGAAGAAGAAATAGTCGAACTGCACCTGCTTGAGTTCCCACACATGCTCGACCATGCGCCCGGTTTCTTCCGGCGTGAGGTTGAGCCGGTACTCCCACAGGTCGCGGTTTTCCAGGCTGCGGTATTCGGAAAGCTTTTCCTGGTAGGGCACCAGGGCAAACAAGCCGGGATAGCCGCCGGCCAGGCCCTTCCAGGCGTAGAGAATGCTGTTGTCACCGCCTTCGACATAGGCGCCGAAGTTGATCGCATAGCTGAGCAGCGCGGTGTTGTTGCTTTGCACATCGGCCTGATCGATGCGCAGCAGGGTATGCCCGAACATCGACGAGGGGCTGTTCAGGTACGCCGCCGGGAATATCAGCACGGCGCTGTGGGGGGCCACGTCCGAGAACCACTTGCGGAACTCGGCGCAGTCCACGGTCGGCAGGTCGCTCAGCCCAAGCTGCTCGCGCAACCAGCGGGTACGCGCCGGGAACACGCACTGTGCATGGCGATCGCCCGTGCCTGCGGGTGCATAGATGGCCTTCAACGTGGCCTGCAGCTCGGCATCCGGATGGTGCGCGCCATCATCGGCCAGGAAGAATTTGCGGTCATCGACATAGCTGCGCCAGCCGCCGAGCTTGCCACGCTCGTAATGGCCGACGGAAATCCAGTACGGATCGTTGGCCAACTGTTGCAGACGCTGAGCGTCGAGGTGCGGAGCGGCATGCAGCGGGGCGCACACACAGAGCGCCAGGAAGGCAAGGCGTTTGAGCATTGTCGGCAACTAGTTCGGCGAAATCGGAAAGGGGGGATGCCCGCTCCGAAAGGAGCGGGCGGGTCGAGCTTAAGCCTGGGTGGCGTATTTGGCCAGACGTGGATCGTTTTTCAGGACCGCGATGGTGTTGCTGTGTACGTCTTCAGCGGTGCTGTCGGCGCTGCTGAAGATCTGCTGGAAGTGCTCGTGGGTAACCGACTGGAAGTAGGCACGGTCTTCGGGAGCGACGCCCAGAACCACGGCATAGGTGGTCAGTGCTTCGCCTTGGCCCTTGGCCATGTCTTCGGACAGCTCGTCCATCATGCCATTCATGGCAATCCAGGATTTACCGCCATAGGTCAGTGCAGCGTTGGTGGAGCAGCCGTTGGTGCCCGAGGTCATGCCGAAGGTGGCGTTGCCCGAAGTGCCGTTGGTGGTGGAAGCCAGGAAGTGCGCCGGAGTGCCGCGCTGGCCTTCGAACAACATGTTGCCCCAACCGCAATCCGGACCGCCGGGCGCTTGCGCCATGGCATTGATCGAGACGGCGGCGAACAGAGTACCCAGCAGAATCCGTTTCATAGCGTTGTTCTCTTTTTTGATGTGCTTACCGAGGGTCTAAGTGCCTGGGGATCCAGGACGGGCCGGTTATTTGGCCAGCCGCGTAACTTGGAGTTTAGGCAAGCGTTGCAGTTCCGCACGAAATGAGTAACTTGCAGCCTTGAGCGTCCAGCCCCGCTGCAGCTTGCACCGCCGCCACAGAAGCGCCCAGAATGACCGCATCTGCCCCGCCGAAGTAAGGATGCCCGATGCCCGATTCCGTAGCTGCCAGCCTGCGTCTTGCACCCGAGGCACTGACCCGCCCGTTTTCCGCTGAACAGTTCAACTTCACCACCACCAACGACCTGGAACCCTTCCGTGGCGTCCTGGGCCAGGAGCGCGCCGTCGAGGCCTTGCAGTTCGGCGTCGCCATGCCACGCCCCGGCTACAACGTATTCGTCATGGGCGAGCCCGGCACCGGCCGCTTCTCGTTCGTCAAACGCTACCTGAAAGCCGAGGGCAAGCGCCTGCAGACCCCGGCCGACTGGGTCTATGTGAACAACTTCGATGAGCCGCGCGAACCCCGCGCCCTCGAGCTGCCGCCAGGCAGTGCAGGTGCCTTCATCGGCGACATCGGGGGGCTCATCGACAATCTGCTGGCGACGTTTCCGGCGGTGTTCGAGCATCCGTCCTACCAGCAGCGCAAGAGCGCCATCGACCGAGCTTTCAACCAGCGCTACGACCGCGCACTGGATGTGATCGAAAAACTCTCGCTGGAAAAAGACATCGCGTTGTACCGCGACAGCAGCAACATCGCCTTCACCCCGATGCTCGACGGCAAGGCCCTGGATGAAGCCGAGTTCGCCCAGTTGCCCGAAGTCGACCGCGAGCGCTTCCATACCGATATCTCCAATCTGGAAGAGCGCCTCAACGAGGAGCTGGCCAGCCTGCCGCAGTGGAAACGCGAGTCGAGCAACCAGTTGCGTCACCTGAACGAAGAAACCATCACCCTGGCCCTGCAGCCATTGCTCGCGCCGCTGTCGGAAAAATACGCCGAGAACGCCGCGGTGTGCGGTTACCTGCAGGCCATTCAGGTCAATCTGCTCAAGACCGTGGTCGAGCAGCTGGTCGATGACAGCAAGGCCGATGCCCAGGCCCGCAAGCTGCTGGAAGAGCAGTACAGCCCCAGCCTGGTGGTCGGCCATCACCAGAGCGGTGGCGCGCCGGTGGTGTTCGAACCACACCCGACCTACGACAACCTGTTCGGCCGGATCGAGTACAGCACCGATCAGGGCGCGCTCTACACCACCTACAAACAGTTGCGCCCCGGCGCCCTGCACCGGGCCAACGGTGGCTTCCTGATTCTGGAAGCCGAGAAGATGCTGGGCGAGCCCTTCGTCTGGGACGCGCTCAAGCGCGCCTTGCAATCGCGCAAGCTGAAGATGGAATCGCCAC
The DNA here is from genome assembly GCF_014841725.1 of Pseudomonas sp. CFBP 8758. Taxonomy (NCBI): domain Bacteria; kingdom Pseudomonadati; phylum Pseudomonadota; class Gammaproteobacteria; order Pseudomonadales; family Pseudomonadaceae; genus Pseudomonas; species Pseudomonas sp. CFBP 8758. The sequence continues at coordinate 304,807 of NZ_JACYUK010000004.1, read as the reverse complement.
TGGGCGAGTTCGGTCGGTTGGCCACTGTCACGCTCACGCCACAGATGATTCCGCTCCAGGTCAAGGTCATCATCATCGGCGCTCGCCAGCTGTACTACGCGTTGCAGGATCACGATCCCGACTTCCAGGAGATGTTCCGCGTCCTGGTGGACTTCGACGAAGACATCCCCATGGTCGACGAGAGCCTGGAGCAGTTCGCCCAACTGCTGAAGACGCGCACCTCGGAGGAGGGCATGGCGCCGCTGACCGGTGACGCCGTCGCGCGCCTGGCCACTTACAGTGCGCGTCTGGCGGAAAACCAGGGGCGGCTGTCGGCCCGTATCGGCGACTTGTTCCAGCTGGTCAGCGAGGCGGACTTCATCCGCCACCTGGCCAACGAAGAACGTACCGACGCCGGCCACATCGAGCGTGCGCTCAAGGCCAAGGCCACGCGCACCGGCCGGGTTTCGGCGCGCATCCTCGACGACATGCTGGCGGGCATCATCCTGATCGACACCAGCGGCGCCGCGGTGGGCAAGTGCAACGGCCTGACGGTGCTGGAAGTGGGCGACTCGGCGTTCGGTGTGCCGGCGCGCATCTCGGCCACGGTGTATCCGGGCGGCAGCGGCATCGTCGACATCGAGCGCGAGGTCAACCTGGGTCAGCCGATCCACTCCAAGGGGGTGATGATTCTCACCGGCTACCTGGGCAGTCGCTATGCACAGGAATTTCCCCTGGCCATTTCCGCCAGCATCGCCTTGGAGCAATCCTACGGATACGTGGATGGCGACAGCGCGTCGCTGGGCGAGGCCTGCACCTTGATCTCGGCGCTCTCGAAAATGCCGCTCAAACAGTGCTTCGCGATCACCGGTTCCATCAACCAGTTCGGCGAAGTCCAGGCGGTGGGCGGGGTCAACGAGAAGATCGAGGGTTTCTTCCGCCTGTGCGAGGCCCGCGGCCTGACGGGCGAGCAGGGTGCGATCATTCCGCAGGCCAACGTCGCCACCTTGATGCTCGACGAAAAGGTCCTGCAGGCGGTCCGCGACGGCAAGTTCCATGTCTATGCCGTGCGCCAGGCGGACGAGGCATTGAGCCTGCTGGCCGGTGAGCCAGCCGGTGAACCCGACGAGAACGGCGCGTTTCCCGAGGGCAGCATCAATGCCCGCGTGGTTGAGCGGCTGCGGGTCATCGCGGAAATGATCAGCGAGGAAGACCTCAAGGAAGCCGAGAAAGAACACGCGCTGGAAGAATTGGTCGAGGTCCGGCCAACGGTGTAGGTCTCCGAGGGGCCACCCAGCACGGGTCGGCCCCTCTGCGCCATCGTGCAGGCGTCACCCGGCCAGGGTGCGCCGTCAATTTGTGGAAAACTGACATCTGCAGGCGGCAGGCGGCTGCGACACACCGTCGCACGTCGTGCTTTGCCATGGCCGTGGCTATAATCGTCGCCAATTTCCACCACCCTGTGAGCCTCAATGGAACGCTTCATCGAAAAAACCATGTACGCCTCGCGCTGGTTGCTGGCGCCGATCTACGTTGGACTGTCCTTGGGTCTGCTGGCGCTGGCGCTGAAATTCTTCCAGGAAATCTTTCACGTCCTGCCCAACATCTTCGCCATGGCCGAATCGGAAGTGATTCTGGTGCTGCTTTCGCTCATCGACATGGCGCTGGTTGGCGGCCTTCTGGTGATGGTGATGATTTCCGGCTATGAAAACTTCGTGTCGCAACTGGACATCGAAGAGGGCGTCGAGAAGCTCAGTTGGCTGGGCAAGATGGACTCGTCTTCGCTGAAGATGAAAGTCGCCGCGTCGATCGTGGCCATTTCGTCCATCCATTTGCTGCGCGTGTTCATGGATGCCAAGAACATCGAGCCGCAGTACCTGATGTGGTACGTGATCATCCATATGACCTTCGTCATTTCGGCGTTTGCCATGGGCTACCTGGACAAGCTGACCAAGCACTGATTGCACCTGTAGCACGGGCGCATACGGCCCGGCCTGCTGAAGTGCGGGCCTGCAGTGTGCTAGTCTGCTGGCCCTTTTATCCGGGCGCGCCCTTCATCCCCGCATGAAGATTGCGGCGCGGCCCCGCAGCGGAGCAGTGTTATGTCCGAAGTACAATTGTCGACCGACGAAACCCGCGTCAGCTATGGCATTGGCCGTCAACTGGGCGGCCAACTGCGCGACAACCCACCACCTGGCGTCAGCCTGGAAGCCATCCTGGTCGGCCTGACCGATGCGTTCCGTGGCCATGAAAGCCGTGTGAGCGAAGAAGAGCTGAACGCCAGCTTCAAGGTGATCCGCGACATCATGCAGGCCGAGCAGCAGGCGAAGGCCGAAGCTGCGGCTGGCGAAGGCAAGGCGTACCTGGCCGAAAATGCCAAGCGTGCCGAAATCACCACCACCGCCAGCGGCTTGCAGTACGAAGTGTTGAGCACAGGCGAAGGCAGCAAGCCGGCCGGTGACAGCACCGTGCGCGTTCACTACCACGGCACCCTGACCGACGGCACCGTGTTCGACAGCTCCTACAACCGTGGCGAGCCGGCCGAATTCCCGGTCAACGGCGTGATCGCTGGCTGGACCGAAGCTCTGCAACTGATGCCTGCCGGCAGCAAGTGGCGTGTCCACGTACCGAGCGAACTGGCCTACGGCGCCCAGGGCGTCGGCAGCATCCCGCCGCACAGCGTGCTGGTGTTCGACGTCGAGCTGCTCGAAGTCCTGTAACCCGCCAGTGGAAACGCACTCCCTGTAGCAGCGGCGCAAGCCGCGTCCGGCCTCACCGCGTGTGTCCAGAAACACCGCACCCACCGCCGACGCGGCTCGCGCCGCTGCTACAGGTGCCTGGCCTCCACCGACGACGCGGCTTGCGCCGCTGCTGCAGGGGGCCTGCATGCACTGCTGACGCGGCTCGCGCTGCTGCTGCGGGGAGTGCGGTATCTGTAGCAGCGGCGCAAGCCGCGTCCGGCTTCGGCGCGGTGTATCAGTGCAACTCCCCCATTGGCCGCAGTGCCCGTGCGTAGCAGAACAAAAACAGGTTGCGCACCACTTCCTTGAGCACTCCAGGTTCGCTCGAACTCAGGCCATGCAGGTCGAGGTCGCCCTGGTCGCGTAGCTCATCCAGAGCATCCTCGCCAAGCACCGCACAGACTTCACCCGTCTCGCGATGCAGGATGCGCAGGTAGGGGTGTGGGCGGTCGAGCCAGGCGTCGATCAGATAGGTCATGGCAATTCTCCTTGAGGGCATTCAATGAGAATAATTCTTATTCATATAATAGCAAGCGACTATTTGCCTTCCGCAGGCATTGCACCCTTGGAAGTCATGCCGGGCGCCTCGCGACGGCCCGGACCGCTGGTCGGGCGACGCCTCAGACCTTGCGCACGAACTCGGACTTGAGCTTCATCGCGCCAATGCCGTCGATCTTGCAGTCGATGTCATGGTCGCCATCGCACAGGCGGATGTTCTTGACCTTGGTGCCGACCTTGACCACCAGCGAAGAGCCTTTGACCTTGAGGTCCTTGATCACGGTAACGGTGTCGCCGTCGGCCAGGGCATTGCCCACCGAGTCCTTGATCGTCAAAGCATCGCCGTCGGCACTCTCGTCGCTCGTGGCCGACCACTCATGGCTGCATTCGGGACAGATCAGCTGAGTGCCGTCTTCGTAGGTGTATTCGCTGTTGCATTTGGGGCAGGGCGGCAGCGTGCTCACGAGATTCCTCGGGGGTAGGGAATAAAGGCGCGCAGTATATAGGGTTTTTGCCGCAAGAGCCCATCAGCGCCAGCTGCCATGCAAGCTGCGCCTTTATGTGGAGTATGGCTCTTGTCTGGGAGCAGGGCTTTGGTGGAACAGGCTCTGCCAGCAAGAGCCCACCGCTCACTCACCGTAGAATCGGACACTTGTGGGAGCGGGCTCTGCCCGCGAATGGCCCACCACCGAATCAGTGCGTGCGCGCCACCGCAAATTCACTCAGCTCGACCAGGGCATCCCGGTATTGGCTGGCAGGCAGCGCCTCCAGCTGAGCAATGGCCTTGGCCACATAATCGCGTGCCAGCTGCGCGGTGTAATCCAGCGCGCCACAATCCTCGACCGCAGCGCGGATGCGTTCCAGATCCTCGATCCCGCCCTTCTGGATCGCCTGGCGGACCAGCGCTGCCTGCTCGGCGGTGCCTTCACGCATGGTGTAGATCAGTGGCAAGGTCGGCTTGCCCTCGGCCAGATCGTCGCCCACGTTCTTGCCCAGCGTCTCGGCGTCGCCGCGATAATCGAGCAGATCGTCGACCAGCTGGAAAGCGACGCCCAGGTGATCACCGAACGTGCGCAGCGCTTCACACTGTTCGGGGCTGGCACCGGTGAGCGCCGCGGCGCTGTGTGCCGAAGCCTCGAAGAGCATCGCGGTCTTGCCGCGGATCACTTCCATGTAGATTTCTTCGGTGGTGCTGGCGTCCCGCACCTTGGACAGCTGCAGCACTTCGCCCTCGGCAATGATGCGCGTGGCATGCGACAGAATCTTCATCACCGGCATCGAGCCCAGTTCGACCATCATTTCGAACGAGCGCGAATAGAGGAAGTCGCCCACCAGCACGCTTGGCGCATTGCCCCACTTGGCATTGGCGGTGGAACGACCACGGCGCATGCCGGACATGTCGACCACGTCGTCATGCAGCAGGGTCGAGGTGTGCAACAGCTCGATGGTGGCTGCCAGCAGACGCAGGTCGTCGCTTTGATGGCCCAATGCTTTGCCGGCGAGGAGCACCAGCAGCGGCCGCAGGCGCTTGCCCCCAGAGGAGGTGATGTAGTCGCTGATCGTCGATACCAACGGCACGCGCGAGGTCAGCTGCTGCTTGATGATCCCGTCGACGGCGCTGAAATCGTCCGCCACCGCGCGGTAGAAAGCTTGGGGTTGCATCAGCGAGAGTCGCTCCAGAAGGGTTGCGCGGCATGCTAGGACGCGGGTCGGGGTGTGTCAAGGCGCGTCCATGGCCCTGGGCGCCCGCGTGCAGGCCCGGCACGGCCCGGTATGGCCCGTGAAAGGCGTTCTGCCAGGTCCGCCAAGCCGATGAGGCGACTGGCGGCCTCTTGTCAGAGGTTCGCCGCTTGCGTACAATCGCGCACCCTGAACTTCCTGGGCAGCACCTGCCTTACGCAATTGCATTTGGGGCGTTCCAACCCATGCAGCCATGCCAGCCGACACTCTACTTATAAAGAGCTGGGTGAGCAGGATTATCGGAGAAATACCATGTCGTACGCAGTAATCGTTACCGGTGGCAAGCAATACAAGGTCGCCCCAGGTGAATACCTGAAGATCGAGAAACTGGAAATCGCCACCGGCGAATCCGTTACCTTTGATCGCGTTCTGTTGGTCGCCAATGGCGACGACGTGAACATCGGCGCTCCAGTGGTTGCCGGCGCTACCGTTGTGGCTGAAGTGATTTCCCAAGGTCGTCACGATAAGGTCCGCATCATCAAGTTCCGTCGTCGTAAGCACCACATGAAGCGCATGGGCCACCGCCAGTGGTACACCGAGATCAAAATCACCGGTATTCAGGCTTAATTTCAGCCTAATTCCTCACTAGGAGAATTGACTCATGGCACACAAAAAAGCTGGTGGTAGTACCCGTAACGGTCGCGACTCAGAAGCCAAACGCCTTGGCGTGAAGATGTATGGCGGCCAGGCTATCATCCCAGGCAACATCATCGTGCGTCAGCGCGGCACCCAGTTCCACGCTGGCTACGGCGTTGGCATGGGCAAGGATCACACCCTGTTCGCGAAAGTCGCAGGCGTGATCAAGTTCGAAGTAAAGGGCGCCTTCGGTCGTCGTTACGTGAGCGTTGTCGCAGCTTAATCGCGACGTCGCTGGAGAAGCCCTGTCTTGCGACGGGGCTTTTTCGTTTTTGGAGTGAGTCTCTTGCAAAGGTTTGCATGGGCTGTCGGTACGAGAGTCATTGACGGGTTTGCCGCGCTCATTTTCGCAAGAGCCTTACGTTTCAGTTTCATTAGCTCGTCCCTGCGGCGAGAGGCGTATTTTTCATGAAGTTTGTAGATGAAGTATCCATCCGCGTGAAAGCGGGTGACGGTGGCAACGGCTGCATGAGCTTTCGCCGTGAAAAATTCATTGAGAATGGCGGCCCCAACGGCGGCGACGGTGGCGATGGCGGCTCGATCTACATGATCGCCGACGAAAACCTCAACACTTTGGTCGACTATCGCTATACCCGCCACTTCGATGCCGAGCGCGGCGCCAACGGTGGCAGCACCGATTGCACCGGCAAGAAAGGTGAAGACATGGAGCTGCGCGTACCGGTAGGTACCACGGTGATCGATGCTTCCACCCAGGAAGTGATCGGTGACCTGGTCAAGGCCGGTCAGCGCCTGCTCGTCGCACACGGCGGCTGGCACGGTCTGGGCAACACCCGCTTCAAGTCCAGTACCAACCGCGCGCCGCGCCAGACCAGTCCGGGCAAGCCGGGTGAGCAGCGTGACCTCAAGCTGGAAATGAAAGTGCTGGCCGATGTTGGCTTGCTGGGCCTGCCCAATGCTGGCAAGAGCACCTTCATCCGCTCGGTCTCCGCGGCCAAGCCCAAGGTGGCGGACTACCCGTTCACCACATTGGTGCCGAACCTGGGTGTGGTCAGTGTCGATCGCTGGAAGAGCTTCGTGGTAGCCGACATTCCCGGTCTGATCGAGGGCGCTTCGCACGGTGCCGGCCTGGGTATCCGCTTCCTCAAGCACCTGGCGCGTACGCGCGTGCTGTTGCACCTGGTCGACATGGCGCCGCTGGATGAAACCAGTGCTGCCGATGCCGCCGAAGTGATCGTCAACGAACTGGTCAAGTTCAGTCCGTCGCTGGCCGAGCGCGAGCGCTGGCTGGTGCTCAACAAGTGCGACCAGATTCTGGAAGAAGAGCACGAAGAGCGGGTCAAGGAAATCGTCGACCGCCTGGAGTGGGAAGGTCCGGTCTACGTGATCTCGGCCATCGCCAAGGAAGGTACCGAGCGCCTGAGCCGCGACATCATGCGCTACCTTGAAGACCGTGCCGATCGCCTGGCCCGTGACCCGGCCTATGCCGATGAGCTGGCCGAGCTCGACCAGCGCATCGAAGACGAGGCTCGCGCGCAGCTGCAGGCCCTGGATGATCAGCGCGCACTGCGCCGTAGCGGCGTGAAGAGCGTCCACGACATCGGCGATGACGACGATTGGGAAGAAGAAGACGCCGAAGACGGCCCGGAAATCATCTACGTCCGCGACTAGTGCGTATGGGTGCAGGTCCCGCTCCTGTAGGAGCGGCCCGCGGCCGCGAAGGGCGCACCGCGGTGTGCCTGGCACTCCACGGTGTCTTCTTCGCAGCCGATGACCGCTCCCACAGTGATCTCCAGTGTTAAACTAAGCGCCGCTCACCATGAGCGGCGTTTTTGTTTTTCTACCGGGCAAAGGTTGGCAGATGATGCGGAGCAAGGTGACGGGTGCGCAGCGTTGGGTCGTGAAGATCGGCAGTGCGCTGCTGACCGCGGACGGCAAGGGTCTGGATCGCGCGGCGATGAGTGTCTGGGTCGAGCAGATGGTTGCTTTGCACAATGCCGGGGTCGAGCTGGTGCTGGTCTCTTCGGGGGCTGTAGCGGCCGGCATGAGTCGTCTTGGATGGGTCAAGCGCCCCAGTGGCATGCACGAGCTGCAGGCTGCCGCCGCCATCGGCCAGATGGGGCTGGTGCAGGCCTGGGAGTCTAGCTTTGCCGAGCATGGCCGGCACACCGCGCAGATCCTGCTGACCCACGACGACCTCTCCGATCGCAAGCGCTACCTCAATGCGCGCAGTACCCTGCGGACCCTGGTCGAGCTGGGCGTGGTGCCGGTCATCAATGAAAACGATACCGTGGTCACCGACGAAATCCGCTTCGGCGACAACGACACCCTGGCGGCCCTGGTGGCCAACCTGGTGGAGGCGGACCTGCTGGTGATCCTCACCGATCGCGATGGCATGTTCGATGCCGATCCGCGCACCAACCCCGATGCACAATTGATCTTCGAAGCGCGTGCCGACGACCCATCGCTGGATGCGGTTGCCGGCGGTACCGGCGGCGCGCTGGGGCGTGGCGGCATGCAGACCAAGCTGCGCGCCGCACGCCTGGCGGCTCGCTCCGGGGCGCATACGGTGATCGTCGGTGGCCGTATCGAGCGCGTGCTCGATCGGCTCAAGGCCGGCGAGCGCCTGGGTACGCTGCTGTCGCCCGAGCGTGAAATGCTCGCCGCGCGCAAGCAATGGCTGGCCGGACACTTGCAGACCCGCGGCACCCTGGTGCTCGACGAAGGGGCCGTGCAAGCCTTGACCGGTGGCCACAAGAGCCTGCTGCCGGTAGGTGTGAAAGTGGTCCAGGGAAGTTTTCGGCGGGGTGAAATGGTGGTGTGCGTGGCGCCCGATGGTCGCGAGATCGCACGTGGCCTGGCCAACTACAGTGCGCTGGAAGCCCAGAAAATCATTGGTCAGTCGTCGGACGTTATCGAGCGCTTGCTGGGCTATATGGCCGAGCCCGAGCTGGTGCACCGCGACAACCTGATCCTCGTTTGATCCCTACAGGAACGTTTCCATGAAAGTGCTCAAAGCCCTCGCGGCTGCCATGTTGTGCCTGCCGATGCTGGCGAGTGCCGAGGAAATCGGCCAGGTGTCCACGGTGTTCAAGGTTGTTGGTCCCAACGATCGCATCGTCGTCGAGGCGTTCGATGATCCCAAGGTGCCAGGGGTGACCTGTTATCTGTCGCGCGCCAAGACGGGCGGAGTGAAGGGTGGCCTGGGCCTGGCGGAAGACCGTGCGGAAGCGTCCATCGCCTGCCGCCAGGTCGGGCCGATCCAGCTGCCGGGCAACTTGAAGGAGGGCGAGGAAGTGTTCAAGGAGCGCACCTCGCTGGTGTTCAAGACCATGCAGGTGGTCCGTTTTCACGACAAGAAGCGCAACGCCCTGGTGTATCTGGTCTACAGCGACCGCATGATCGAAGGCAGCCCGCAAAACGCCGTGACCGCCATCCCCATCCGCCCCTGGACCGAATAACCGCGTTGCACCCTTCGCGGCCGATGACCGCTCCTACGGAAGACATGCATGGCCCACCGTAGGAGCGGTCATCGGCCGCGAAAAGGGCACTGCGGTGTGTCAGGTAAGCCGCGTCGCACCCTTCGCGGCCACGGACCGCTCCTACGGAAGACATGCATAGCTCACCGTAGGAGCGGTCATCGGCCGCGAAGAGGGCGCCTCGATACCGGCACATTCACACAGGCACAAAAAAGCCGACCCTGGGGTCGGCTTTTTCTACATCGTACAGCTGATCAGGCAGCAGCAGCCTGGTTCAGTGCTTTGATGTGGCCGTTCAGACGGCCCTTGTGGCGAGCAGCCTTGTTCTTGTGGATGATGCCTTTATCGGCCATACGGTCGATAACTGGCACGGCCAGAACGTAAGCAGCTTGTGCTTTTTCTGCGTCTTTTGCGTCGATGGCTTTGACTACATTCTTGATGTAGGTGCGAACCATGGAACGCAGGCTGGCGTTGTGGCTGCGACGCTTCTCAGCCTGTTTTGCACGTTTTTTGGCGGAAGGTGAGTTGGCCACCGTCGAGCTCCTCGAAAGACTTTTTGAAATAGCAAACAAATAAGGCCGCGAATCATGCCCATCAACGAGTTGGTTGTCAAGGGTACGTGAGACGATCCGCTAAGTGGTTGGTCGGGTGTCGAAGTGATTCACTTCTGGCCCGCGACCTGTACACTCGCGAAGTTCTGGCTCTGCCTGCTGATGCGGCGCGGAGTATCGCACACCTGGGCCGGATATGGGCCTGCTCTTCGTCAACGGGCATGAAAAACTTTCGATGAACCTACTTAAATCCCTGGCCGCGGTCAGCTCCATCACCATGGTTTCGCGGGTGTTGGGCTTCGTCCGCGACACCATCATTGCGCGCATTTTCGGCGCCGGCATGGCCACCGATGCCTTCTTCATCGCTTTCAAGCTGCCCAACCTGCTGCGCCGGATCTTCGCCGAAGGCGCCTTTTCCCAGGCGTTCGTGCCCATTCTCGCCGAGTACAAGAGCCAGCAGGGCGAGGAGGCCACGCGTACCTTCATTGCCTACGTCGCCGGCCTGCTGACCCTCGCACTGGCGCTGGTGACGGTGGCCGGGATACTCGCTGCGCCGTGGGTGATCTGGGCAACCGCTCCGGGTTTTGCCGATACCCCGGAGAAATTCGCGCTCACCAGCGATCTGTTGCGGGTGACCTTTCCTTATATATTGCTGATATCGCTGTCGTCCTTCGTCGGTGCCATCCTCAACACCTACAACCGCTTCTCGGTACCGGCTTTCACGCCCACGCTGCTGAACGTGTCGATGATCCTGTTTGCCCTGTTCCTCACGCCCTATTTCGATCCGCCGGTCATGGCGCTCGGCTGGGCCGTGCTGGCGGGTGGGTTGGCGCAATTGCTCTATCAACTGCCGCATCTGAAAAAGCTCGGCCTGCTGGTGCTGCCACGCCTGAGCCTGCGCGATACCGGTGCCCTGCGGGTGATGAAGCAGATGCTGCCGGCAATCCTCGGTGTATCGGTGAGCCAGATTTCGCTGATCATCAATACCGTGTTCGCCTCGTTCCTGGTGGCCGGCTCGGTGTCCTGGATGTACTACGCCGACCGCCTGATGGAGCTGCCGTCGGGGGTATTGGGCGTAGCCTTGGGCACGATCCTCCTGCCGACCCTGGCCAAGACCTACGCCAACAGGGATCGTCATGAATACTCGCGCATCCTCGACTGGGGGCTGCGCCTGTGTTTCGTGCTGGTCCTGCCGTGCGCGGTGGCCCTGGCGTTGCTCGCCGAGCCCTTGACCGTGGCGTTGTTCCAGTACGGCAAGTTCACCGCGCTGGATGCGGCCATGACCCAGCGCGCGCTGATCGCCTATTCCATCGGCCTGCTGGGGATCATTCTGATCAAGGTGCTGGCGCCCGGGTTCTACGCCCAGCAGAACATTCGCACGCCGGTGAAGATCGCCATCTTCACCTTGGTGGCGACACAGGTTTTCAACCTGATGTTCATCAGCCATCTGCAGCACGCAGGCCTGGCGCTGGCCATCAGCCTGGGCGCCTGCCTGAACGCCGGGTTGCTGTACTGGAAGCTGCGTCAGCAGGACCTGTTCCAGCCGCAGCCGGGCTGGACCGCCTTTCTGTGCAAATTGGGCGTGGCCGTGCTGGCCATGGCCGCTGCCTTGCTGGTGCTGCTGCAGTACATGCCGGCCTGGGCCGACGGGCAGATGCTCGAGCGCTTCCTGCGCCTGGGGCTGTTGGTGTTGACAGGCGTGCTAGTGTATTTCGGAATGTTGTTGGCCATGGGCTTCCGCCTCAAGGACTTCGCTCGCCGCGGGCTGGCGTGATCCTCGAGCGCACTGGCTGCCCTTGGCCGCGAGCGGTTTTATGCGTTAGCGAACATCCATGCACGCTGTTGCCTGTCGTCGACGCGTGGGTATGGTTATAATCGACCACTTTATGAGCAAGAAGCGCGTTATGCAGCTGGTTCGAGGCCTTCACAATCTGCGGCCCCAGCATCGGGGCTGCGCCGCCACCATTGGCAATTTCGACGGTGTCCATCGTGGCCACCAGGCTATTCTGGCCCGGCTGCGCGAGCGTGCCCGCGAGTTGGGCGTGCCCAGTTGTGTGGTCATCTTCGAGCCCCAGCCGCGCGAATACTTCAGCCCGCAGACCGCGCCGGCACGTCTGGCCCGGCTGCGCGACAAAGTGCAGCTGCTGGCTGCGGAACAGGTCGATCTGGTGCTGTGCCTGGCCTTCAACAAGCGCCTGAGCCAGCTCAGTGCGTCGGAGTTCGTCGACACCATCCTGATCGACGGCCTGGGCGTGAAACATCTGGAGGTTGGTGACGACTTCCGCTTCGGCTGCGACCGGGCAGGGGACTTCGATTTCCTGACCCAGGCCGGCAGCCTCCAGGGCTTTACCGTCGAGTCGGCGCAGACCGTCGAAATGGACGGCGTCCGCGTCAGCAGCACCCAGGTCCGCAAGGCTCTGGCTGCGGCCGACTTCGAACGTGCCGGGCAGTTGCTCGGCCGGCCCTTCTGCATCGAAGGAAGGGTCCTGCATGGGCAGAAGCTGGCCCGCCAACTGGGCTGGCCCACTGCCAATGTGCAACTCAAGCGCCGTCGCGCGCCGCTCACCGGGGTATACCTGGTCAGTGTCGACATCGACGGCAAGACCTGGCCAGGAGTCGCCAACATAGGCGTGCGGCCAACCGTTGCAGGTGATGGCAGTGCCCACCTGGAAGTGCATTTGCTGGACTTTGCCGGTGACCTCTATGGCCGGCATTTAACGGTGGCGTTCCACCACAAGCTGCGTGATGAGCAGCGTTTCGCCTCGCTTGAGGCGCTGAAGTCGGCGATCGATGCGGATGTCGCCGCCGCGCGTGCCCACTGGGCCAAGCCAACCGCTTAAATTGAAGAGCCTGAAATGACCGACTACAAAGCCACGCTAAACCTTCCGGACACCGCCTTCCCAATGAAGGCCGGCCTGCCCCAGCGCGAGCCGCAAACTCTGCAGCGCTGGGACAGCATTGGCCTGTACCAGAAGCTTCGCGAGATTGGCAAGGACCGTCCCAAGTTCGTCCTGCACGACGGCCCGCCCTATGCCAACGGCAATATCCACATCGGTCACGCGGTCAACAAGATCCTCAAGGACATGATCACCCGTTCCAAGACCCTGGCCGGCTTCGATGCGCCGTACGTGCCGGGCTGGGACTGTCATGGCCTGCCGATCGAGCACAAGGTCGAAGTCACCCACGGCAAGAACCTGGGCGGCGACAAGACCCGCGAACTGTGCCGCGCCTATGCCAGCGAGCAGATCGAAGGGCAGAAGGCCGAGTTCATCCGTTTGGGCGTGCTGGGCGACTGGGCCAACCCGTACAAGACCATGAGCTTCCCCAACGAGGCCGGCGAGATCCGTGCCCTGGCCGAAATGGTCCGCAACGGCTTCGTGTTCAAGGGCCTCAAGCCGGTGAACTGGTGCTTCGATTGCGGCTCGGCCCTGGCCGAGGCCGAGGTCGAGTACGCCGACAAGAAGTCGCCGACCATCGACGTCGCTTTCCCGATCGCCGACCAGCAGGCCCTGGCCGACGCCTTCGGCCTGCCCGGCCTGGAGAAGCCGGCCAGCATCGTGATCTGGACCACCACCCCGTGGACCATCCCGGCCAACCAGGCGCTCAACGTCCATCCAGCATTCACCTACGCCCTGGTCGACGTCGGTGATCGCCTGCTGGTGCTCGCCGAAGAACTGGTCGAGAGCTGCCTGGCGCGCTACAGCCTGCAAGGTACGGTGCTCGCCACTACCGTGGGTGCCAAGCTCGAGCTGATCAACTTCCGACATCCGTTCTATGACCGCCTGTCGCCGGTGTACCTGGCCGACTACGTCGAACTGGGCGCAGGCACCGGTGTGGTTCACTGCTCGCCTGCCTATGGCGTGGACGACTTCAACATCTGCAAGCAGTACGGCCTGACCAACGACGACATCATCGGCCCGGTGCAGAGCAATGGCGTGTATGTCGAATCGCTGCAGTTCTTCGGTGGGCAGTTCATCTTCAAGGCCAACCCGAACATCGTCGACAAGCTGACCGAAGTCGGTGCGTTGATGCACACCGAAGTGGTCAGTCACAGCTACATGCACTGCTGGCGTCACAAGACCCCGCTGATCTACCGCGCTACCGCGCAGTGGTTCGTCGGCATGGACAAGCCACCTGTCGAAGGCGACACCCTGCGCGAGCGCGCGGTGAAAGCCATCGAGGAAACCAAATTCGTTCCGGCCTGGGGCCAGGCACGCCTGCACTCGATGATCGCCAACCGTCCCGACTGGTGCATCTCGCGCCAGCGCAACTGGGGCGTGCCGATTCCGTTCTTCCTCGACAAGGCCACCGGTGAGCTGCACCCACGCACCGTCGAGCTGATGGAAGAGGTGGCCAAGCGCGTCGAAGTCGAAGGCATCGAAGCCTGGTTCAAGATGGACGCCGCCGAGCTGCTGGGCGATGACGCCGCCAACTACGACAAGATCAGCGACACGCTGGACGTCTGGTTCGACTCGGGCACCACCCACTGGCACGTGCTGCGCGGCTCGCACCCGATGGGCCACGAAAGCGGCCCGCGTGCCGACCTGTACCTGGAAGGTTCGGACCAGCACCGCGGCTGGTTCCACTCTTCGCTGCTGACCGGCTGCGCCATCGACAACCATGCGCCGTATCGCGAGCTGCTGACCCACGGTTTCACCGTGGACGAGAACGGCCGCAAGATGTCCAAGTCGCTGGGCAACGTCATCGCCCCGCAGAAGGTCAACGACACCCTGGGTGCCGACATCATGCGGCTGTGGGTTTCGGCCACCGACTATTCGGGCGAAATGGCCGTGTCGGACACCATCCTGCAACGCAGTGCCGACGCCTACCGTCGCATCCGCAACACGGCGCGCTTCCTGCTCTCCAACCTCAGCGGCTTCAACCCGGCCACCGACCTGCTGCCGGCCGATCAGATGATCGCCCTGGACCGCTGGGCCGTCGACCGTGCGCTGCTGCTGCAACGCGAGCTGGAAGAGCACTACGGCGAATACCGCTTCTGGAACGTCTACTCCAAGGTGCACAACTTCTGCGTGCAGGAGCTGGGCGGCTTCTATCTGGACATCATCAAGGATCGCCAGTACACCACCGGCGCCAACAGCGTTGCCCGGCGTTCCTGCCAGACCGCGCTGTACCACATCAGCGAGGCGCTGGTGCGTTGGATCGCGCCGATCCTGGCGTTCACCGCCGACGAGCTGTGGCAGTACCTGCCGGGCGAGCGCAACGAGTCGGTGATGCTCAACACCTGGTACCAGGGCCTGAGCGAGTTGCCCGAGGGCTTCGAGCTGGATCGCGCCTACTGGGAACGCGTGATGGCGGTGAAGACCGCAGTCAACAAGGAAATGGAAAACCTGCGCGCCGCCAAGGCCATCGGCGGCAACCTGCAGGCCGAAGTGACCCTGTACAGCGAAGACGCCCTGAACACCGACCTGGCCAAGCTGGGCAACGAGCTGCGCTTCGTGCTGATCACCTCGGGTGCCACCTTGGCACCATTCGCCCAGGCTCCGGCCGATGCGGTGGTCACCGAGGTCGCCGGACTGAAGCTCAAGGTGGTCAAGTCGAGTGGCGTGAAGTGCGCGCGTTGCTGGCACTTCCGTGACGACGTGGGCATGGACCCCGAGCATCCGGAAATCTGCGGGCGCTGCGTCGACAACATCAGCGGTGACGGCGAGGTGCGCCACTATGCCTGATTCGTCGGCGTCCTTCGGTCGCTACGGCCACTTGAAGTGGCTGTGGCTCAGCGTGTTGGTGATGGTGCTGGACCAGGCCACCAAGTTCTATTTCGACGGCACCCTGCAGATGTACGAGCAGATCGTGGTCATTCCCGACCTGCTCAGCTGGACCCTGGCCTACAACACCGGCGCCGCCTTCAGCTTCCTGGCCGACAGTGGCGGCTGGCAGCGCTGGCTGTTCACCCTGATCGCCGTGGTGGTCAGCGTGGTGCTGGTGGTCTGGCTCAAGCGCCTGGGGCGCAGCGACACCTGGCTGGCGATAGCGCTGGCCCTGGTGCTGGGCGGCGCGGTCGGCAACCTGTTCGACCGTGTCGTGCTCGGCCATGTGGTCGACTTCATTCTGGTGCATTGGCAGGATCGCTGGCGGTTCCCGGCGTTCAACCTGGCCGACAGCGCCATCACCGTCGGTGCGATCATGCTGGCGTTGGATATGTTCAAGAGCAAGAAAACCGGAGAAGCGGTGAATGACTGAGCAGCGCATCAGGGAAAACACTGAAGTGACCTTGCACTTCGCCCTGCACCTGGAAAACGGCGACACCGTCGACAGTACGTTCGACAAGTCGCCAGCGACCTTCAAGGTCGGCGATGGCAACCTGTTGCCGGGTTTCGAAGCCGCCTTGTTCGGCTTCAAGGCCGGCGACCGACGGACCGTGAAGGTGCTGCCGGAAAACGCTTTCGGCCAGCCCAATCCGCAGAACGTGCAAGTCATGCCGGCCTCGCAGTTCGCGAACATGGAGCTGTCCGAAGGGTTGCTGGTGATCTTCAACGACGCGGCCAACACCGAGCTTCCGGGCGTGGTGAAAGCATTCGACGACAACGAAGTGACGGTAGACTTCAACCACCCGTTGGCAGGCAAGACCCTGACCTTCGAGGTGGAAATTCTTTCGGTCACCGCCCTTTAAGGGCACCGAGGCAAGCATGCAAATCAAACTCGCCAATCCCCGTGGCTTCTGCGCGGGTGTGGACCGAGCGATCGAGATCGTCAACCGCGCCCTGGAAGTCTTCGGCGCACCGATCTATG
Source organism: Pseudomonas sp. CFBP 8758 (assembly GCF_014841725.1). NCBI lineage: Bacteria > Pseudomonadati > Pseudomonadota > Gammaproteobacteria > Pseudomonadales > Pseudomonadaceae > Pseudomonas > Pseudomonas sp. CFBP 8758. The sequence goes on along the minus strand of NZ_JACYUK010000004.1, from coordinate 288,475 downwards.
TCCGCCACGAAGTGGTGCACAACAAGTTCGTGGTCGAAGACCTGCGCAATCGCGGCGCTATCTTCGTCGACGAACTCGACCAGGTGCCTGACGACGTCATCGTCATCTTCAGTGCCCACGGCGTTTCCCAGGCCGTGCGCCAGGAAGCGGCCGGGCGCGGCCTGAAGGTGTTCGATGCAACGTGCCCGCTGGTCACCAAGGTGCACATCGAAGTGGCTCGCTACAGCCGCGACGGCCGCGAGTGCATTCTCATCGGCCACGCCGGGCATCCGGAAGTCGAAGGCACCATGGGGCAGTACGATGCCAGCAACGGTGGCGCCATCTACCTTGTCGAAGACGAGAAAGATGTTGCCAACCTGAATGTGATCAACCCTGAAAACCTTGCCTTCGTGACCCAGACGACCTTGTCGATGGATGACACCAGCCGGGTCATCGACGCGTTGCGCGCGCGCTTCCCGGCCATTGGCGGGCCGCGCAAGGACGACATCTGCTACGCCACGCAAAACCGCCAGGACGCCGTCAAGATCCTGGCCGACGAGTGCGACGTGGTACTGGTAGTGGGCAGCCCGAACAGCTCCAACTCCAACCGGCTGCGCGAGCTGGCCGAGCGCATGGCCACCCCGGCGTACCTGATCGACGGCGCGCAGGACATGCAGCAGGGCTGGTTCGACGGCGTGCAGCGTATCGGCATTACCGCTGGCGCCTCGGCGCCCGAGGTGCTGGTGCGCGGTGTCATCGAGCAACTGCACGCCTGGGGTGCGACCGGTGCCGACGAGCTGATCGGTCGGCCGGAGAACATCACGTTCTCGATGCCCAAGGAATTGCGGGTGAAGACGATCGGTTAGCGCGGTTTGCCGCACCAGTCGGCAGACTGCGGATCTGGAAGATCAGTGATTCGGACCCTGCCGACCCAGTCGATCACGACGCGCCAACGTAACCGTGCGCGCTTCGGATCGCAAAAAAACAGAGACCCGGCATTTGACTCCCCTTTGACGCCGGCAGGTGCGCCGAAACTATCGAAGCGCACCTCGTGGCGTACCCATTTATTGCCGATGACAGGCACCTTGCCATCGAGGATATGGGTATTGAGGTGCGTACCTCTGGCGGTGCTCAGACCTCGAATATCCAGCAGTGTGACCCAGCCCCAACCCCAGCCCCGGTGGAACCCCCTTACCACCACAGGCGTCTGCCGCAGGATCGCTTCCGACCGGGCCATGCGCAATGTGAAAGCAAGTTCCTGCGCCACCACTTTTCGCCGCTGCTCCTGCAGAAACTCATGCAGGGCTGGCATGGCAATCGCAGCCAGTATCGCGACCACCGCCAGCACCACCACCAGCTCCACTAACGTAACTCCTTTACTGTACATGCCAACCCTCCCTGGGTTTCCCTGCAATAGGCGCTGATCCCTCTAGAACAACCGTATATCCTGTGCGCGCACCGAACCGCGCGAGCGCTGGTTTATAGTCGATGCTCTTGGGGGAGGCGTCCAATGCGGCATGGTTACAAGGGGTTTACGCTGGTCGAGCTGATGGTGACCATCGCAGTGCTGGCCATACTGGTGACCATAGGAATCCCGTCGTTTGTCGGCCTGATCAACAACACCAAGGCTGACACCGAGTCGACAGATTTGTACCGCGCCCTCAACTATGCGCGCCTCGAGGCGATAAACCGGGGAGCGAGCATACGTGTCACGCCCTCGGTCGCGAACGACTGGACCAGCCGCCTCGATATTCAAGTCGTCAATGCTGGCGTCGTGACCAACCCGGTGTTACGCGTGATTGCAGACATGTCTGCGTCAGCTGTAGTGAAACCCAACAACATTGCCAACATCGAGTACAACAATTTGGGCGCACTGGCCAATCCCGTCACGGCAGTCGCGTTTTCCTACACGCAGGGTACCTACACCAAGGCCATCGGTGTGTGCCTCAACGGGCGCGTGATACTGGGGGGCACCTGTCCATGAGCATGCGCAGGGGGCAAGCAGGGGTCAGCCTGATCGAGGTCCTGGTTTCGCTGCTGATCATGGGGATCGGCCTGCTCGGGGCAGCAGCGTTGCAGCTCAACGCCCTGAAGTTCACCGACAGCTCGGCGCTCACCAGCCAGGCCAGTTTCATTGCCTATGACATGATGGACCGCATTCGTGCCAACCCCGACGCCAACTACGTGCTGGCCAACCTCGATGCGGCACCCGCGGGCAACGCAAGCGACGTCCGGGCCCAGGATCTTGCCGATTTCGCCGCCAATGCCAAGGCCATCGGCGGAGTCAGTGCGGGCAGCAGCATCGCCGTGAACAACCGCGTCGTTACTATCACTCTGCAGTGGAGTGACGCGCGTGCGACCAACGCCGCCAACGTTTCCAATGTGCAGAGCGTCGGCGATGGCCTGCAGAGTTTCACGCTGACCAGTCGCGTGGCCATCGACAAGGGGATCAAATGAGACGCTCATCCCGAGGCATTGGCCTGATCGAGCTGATGGTCGCCATGACCCTGGGCCTGGTCATCGTGTTGGGCGTCACCCAGATATTTCTCACGGCGAAGAATACTTACCAGAGCCAGAACGCTGCGGCGGGCATTCAGGAAGATGGACGCTTTCTGATGAGCAAGATGGCCCAGGAAATTCGCATGACAGGGTTTTTTGGCTGCCAAGCCAATCCGCTCGACAGCACGCTTACCAAAGACTTCACCGCCGCGTACGCCTCGCCGATCACTATTACCCGCGGCACTAACAACAGCGTGATTCTCACGTTGATCACTGCCGACGTGGGCAATAACGGCGCCAATGCCGACTGGAACATTCTTACTGACTGCCGCAGTTTTTCAACAGCCTACTTACCGGCAGCCATGCCTGCCGCACTGGCTGGTCAGCAGGTCATTCCGATACGTCGGGTCGTCTATACCTTTGCCAACAATCAAGTGTTGGCGGGTAGTTTAGCCAACAGCCAAAGCCCGTTGATCAGCAACGTGCTGGCTTTTGACGTGACTTTCGGCGTGGCCTCATCCGCGGCTAACATCAATGCCAGCAGCTACGTTGCCACGCCTACCAACTTCGACTTGATCCGCAGTGTGCGCATCAGTTTGCAGCTCGCCGACCAGGCGGCTGCACCCAATACCCGCGCGCAAACCCGGACTTTCAACACCGTGATTGCCTTACGCAATCGGCTGCTGTGATGAGGACTCAATGAGTATGCACACCCATTACAGCGCAACGAGCACGCAACGTGGGATGACGTTGGTAGTGTGCCTGGTCTTTCTGCTCTTGCTGACTTTGATCGGCGTGTCGTCGATGCAGAACGCGACATTGCAGGAAAAGATGGCAGGCAGCGTGACCCTGCGCAACGGCTCGTTCCAGATAGCCGAAGCCATGCTGCGCATTGGCGAAAATACAGTGAAGCCAGAAGCCTACACCCTGACTTTCTGCAATACCGCAGTTACCTGTGCCCCGCCGACCAACGCCAATACCATTGGCACCAGCAACTATATTGCCGCCAATGGTGTGGTTTGGGTGCAGTCCGGGTCTGGCTATTACGCCATTCAGAAAGTGGGTACCACCAACAACCCGTCGATTCTTGCAAGTGGTTCGCCAATCAACACCACCAAAAAATTCTATGAGCTGTATCGCATTACCGGGGTAGGCATCCAGGGTACTTCGCGAACGGTGCTGGAGAGTGTCTATGCCAAGCAGCAGTAGAATGCGCGGCGTGATCAAGTTCTGTTCCGGGATACTTGCTGGATTGTACGTCAGTGCTCCGCTGTATGCCTTCGCACCAGCGGACTCTCCGTTGCTCAGCTCGGGGTCGGTCACGCCCAATGTGATGTTGCTGGTGGATGACTCCGGTAGTATGAATAACCTGATCCGCACAGCCGACTTCAATCAGGCTACCAGTCGTCCAACGATCTATAACTGCTACTACGCCACGTTCTGCGACCGATTCAGTGTCACAAACATCGACATGGACAGTGAAAATCTGTTCTACAGCAGTTTCAACCGGGGTGGATGCTCATTCGGTTATTCGGGATTCACGCGAGGTACCAACACGGTGTATTGCCTGCGCCTCCCGGATCCGGTGGGCAACGGCAGCACCCGCTATTCATCACGGTACATCTCTTACCTGATTGACCGGCTGCCGAGCGGCAGCACCAGCCGTGACTACATTGCCGACACAACGGTGCCCGGAGACTATCGGATCAACGTTGCACGAGACGCGGCGACCGCGCTGGTCAACGCCAATCGCAACCTGCGTATCGGTCTGGCCACCTTTAACCCGCCGGCTCCCGGCAACCCAGGCCCGGGTGGCAATATTCCCCGCGCGATTGCCGACTTGAGCGCCAACAGTTCTACCACCACAGCCCAAGCTAACAGCAACTACAACGCATTGATCAATGCCATCGGCGACCTAGGCGCCATCGCCAACACACCGTTGGCGGAAGCCTACTACGAGGTGACGCGTTATTTCAGGGGGATGACGCCTTACTACAACAGCACGCCCAATACCTACACCAGCCCTATCCAGTACCGCTGCCAAAAGAACTACGGGGTAGTGATCACTGACGGCCTGCCTACTTATGACCGCACTTTCCCCACCAATGACCCACTCGGGGGATCAAGGCTGCCAAACTGGGACGGTGACAGCAGCAATGATGGCGATAATCTGACTGGTGACGGTGAGGGTGACACGTTGTACCTGGATGACATCGCCAAGTTTGCCAATGATATTGACATGCGGTCCGGCGGGACAGATACCGCCGGCAAGAGCTGGGATGCTGCGGATTTTCCCAAGCAGAACATGTCCACTTACACAGTAGGCTTCGCTGCCGACAATCAGATGCTGAAAGATGCGGCTGAAAAGACCGGTTATGGCCAGGGCAAATACTATCAAGCCACTGATGCTGCAGGCTTGAGCGCTGCCTTGACCGCTGCGCTTAACGATATTGCTTCCAAGGCTGGTTCAGGCGGGGGCGGTTCGGTCAACTCGGTCAATCTCACAGCGTCTTCGCAGTACTATCAAACATTCTACGACCCGACCGACTGGCGCGGTACGGTACGCGCCTATAACCTGGACAGTTCAGGCAATCCAGGCGCAACGGCGGTATGGAGCACGGATGACAAGGTTAAGTCGGCCGGGACTACGATTTTTCAGTCGTGGAACATACTCACCAGCCAGCCCATCGCACTATCATTGCTGAATTTCTCTCCTGCCCAGATCGCTACCCTGGCCGTCGGTGCATCGAGTCTCAACACTCTCCTCAATCCAGTTACCGCCAATGACCTGATCGAGTGGACGAAAGGCACCAACAAGACCGGGCTGAAGACGCGCTCGGTATTGCTGGGCGACATCATCAACTCACCCTTGGTGTATGCCTCGCCCACTGCCATTACCACTACCGACACGACAGGCGATTTCAGCTATACCACGTACCTTGGGACCAAGGCTGCGAGCATGAACCCCGCTCTGGTTGTCAACAGCAATGATGGGATGACCAACGTTTTGAATACCGATGGCACAAGGCGTTATGCCTATCTGCCATCTACTACGTTGGCCAATTTGAACGCAGTAGCCAACCCCAACTATATCAATGGCGTTGGCCATAAGTTCTTGAATGACGGTCAGTTGACTGTCGCAGACGCTCAAATTAACAACGGCTGGAAAACGCTGGCTTTGGGCGGCGTAGGGGCTGGCGGCAGGGCTTATTATGCGTTGCAGCTGTTTGAAGCCGGTGGTAGCAATACCACCCGTGCCCTTTGGGAAATCAACAGTAACACCACGGGCTACAGCAACATGGGCTATGCCTATGGCAAGCCGGAAGTGGCCCGATTGAAAGACGGTACCTGGGCAGCATTCATCTCGAACGGTTACGGCAGTACGACGGGGCGCGCGTCGCTGTTTGTGATCAATCTGGCTACCGGCGCGTTGATCAAAGAGATCCAGACCCCGATCGTTACAACAGGCGAAACCGACAACGGTCTGTCCTCGGTAGCGCTGGACATCAACAGCCAAGGCGTTATTCAGTACGCCTATGGTGGCGATCTGAAAGGGCGCATGTGGAAATTTGATTTCACCAGTACCACGAACGGCGTGGTCGGGTTCGCTAATACGCCACTGTTCACGGCTTCGGGTGGCGCGACCCAAGCTATCACCGCACAGCCAACCATAGGCAATTACACTCAGGGCCGGCAGATCATCTTCTTTGGTACAGGCAAGCTCAACGAGGTGGCGGACAAAACTACAACTACGACGCAGGCTTTCTACGCCATCGTCGACGCCAATGGCTCGACCGCGAACTACACCGAGTCGTTACTGCAACGCCAGACCATCACCAATATCACCGGCACCAAGGTCTACACCAGCCAGAATGAGGTGGACTACAACACCCGCAAGGGTTGGTACATGCCGCTGACCTACGGCACCACATCGACAGGGGAGCGGGTGCTTTATCCACCCTTGTTGATCGACGGTAACATTTTTTTCACTACCGCTATTCTTGACGTTTCGGACCCATGTTCGAGCGCTGGGTCAAGTAAGCTGATGGAAGTGAACGCCGAAAATGGCAAGATGATCACGAATTTCAACATCCTGAACGGTACTGAGGCAACTGCGGGAATGATCGTATCGGGAGGTTTGATCAATACCGCATCAATGATCTCTTATGTCGATTCCAATGGGAATGACATGATTGCTATCCAACTGCCTAGCACGGGTGACTCTACGACAGGCAGTGGCGGCGGGTCTCCTAAACAACAGGTGGTTTCCCCGAACCGCCGTATCATGTGGCAACAACGACAATGAGTGTCCGTATGCGCAGGCAAAAAGGCTTCACCCTTATCGAATTGATGATCGTGGTCGCCATCGTCGGCATCCTTGCTGCCATCGCCTACCCCAGCTACACCGAGTACGTGAAGCGCACGCACCGGGTGGAGATCGGCCAGGTGCTGGCCGAAGGTGCGCAGAATTTCGAGAGGGGGTTCACACGGACCGGCAGCTACGCCAACGTGCCCGACGTGGCGGGCAATGCCTGGTACAACATCGTGACGGCAAAGGACGCCACAACGTTCAGCCTGACGGCCGCGCCGAAGCCCGGCAGCATGATGGTCGGTGACAAGTGCGGCAGTTTCGTCATCAATCAAACCGGCGCGCGGACCAACACCGGCATGGCTGCCGGCAACACCTCAGCCACCTGCTGGGGCCGCTGAGCCTTCTTTGGAATCGTTTCATGTCTGACCATGTGTTGGTTGTCGGCGGCGGCGTAATGGGCCTGCTGACGGCCTACAATCTTGCTGCCCATGTGGGTCGCATTACCCTGATCGACCGCAGCGCGGTCGGCCAGGAGTCTTCCTGGGCCGGCGGTGGCATCGTTTCACCGCTGTATCCCTGGCGCTACAGGCCGGCGGTTACGGCGTTGGCGCATTGGTCGCAGGATTTCTATCCGCGCCTGGGGCAGCGCCTGGCCGTCGATACGGGCATCGATCCGCAGGTGTACACCACCGGTTTGTACTGGCTGGACCTGGACGATGAAGCCGAGGCGCTTGCCTGGGCACGGGCCAATGGTCGGCCGCTGGCGGCAGTGGATATTTCAGCTACCTACGAGGCCGTGCCGGTGCTGGGGCCCGGGTTCGGGCGCGCGATCCATATGGCCGATGTCGCCAATGTGCGCAATCCACGCTTGATCAAGGCTTTGAAAGCGGCCTTGTCGGCGCTGCCCAACGTGACGGTGCGCGAGCAGTGTGAAGTGCAGGGTTTTTTGCTCGATGGCCAGCGGGTGGTCGGCGTGCGTTCGGCGCAGGGGGAGGTGCTGGCCGACGAGGTGGTGCTGACCGCGGGTGCCTGGAGCGGTGAGTTGTTGCAGACCCTGGGCATCGACTTGCCGGTGGAGCCGGTGAAGGGGCAGATGATCCTGTTCAAATGCGCAGCCGATTTTTTGCCGAGCATGGTACTGGCCAAGGGGCGCTATGCCATTCCCCGCCGCGATGGGCATGTATTGATCGGCAGCACGCTGGAGCATGCGGGCTTCGACAAGACGCCAACGGTAGAGGCGCTGAACAGCTTGCAGGCCTCGGCGGTCGATCTGCTGCCGGCCCTGGCCGAGGCCACGCCGGTGCAACAGTGGGCTGGGTTGCGTCCGGGGTCGCCGGAGGGGGTACCGTTCATTGGTGCGCTGCCGCGGCATCCGGGTTTGTGGTTGAACTGCGGTCATTACCGCAACGGGCTGGTGCTGGCGCCGGCTTCGTGTCGTCTGCTGGCCGACCTGCTGCTGGGTCGCGAAGCCGTGATCGATCCAGCCCCCTACGCGCCGCAAAACCGAATCCCCTTGTAGCAACGGCGCGAGCCGCGTCCGGCCGCACCGCGTTCATTCAGGCACACTGAATACACCGCCGACGCGGCTTGCGCCGCTGCTACGGGGATCCCGTTGTCCTGTAGCAGCGGCGCAAGCCCCGTCCGGCCCCACCGCGTTCATTAGGCGCACCACACAAACCCTGTAGCAGCGGCGCAAGCCGCGTCCGGGTTTGACGCGGTGGCAGGGAATCAATCCAGGCCCAGTTTTTTCAGGCGGTAGCGCATCGAGCGGAACGACATGTTCAGCCGCTGCGCTGCTGCCGTGCGGTTCCAGCGGGTTTCTTCCAGCGCTTGCAGGATGAGCTTGCGCTCGACGCTTTCCAGGTAGTCTTCCAGGTTGTCGACCTGGGCCAGGCTGGGTTCGCCGGACTCCACGCTGACTGCCGTTTCGCTCAGGCGCAGGTCGCTCGCCTCGATGCGATCGTCTTCGCACAGGGTGTAGGCCCGTTCGAGCATGTTTTCCAGTTCGCGCACGTTGCCGGGAAAGCGGTAGCCCTTGAGGGTTTCCAGTGCCGCTGGGGTCAACTGCGCGGGCGGCAGGCCACTGCCCTGCGCCAGGCGTGCCAGCACGCTGGCAGCCAGCAGCGGAATGTCTTCACGGCGCTCGCGCAGGCAGGGCACGCGAAGCTCGATCACGTTGAGTCGGTAGTAGAGGTCCTGGCGAAAACGCTGCGCCGCCACCTCGGCTGCGAGGTCCTTGTGGGTCGCGCTGAGAATGCGCACATCGACCACGTTTTCGGTCTGCCCACCCACGGCGCGCACGGCCTTTTCCTGGATGGCGCGCAGCAGCTTCACCTGCATGGTCAACGGCAGGTCGGCCACTTCGTCGAGAAACAGCGTGCCGCCATTGGCCGCCTGAAACAGCCCCGGCTTGTCTTCGGTGGCACCGGTGAAACTGCCCTTGCGATGGCCGAAGAATTCGCTCTCCATCAGCTCGGCGGGGATGGCCCCACAGTTGACCGGAATGAACGGTCGATCCGCCCGCGGTCCCTGTTCGTGAATCAGCCGGGCGACCAGCTCCTTGCCGCTGCCCGACTCACCGCTGATGTAGACCGGCGCCTGACTGCGCGCCAGCCGGCCAATCTGCTTGCGCAGCCCTAGCATGGGTGGCGAATCGCCGAGCAGGCGTTGGTCGATGCTCGGTTCCTTGCCGACCGGGGCGGGCGCCGGCATGCGCAGCGCGGTGCCGACCAGCTCGCGCAGGCGCGGCAGGTCGACCGGCTTGGTGAGGAAATCGAAGGCACCGGCCTTGAGCGCATTGATGGCGGTGTCCAGGCTGCCGAACGCGGTGATCATCGCCACCGGCAGGTGCGGGTAGCGCTGCTGGATGAACTGCACCAGCTCAAGACCCGTGCCGTCGGGCAGGCGCATGTCGGTCAGGCACAGGTCGAACGATTCGCGCCCCAGCCATTCGCGGGCCTCGTTGACGTCGCGTACGCTGCGGGTTTCCAGTTTCATGCGGCCGAGGGTGATCTCCAACAGTTCGCGGATGTCCGGCTCGTCATCCACGATCAGAATTTTTTGCCTGGCGCTCATAGTCATCCCTGTTTGCGCGGGTGGGCGAAGGTGATGCGCATGCAGCTGCCCCCTTTTTCACGTGCTCTGTAGTCTAGGTGGGCCTGGTTGCTTTCGCACAGCTCGCGGGAAATATACAGGCCCAGCCCGGTGCCGTTGCTTTCGGTGGTGAAGAAAGGCTCGAACATGTGCTGCAACTGATCGGCGGCAAAGCCCGGACCATCGTCCAGCACCTCGAGGATCGGCAGGCCGTCGGTCGGCTCCACGAAAAGATTCAACCAGACCTGCGCGCGACCCTGTTGCTGGGCGCTGTAGCGCAGGCCGTTTTCCACCAGATTGTTCAATACCTGGGTCAGCTGGTTGGCATCCATGCGGGTTTCCAGGGTGCCGTCGCTGACGTACATGTGCAGTTGCTGGCCCGGGCGCGCGGTGGTGCGAAAGTCACTGACGAAGTTTTCCAGCCACGCCTTGAGGTCCAGCGGATGCGGTGCGCTGGGGCGCCGGCGCGACAGCTGCAGCACGTTCTCGATGATCAGGTTCATGCGCTTGCATTGATCCTGAATGATCTGCGTCAGACGCCGGTCGGCTACCGGCAGGGCTTCGGATTCCTGCAGCAATTGCCCGGCATGGCTGATGGCGCCCAGCGGGTTGCGGATCTCGTGGGCGATGCTGGCCGTAAGTCGGCCGAGCGCGGCCAGCTTGAGTTGCTGGGCCTGCTGCGCGATCTGCGACAGGTCTTCGAGAAACACCAGGGTCTGCTGCTGTTCACCGCCGCGACGCAGGGCAATGAAGCTGGCCTGGATCGACGGCCCGGTAGGGGAGAACTTGAGGCTTTTCACGCGCAGGGCAGGGTTGGTCTGCCACTGCAGCAACCGTTCGATCAGGTCGGGTGAGTGGACGGCGATCAGCTCACCATTGAGTGTCATGCGGCCAAAAAGCCCCAAGGCGCCCTGGTTGGCCAGCTGCACCCGCAGTTCGGTGTCCAGCACCAGGATGCCGGTGCGCATGCGCTGCAGAATCAGCGCGTTCAGGGCTTCCAGGCTGGTGACGTCACTGGCGCGCTGCTCGGCCAGGTTCTCACTGGTGCGCAACAGGCGACTGAGGCCTTGAACCACGAACCACACGGCGAAGCAGAGCACACCCAGGGTGCTGGCCTGCAGGTAGTCGTTGGCGGCAGTGGGGCGCGAGATGCTCAGGTAGAACGTCAGGTAGATGATGCCGATGGTGGCCAGCGCGGCGATCAACAGGCCCAGGCGGTTGCGCAGCAGCAGATTGCCCATGGCCACCGAGGCGATCATCAGGTTGCCGATACCGCTGGGTGTACCGCCGCCGGCGTAGAACAGGCCCGCGAGCATGATCACGTCGGCAGTGGCCAGGCTGAACACCGGCAAGACCCGACGCGGGTTGCCCATCAGCACCACGACCAAGATGTTGAGGATCAGGTACAGCCAGCTGCCGGCGCGAAACAGTTCGCCATCGGCCACTTCCAGCAGGCGGTTGTCCATGTTGCTGGAAATCAGCAGGACCAGCGACAGGCCGATAGTCAAGCGGTAGAGGTGGTACAGGCGCAGCATCCGCTGCGCCTGGGCGCCGCCGAGAAACTGCGCTTCAGCGGGCACCGTTGCCGGGCCCTTGCTCCAGGTGCGGCTTGCTGCAATACCAGTGGCTGTCGCGGCGCAGCGCGCTGTCTTCTGGCAGATGCACGCCGCACTGGGCGCATCGAACCATGCTCAGCGATGCCGGCTTGTCATCCTGGCGAGGCGCGCGCGCCGGGTTCTTGAATTTGCGCCACAGCCAAATGGCGGCGAACACGACGGCGATCCAGAAAATCAGGCGAATCATGGGATGGTCAGCTTTGCCAGGGGAGATGGCGCAGTGTAGGAGCGCACCCGATGCGGAGCAAGCGGCGAAAAAAAAGGGGCCATGAGGCCCCTTTTTTCAATGCAACCCAGCTTCAGTCGAACAGACCGAAGGTGGCGTAGCTGAACCACGAACGGCTCTTGCCTTCTTCGGCGTTTGGCTGCTGCTGGTCGGCGGTGCCGCCGTCTTCAGGTGGCAGCAGTTCTTTCGGAATGGCGTCGCGCGCTTCCTGATACTGACGCTGCACATCCTGGTTGGCGCGGGTTTCGCCCGGCGGCAGCGGGTCGGTGTTGTTGCCGATCCAGCCCAGGGTGGCCTTGGAGATCCACGAGCGGTTGTCCGCTTCGTCCTGCTGGGGCACGAACTTGCCGTCTTCCAGGCTCGGGTGATCCGGGTAGTTGGTTTTCAGGGTGTCGAGGCTGGTCGCGGCCAGGTCGTCCAGGTGCAGACGCATGTAGGCTTCGGTCATCACCGCCAGGCCGTCGCCGACGGACGGCGTTTCCTGGAAGTTTTCCACCACGTAGCGGCCACGGTTGGCAGCAGCGACGTAGGCCTGACGGGTCAGGTAGTAGTCAGCCACGTGGATCTCGTAGGACGCCAGCAGGTTGCGCAGGTAGATCATGCGCTGCTTGGCATCGGGCGCGTAGCGGCTGTTGGGGTAGCGGCTGGTGAGCTGGGCGAACTCGTTGTAGGAGTCGCGGGCAGCACCCGGGTCACGCTTGGTCATGTCCAGCGGCAGGAAGCGCGCCACCAGGCCACGGTCCTGGTCGAACGAGGTCAGGCCCTTGAGGTAATAGGCGTAGTCGACGTTCGGGTGCTGCGGGTGCAGGCGAATGAAACGCTCGGCAGCCGACTTCGCCGCTTCCGGCTCGGAGTTCTTGTAGTTGGCGTAGATCAGCTCGAGCTGCGCCTGGTCGGCATAGCGGCCGAACGGATAACGCGACTCCAGCGCCTTGAGCTTGGCCGTAGCACTGGTGTAGCTATTGTTGTCCAGGTCGGCCTGCGCCTGCTGGTACAGCTCGACTTCGCTGAGGTTTTCATCGACCACTTCCTTGGTCGAAGAACAGGCCGCGGTGAATCCGAGGATGGCGATCAGCAGCAGGTGTTTCACTTGCATGGCGGCTAGCGTCCCTATAAACGGCCGCTGTCTCGGGCGTGGCCGTCCTGTTATGATGAGCACCCCGTGGAACCACCGGGGCAAAAGACGCCGTATTTAACCACAAGCGTGCAGCCGAAACCAAAGGCTGTGCCGCCGCCTAGTCCGAGCATGTCCGAGATCATACAACTTCGCGCAGAGGTACCGTCCGATTTGGGCGGACAACGCCTCGACCAAGTCGCCGCCCAATTATTCGCTGAGCACTCGCGCTCGCGCCTTTCCGCCTGGATAAAAGAGGGCCGCCTGACCGTGGACGGGGGCGTGCTGCGCCCGCGCGATACCGTGCATGGCGGTGCCCTGCTCGAGCTCAATGCCGAACAGGAAGCCCAAGGTGAATGGGTGGCCCAGGACATCGATCTGGACATCGTCTACGAAGACGACCAGATCCTTGTCATCAACAAGCCGGCCGGCCTGGTGGTCCATCCGGCCGCCGGCCACGCCGACGGCACGCTGCTCAACGCACTGCTGCACCACGTGCCGGACATCATCAACGTGCCGCGTGCCGGCATCGTCCACCGCCTGGACAAGGACACCACCGGTCTGATGGTGGTGGCCAAGACCATTCAGGCGCAGACGCAGCTGGTGACCCAACTGCAGAGCCGCTCGGTCAGCCGCATCTATGAATGCATCGTGATCGGAGTGGTTACCGCAGGCGGCAAGATCAACGCGCCGATCGGTCGGCACGGCCAGCAGCGCCAGCGCATGGCGGTGATGGAGGGCGGCAAGCAAGCCGTCAGCCATTATCGCGTGCTCGAGCGTTTCCGCTCCCACACCCATGTGCGGGTCAAGCTGGAAACCGGTCGGACCCACCAGATCCGTGTGCATATGTCGCACATCAACTTTCCGTTGGTGGGCGATCCGGCCTACGGCGGCCGCTTCCGCATTCCGCCTGCGGCCAGCGCCACCATGGTCGACGCGCTGAAAACCTTCCCGCGCCAGGCCCTGCATGCGCGCTTCCTCGAGCTGGATCATCCGACGACCGGTGAGCGCATGGGCTGGGAATCGCCCTTGCCCGACGACTTCGTCTGGCTGCTGTCGCTGCTCAAGCAGGATCGTGAGGCCTTCATCGGGTGACCACGTTCGCGCAGGGCCTGCTGTTTCCCGACTGGCCGGCTCCGGCGTCGGTGAGGGCCTGCGTGACCACCCGTGAAGGCGGCGTCAGCCCGGCGCCGTATGCCAGTTTGAACCTGGGCGCGCATGTGGGCGACGATCCACAGTGCGTGGTGCAGAACCGCCTGCGTCTGACTGCCCACTTCGGCATCCTGCCGGCCTGGCTGAACCAGGTGCATGGGATCCGTGTGGTCGAGGCCGACCCGAGCCGCGTGCTCGAGGCGGATGCGAGCTGGACCACCACCCCCGGCATTGCCTGCACCGCCATGACTGCCGATTGCCTGCCTGCGTTGTTCTGCAATCGGGCAGGTACCCGCGTGGCAGCGGCCCACGCCGGGTGGCGCGGGTTGGCGGCCGGGGTGCTGGAAGCCACTGTCGATGGTTTCCAGGAACCGCCCGGGCAACTGATGGCCTGGCTGGGGCCAGCCATCGGTCCGCGTCGGTTCGAGGTCGGCGCCGAGGTGCGTGAGGCGTTCATGGTCACCCACCCGCAAGCGGGTGAGGCATTCGTGCCAGGTGCTGCGCCTGGCAAGTTCCTGGCTGATATCTATGCCTTGGCGCGGATTCGCCTCGCTGCGGTGGGGGTGACGGCGGTGTATGGCGGGGGGATGTGTACCGTGGAAGATGAGCGGTTCTTTTCCTATCGTCGCGCGTCGGTCACCGGGCGATTCGCTTCACTGGTGTGGCTGGAACCCTAGCTTCGCAGCCGATGGCCCCTTCGCGGGCAGAGCCCGGCTCCCACACTGGCCTCGCTGAGAGGCCATCAATCTGCATTTGTGGGAGCGGGGCTCTGCCCGCGAAGAGGCCGGCACTGACACAACCTATCTAGATCTGCAACCCCCAACCTTGAATCTTCACCAACACCCCCCATCTAACTGTCATCCCCGGCAGGTTTTCTTCATCAGGTGTATCCATCGCTCCGGCCTGCCCTTTTTCAGGAAGGTGACTCATGCGTATAGACCGTTTGACCAGCAAGCTTCAACTCGCGTTATCCGACGCACAATCCCTGGCCGTTGGCATGGACCATCCGGCCATCGAACCGGCGCATCTGATGCAGGCGCAGCTCGACCAGCAGGGCGGTTCGATCCGTCCGTTGCTCATGCAGGTGGGCTTCGACGTCAACAGCCTGCGCAAGGCACTGAGCAAAGAGCTCGACCAGCTGCCGAAAATCCAGAACCCGACCGGCGACGTCAACATGTCCCAGGACCTGGCGCGCCTGCTCAACCAGGCCGACCGGCTGGCGCAGCAGAAGGGTGATCAGTTCATCTCCAGCGAACTGGTACTGCTGGCGGCCATGGATGACAACAGCAAGCTGGGCAAGCTGCTGTTGGGCCAGGGCGTCAGCAAGAAAGCGCTGGAAAATGCCATCAGCAACCTGCGCGGTGGCGAGGCGGTCAACGACCCCAACGCCGAGGAGTCGCGCAAGGCCCTGGAAAAATACACCGTCGACCTGACCAAGCGCGCCGAGGAAGGCAAGCTCGACCCGGTGATCGGCCGTGACGACGAAATCCGTCGGACCATCCAGGTGCTGCAGCGCCGCACCAAGAACAACCCGGTACTGATCGGTGAGCCCGGTGTAGGCAAGACTGCCATCGCCGAAGGCCTGGCCCAGCGCATCATCAATGGCGAAGTCCCCGATGGCTTGCGCGGCAAACGCCTGCTCAGCCTGGACATGGGCGCGCTGATCGCCGGCGCCAAGTTTCGCGGCGAGTTCGAGGAGCGCCTGAAGTCGCTGCTCAATGAGCTGTCCAAGCAGGAAGGGCAGATCATTCTGTTCATCGACGAACTGCACACCATGGTCGGCGCCGGCAAAGGCGAAGGCTCGATGGATGCGGGCAATATGCTCAAGCCGGCACTGGCCCGTGGCGAGCTGCACTGCGTAGGTGCCACCACGCTCAACGAGTACCGCCAGTACATCGAGAAGGATGCCGCCCTGGAGCGGCGCTTCCAGAAGGTGCTGGTCGAGGAGCCGAGCGAGGAAGACACCATCGCCATCCTGCGTGGCCTCAAGGAGCGCTACGAGGTTCACCACAAGGTGGCCATCACTGACGGCGCGATCATCGCGGCAGCCAAGCTCAGCCATCGCTATATCACTGACCGCCAGTTGCCCGACAAGGCCATCGACCTGATCGACGAGGCGGCCAGCCGCATCCGCATGGAGATCGACTCCAAGCCCGAAGTGCTCGACCGCCTGGAGCGCCGTCTGATCCAGCTCAAGGTGGAGTCCCAGGCCCTGAAGAAAGAGGATGACGAAGCCGCGATCAAGCGTCTGGAAAAACTGACCGAGGAAATCAACCGACTGGAGCGCGAATACGCCGACCTGGAAGAGATCTGGACCTCGGAAAAAGCCGAAGTGCAGGGGTCGGCGCAGATTCAGCAGAAGATCGAACAATCGCGTCAAGAACTGGAAGCAGCGCGTCGGCGCGGGGATTTGAGCCGTATGGCCGAGTTGCAGTACGGGGTCATCCCCGATCTGGAACGCAGCCTGCAGATGGTCGACCAGCACGGCAAAAGCGAGAACCAGTTGCTGCGCAGCAAGGTGACCGAGGAAGAAATCGCCGAGGTGGTTTCCAAGTGGACGGGGATTCCCGTGTCGAAGATGCTCGAAGGCGAGCGCGACAAGCTGCTGAAGATGGAAAGCCTGCTGCACCAGCGCGTGATCGGCCAGGAAGAGGCCGTGGTGGCGGTGTCCAACGCAGTGCGGCGCTCGCGTGCCGGATTGTCCGATCCCAACCGGCCCAGCGGCTCGTTCATGTTCCTCGGCCCGACCGGTGTGGGCAAGACTGAGCTGTGCAAGGCGCTGGCCGAGTTTCTCTTCGATACCGAAGAAGCGATGGTGCGCATCGACATGTCCGAGTTCATGGAGAAGCATTCGGTCGCTCGCCTGATCGGTGCGCCACCCGGCTACGTTGGCTATGAAGAGGGCGGCTACCTGACCGAAGCGGTGCGTCGCAAACCGTACTCGGTGTTGCTGCTCGATGAAGTCGAAAAGGCTCACCCGGACGTGTTCAACGTGCTGTTGCAAGTGCTGGAAGATGGCCGTCTGACCGACAGCCACGGACGTACCGTGGACTTCCGCAACACCGTGATCGTCATGACTTCGAACCTGGGGTCGGCGCGCATCCAGGAGCTGGTCGGCGACCGCGAGGCGCAGCGCGCGGCGGTCATGGATGCGGTCACCAGCCATTTCCGGCCCGAGTTCGTCAATCGGATCGACGAGGTGGTGATCTTCGAGCCGCTGGCGCGCGACCAGATCGCCGGGATCACGCAGATCCAGCTGGCCCGCTTGCGCAGCCGTCTGGCCGAGCGCGATCTGAGCCTGGAGCTGAGCGACGAGGCGCTGGATAAGCTGATCGCGGTGGGCTACGACCCGGTGTATGGCGCGCGTCCGTTGAAGCGTGCGATTCAGCGCTGGATCGAGAACCCGCTGGCACAGCTGATTCTCTCGGGCAAATTCCTGCCAGGGACATCGGTGCAGGCGTCGGTGGTGGATGATGAGATTGTGTTTGCTTGAGTGATGAGTGGCAGTGAGGGCCTTTTCGCGGGCAGAGCCCGCTCCCACAGGTACTCAGGCTTTAGTGGGAGCGGGGCGGGCGGCAAGCCCTCTGCCCGCGAAGAGGCCCTCACTAACCCACCCCATTGATTTACCGTTGCATTTTCGTTTCAAGGCTTGTAAAGTGCGCCCCGCTGTACGTCATCCCGCAGAGCCACTGGCTTCACCGGTTCTGAAAAAAAGTTGCAAATCAGTGTCTTGAAAGCAATTTAAAGGGTTGACAGAGGTTTTGAAAATTGTAGAATAGCGCGCCTCAGAGACATGAACGCAGCGATGCGAACGGGTCGAAGAGTTCAAGGCGGTAGTGATACAGGCTTGAAGCTGCAGCGGTTGTAGATGTACTGAAATTGATAGTTCCGTGATAGCTCAGTCGGTAGAGCAAATGACTGTTAATCATTGGGTCCCAGGTTCGAGTCCTGGTCACGGAGCCAAATTTCATATCGGGGTATAGCGCAGTCCGGTAGCGCGCCTGCTTTGGGAGCAGGATGTCAGGAGTTCGAATCCCCTTACCCCGACCATATTTGGGTCGTTAGCTCAGTTGGTAGAGCAGTTGGCTTTTAACCAATTGGTCGTAGGTTCGAATCCCACACGACCCACCATTTTTGATTCCGGTTCGCTGGATCGAATCTTAAAAAGCCCCACCGATTAACACCGGTGGGCAGCAGAAAAGGCGCCTTCCGGGTGCCTTTTTTGTACCGGGGTATAGCGCAGTCCGGTAGCGCGCCTGCTTTGGGAGCAGGATGTCAGGAGTTCGAATCCCCTTACCCCGACCATATTCATGAAAAAAGGCGCCTGTCATGGGCGCCTTTTTTTTTGCCTTCCATTCCGCCCCTGTAGCAGCGGCGCAAGCCGCGTCCGGCAGCACCCGTTGTATCAGACACACCACGTAGCCGGTAACGCGGCCTGCGCGTACCCCTGTAGCAGCGGCGCGAGCCACGTCCGGCCTCACCGCGGTGTACCAGGCACACCGCATCGCCAATGACGCGGCTCGCGCCGCTGCTACGGGGATTGCAGGCAACGATGGGTCAATGCAGCTTCAATCGCGGCTCCGTGCCTCGTCCGATACGGCTGCCCA
Organism: Pseudomonas sp. CFBP 8758; assembly: GCF_014841725.1. Taxonomy (NCBI): domain Bacteria; kingdom Pseudomonadati; phylum Pseudomonadota; class Gammaproteobacteria; order Pseudomonadales; family Pseudomonadaceae; genus Pseudomonas; species Pseudomonas sp. CFBP 8758. The sequence continues at coordinate 269,877 of NZ_JACYUK010000004.1, read as the reverse complement.
GCATCAGCATGCCGGTGCGGAACAGACCATACAGCGCCGCCTGGTGCATCCGGTACAGCGACACGTAGAACATCCGCGCCAACCAGCCTTCCAGCATGACGCTGCCGGTCAGGTTGCCCATCAGGTTGCCCACCGCCGAAAAGTGCGAGAGGGAAATCAGCGAGCCGTAATCCTTGTAGGTGTACTCCGGCAACGCCTTGCCTTCGATGCGCAGCTTCAGCGACTTGGCCAGCAACGAGGCCTGCTGATGAGCTGCCTGCGCGCGCGGTGGCACGTTGCGGTCGGTGCCCGGCTGCGGGCACGCCGCACAGTCACCGAAGGCAAAGATGTCATCGTCACGGGTGGACTGCAGGGTAGGGCGTACCACCAACTGATTGATGCGGTTGGTTTCCAGGCCATCAATCTCCTTGAGGAAGCCAGGCGCACGAATACCGGCTGCCCACACCTTCAAACTGGCCGGAATCACCTGGCCGCTGCTGGTCAGCAGGCTTTCGGCAGTCACCTCGCTCACCGCGGCATTGGTCAAGACCGTCACACCGAGCTTCTCCAAGGTCTGGTGCACCGGCTGGCCGATGCGCTCGGGCAGCGCCGGCAGCACCCGTGGGCCGGCTTCGATCAAGGTGATGCGCATGTTCTCCGGCGCGATGCGGCCCAAGCCGTAAGCCGCCAGTTCTTTTGCCGCGTTGTGCAACTCGGCTGCCAGCTCGACACCGGTAGCACCGGCGCCAACGATGGCGACGCTGATCTGCGCGCGACTCTCGTCGTGCCCGGCATGGGCGCGCAGGTAGTGATTGAGCAGTTGCTGGTGGAAACGCTCGGCCTGCTTGCGAGTGTCGAGGAACAGGCAGTGCTCCGCCGCCCCCTGGGTGCCGAAGTCGTTGGTGGTGCTGCCTACCGCAATCACCAGGGTGTCATAGCCGATGCTGCGCGCCGGGACCAGCTCCAGGCCGGTTTCCGGATCGAGGGTGGCGCTCAATTGGATCTGCTTGGCCGCGCGATCCAGACCGCTCATGCGGCCAAGCTGAAACTCGAAATGATTCCACTTGGCCTGAGCCACATAGTTGAGCTCGTCTTCAGACGAATTCAGGGAGCCGGCGGCCACTTCATGCAGCAGTGGTTTCCAGATATGGGTCAGGTTGGCGTCCACCAGCGTGACGCTGGCCGTACCGCGCTTGCCCAGGGTCTTGCCCAGGCTGGTGGCCAGTTCCAGGCCGCCGGCGCCGCCGCCGACAATAACGATGCGATGTGTCATGGAAAGCTCTCATAAGGTTAACGAATTCGGGTGTCTGCGAGGGGCGGGCGAGCGCAAGGCAGCTCAGAGCTCCACACCTTCGAACAGATGGATCGACAAGCCCTGCTACGGCTGTCCCCAGGGCAAGGAGCAGGTGCTCGACTTGCAACCGAGGCGCGCACGAGTGACCGCCGATCAATGGGCGAGTGTCACGTGGCAGGGCAGGCGACCCTGAACAGGTAGACGTTTCAGACGCTGGCAAGGCTACAGGGTTCCTGACAGGCGGTGCGGGCGAGAGCGCTTTGTATCATCCGCACGGCCCCTGCGCCATGACTGGTAAAAGGGTGGGTTCACAAACTGATGCCCACATCGAAAACGATGCTGCGGCCCAGGTTGTTGCGCAGGAAATCCGGCGCATCCGGATGAGCGAACAAGACCCGGGCAAAGGTGGGTCCGACCAGCGACAGCGAGCGCCAGCCTTGGCGAAGAAACTCGGTAGGCGGCGGAAAATGGCTGTTCAAGTCCAGGGTTTCGCGCTTGAGGCTGGCGAAGGCAATGATGTCCAGCTCACCGAGGTCCAGCCCGCGTTCGCGGTAGTTGTGGGCTTTCTTGCGCAAGGTCGGTGCCAGCCGCTGCAGCAGCTCGGGGGCGCGGATGCGTTTGGGGCGTGCCTCGCGCCGGACCAGTTGGCTGAGGGAGAAAGCGCTGCGGCGGCGCTGCAACTCCTCGCGCCATTCATCGTTGAGCCTGCGCCCTTCGTCGAGCACGAAGAACACTTCGAAACTGGCTTCACGGAACAGCACGTCCGGCGGCTCCTGGCCGGCGGGGGTGAATTCATCGTCACGGTAGGCGATGTTCAGGCCCTGCAACAGGCGCTCGCACACCCAACGCTCGCGCTCCCACTTGCGCGCATTGGAGAGGAAGGCATTGGCCTGTTCGGCCTGGCTGGTGAGCAAACGCAGGTAGTCGGAGTCATCCATGGCCCTAGCTTAGCCCGCCTGTGCGACGAAAAGAATAACGGCCGACGCTTCAAAATATCTCGGCGATGGGTAAGGATGGGATTTTCCCAGGAGCTGCACCATGCCCAGCATCAAGATCACCTCCGGCGGCTACGAATTCTTGGCCGAAACCCATCCCGATGCACCGCAGACGGTGGATGCGTTTCTCAAGCTGCTGCCGTATCGGCAGAAGATCATCCATGTGCGCTGGAGTGGCGAGGCGTGCTGGGTGCCGCTGGGTGAATTCCAGTTGCTGCGCGGTGACGAGCCGGTCGGGTTCGAGAACCACACCAGCCACCCGTCGGTGGGGGACGTGTTGTTCTATCCGGGCCCGTACAGCGAGACGGAAATTCTGCTGGCCTACGGATCCTGCTGCTTCGCCAGCAAGATGGGGCAGTTGGCCGGCAACCATTTCCTTACCGTGGTTCAGGGCAAGGAAAACCTCCGCGCCTTGGGCGTGAAGACCTTGTGGGAAGGTGCGCAAGAGGTATTGTTCGAATTGGCGTGACCGCCCTGTAGATACCCTGTAGGAGCGGTCCCTGGCCGCGAACCATGCACCGCGGTATCCCAGACAATCCGCAGAGCCCCCTTCGCGGCCGATGACCGCTCCCACAGGTACCCGATATCCACTGTAGGAGCGGTCCGCGGCCGCGAACCAGGCACAGGTGCAAGCACTATCGCCTGGTGCCCGACCGCCTCAATGCCCGCGCGGTGGCAGGTCCTCGCTGAACAGGTCGTCCTCGGCATCCGGGCTCACCGGAATCTTGTGCTCCTCGGACGCCCAGGCCCCCAGGTCAATCAATTTGCAGCGATCGGAACAGAACGGCCTGTTCGCATTCGCTGCCGTCCATTCCACCGGCGCCCCGCAAGTCGGGCAATCAACGGTCAAGGGTTGGCTCATTCTCGGCCTCCACGCAAAGTCAGATAAAAAGCATGCAGCCGCTCGACTTCCGAGTGCAGCCAAGCCAGATCGCGGTCGTTGACCAGCACATCGTCCGCCAGCGCCAGCCGCTGCTCGCGGCTCGCCTGGGCTTTCAGAATCGCCTGGACCTGCTCGGGCGTGGTGTGATCGCGCAGCAAGGTCCGCGCAACCCGCACCGCCTCCGGTGCATCCACCACCAGCAAGCGCTGCGTGGTCCGGTACTGCCCCGACTCGACCATCAGCGGCGACACGAACACCGCATAGGGCGACGTCGCCGAAGCCAGCGACCGGGCGATTTCCTCGGCGATCAACGGATGCAGCAAAGCCTCGACCCAGCGCCGCTCTTGCGCATCCTCGAAGATCACCTTGCGCAACGCCCCACGGTCGAGGCTGCCATCGGCCTGCAACAGCGCCGCACCATAGCGCTGCACCAGCGCCGCCAGCGCTGGCCGCCCTGGCTCCACCACCCAGCGCGAAGCCTGATCGGCGTCCACCACGTGCACGCCCAACTCGGCAAAGCGTTGCGCTGCCGCGCTCTTGCCGCTGGCGATGCCACCGGTGAGGCCCAGCACCCAAGGTTTATCCACAGCTGTTGTCATCGGAACCCGGCAAACTGCATGTATGAAGTGGTTATTTGATCACCCCACAGCAATGCAATCCACCCCGCGATGGCCAGATAAGGCCCGAACGGGATCGGCGTACTGGTTTGCGCGTTGCGCATCCGCAGCATCAACACCCCCAGCACCGCTCCCACCAGCGACGACAACAGAATGGTCAGCGGCAATATCTGCCAGCCACCCCAAGCCCCGAGCATGGCCAGCAACTTGAAATCGCCGTAGCCCATGCCTTCCTTGCCGGTGATCAACTTGAACACCCAATACACCAGCCACAGGCTCAGATAACCCGCCACCGCGCCCCACAGCGCGTCGTAGAGATTGGTAAACAACCCCTGGCCATTGACGATCAACCCCAGCCACAGCAACGGCAGCACCAGCACATCCGGCAGCAATTGGTGATCGGCATCGATCAGACTCATCGCCAGCAAGCCCCAGGTCAGCAGCAAAAACGCACCGGCCTGCCAGCTCAAGCCGAAGTGATACACCACAAAGGCACTCAAGATGCCCGTGGCCAGTTCCACCAGCGGATAACGCAGGCTGATCTTCGCCCGACAACTGGCACACTTGCCCCGCAGCATCAGGTAGCTCACCACCGGAATGTTCTCCCAGGCGCGGATCTTGTGGGCACAGTGCGGGCATTCGGAGTGGGGCAGCAGCAGGTTGTACGTCCCGCCCTTGGGCTCTGGGGGCAGGCCAAGCATTTCTCGAGACTGCGTGGTCCAGTCACGGTCGAGCATGATGGGCAGGCGATGGATGAGGACGTTGAGGAAGCTGCCGATGATGAGGCCCAGGAGGAGGGCGCAGAACATCAGGGCCAGCGGGCTGGCCAAGAATTCAAGTAGGAGCATGTTAGACGACGGAGCCGAGTTGGAAGATGGGGAGGTACATCGCAATAACCAGGCCACCGACCACCACGCCCAGTACCGCCATGATCATCGGCTCCATGAGGCTGGTGAGGCTGTCGACCATGTTGTCGACTTCGGCTTCGTAGATGGTTGCTACGCGGTCGAGCATGTCGTCCAGAGCGCCGGATTCTTCGCCGATGGCGGTCATTTGGATGGCAAGGGTAGGGAACACACCGGTTGAGCGCATGGAAAAGTTGAGCTGCATACCGGTGGAAACGTCGGCCTTGATCCGGTTTACGGCGTTTTTGAAGACGACGTTGCCGGTAGCGCCAGCTACGGAATCAAGCGCTTCGACCAACGGCACGCCAGCGGCGAAAGTGGTGGAGAGCGTGCGCGCATAACGGGCTATCGCCGATTTGTAGATCAACTTGCCTACCACCGGAATTTTCAACAGAAGGCGGTCGATTGCGTCTCGAAACTTTTGACTTCTCTTGTGCGCATTCTTGAATAAAAAAATCGCGGCAAAGATGCCTGCCAGGAAAATAAGCCACCAGTTTTGCAATGCCTCAGAAAGCCCGATAACCATTTGGGTGAACGCTGGCAGCTCGGCTCCAAAGCCCGCAAAAACAGATTGAAACTGAGGAACAACCTTTATCAAAAGAATGGACGATACAACAGCAGCCACTAACAGGACCGCAATGGGGTACGTCATTGCTTTTTTTATCTTTGCTTTCAATAGCTCCGTCTTTTCTTTGTATGTGGCAACCCTTTCAAGCAACGCTTCCAGTGCACCTGCCTGTTCACCGGCATCTACAAGATTGCAATACAACTCGTCAAAGTACTCAGGCTTTTTGCGTAGCGATATGGCGAAACTATTGCCTGCTGCTACGTCCTGTTTTATACCGTTGACCAGCTTTGTCATGCGGACGTTTTCTGAACCCTCGCTTATGATATCGAAGGATTGCAGAAGCGGAACTCCGGCTTTCATCATAGTAGACATTTGGCGTGTAAACAGTGCGATGTCAATGGGCTTGATTTTTTTGCCGCCTCCAAAAATAGAATCGGTTTTCTTTCTTATCTTGGTCGACGCTACTCCCTGCTTTCGAAGCAAGGCCTTTACCGTGGCGATATTATGCCCTTTGATTTCGCCTGCGACTTTGGTACCCTTTCGGTCAACACCCTCCCAAGAGAAGTTATGGATCTTGTCAGGTTTGATAGCCATTTTACTAGTCCTTGGTTATACGATTTATTTCTGCGAGACTTGTAACGCCTTGCATAACCTTGGACAGTCCAGAGGTGCGTAAATCGTTGAATCCCTCTTTCCTCATTTGCGTAGCGATCTCTATAGCGTTACCAGCTTCCATGATGATCTGTTGCAAGGCTTTGGTGTTTTTCACCACCTCGTAGATACCCTGTCTGCCTCTATAGCCACCGTTGCACTGATCACATCCGACAGGCTCGTAAACTTTGAAGCCACCGATGGTTTCAATGGGGAAACCTTCTGAGATCAATGCCTCGCGCGGAATGTCAGCCTCGCGTTTGCAGTGCGGGCAAAGCTTTCTAGCCAAACGCTGAGCGATGATAAGGCTCACCGAGGTGGCAATATTAAAGCTGGCAATTCCCATGTTTTGAAGCCTGGTAAGCGTCTCGGCCGCGCTGTTGGTGTGCAAGGTAGAGAGAACCAAATGTCCAGTCTGTGCAGCCTTGATCGCAATTTCTGCGGTCTCGAGATCACGGATCTCGCCGACCATGATCACGTCGGGATCTTGGCGCAAAAACGAACGCAACGCTTGCGCGAAGTCCATACCCTGCTTGGGGTTAACATTGACTTGATTGATCCCTTCCATGTTAATTTCCACAGGGTCCTCGGCGGTGGAAATGTTTATATCGATCGTGTTAAGGATGTTAATACCTGTGTATAACGAAACCGTCTTGCCCGAACCCGTAGGGCCGGTAACCAGAATCATGCCCTGAGGCTGACTCAGCGCTTCGAGATACAGCGCCTTTTGATCGGGTTCATACCCAAGGGCATCGATGCCCATCTGTGCGCTGGACGGGTCCAGTATACGCATCACTATCTTTTCCCCCCAGAGTGTGGGGAGCGTATTAACGCGAAAATCAATCGATTTAGACTTCGAGATGCGCATCTTGATACGACCATCTTGAGGTTTTCTGCGCTCTGAAATATCTAAGCTCGCCATCACTTTCAGGCGTGCAGCTATGCGGCCTGATAGATTGATAGGCGGTTTGGCAATTTCTCGCAGGATGCCATCGGTTCTGAATCTGACCCGATAGGTCTTCTCGTACGGCTCGAAATGCAAGTCGGATGATCCGCTTCGTATGGCGTCGAGTAGCATTTTGTTTACGAAGCGAACGACAGGTGCATCATCTGAATCTTGGGCAATAGGCTCGTCCTTGTCGTCATGGCCACTTTGGATGTCCAATCCTTCCAAGTCGACATCGCTGAGCTCTTCAAGTCCAGTTGAGCCATTGTCAAAAAACTTTTCGATGGCTTCAGTAAGTTTGTCATCTTCTACCAGTATGGCCTCTGTGGTTAAGCCCGTACTGAATTGGATGTCCGTCGTTGCGAGATGATTGGTGGGGTCGGACAGCCCGATAAAAAGCTTATTGCCTCTGCGCCATAAAGGCAGCGCATGGTGTTGCCTAATAAGTTTTTCGCTAACGAGATTTTTTGGAAATCCATCGCGGTCAACTGCGTGCAGGTCAAGCAGGGACACACCGAACTGATCAGCGGCAATTTCTGCAACCTCTCGACTCTTTGCCAAGCGATTCTGCACCAGGTAATTCACGAACGGTATTTTTTGACGCTGCGCTTGGGTAAGCGCCAGCAACGCTTCCTTGTCAGTAAGCAATTCGGCAACGACGAGCTGCTTGGCCAAGCCGGTTAGGGCGATATCGTTCATTTGAATGCGTGCTCCTTTAGTGCGTCTTTTATAGCGCAGTCAGAGCGGGGTGCCAATCAAGATAAATGCACCTGACAAAAAATGTCACTTTGTTGCTTTTTTTACTCCCGCTTTGATTAGGTATGGATGGATTTGCGCGGGTATGAGTGACCTAAAAAATGGCATGGGTTTTGCTTTGTAGACTTTAGGTCCTCCGACCTTCATTTTATTGGAGAGTAGGTATATGAAAGCGCAAAAGGGTTTTACGCTGATTGAGCTTATGATCGTTGTAGCGATCATCGGCATTCTTGCAGCGATCGCCATTCCACAGTATTCCAAGTATCAAGCGCGCGCCAAAGCGTCTGCTGGTCTTGCTGAGGCTTCAGGGCTCAAAATCAACTTTGAGGATTTGCTGAACTCCGGTACTACTGTAACCGCCGCTGCGCTCAATGCTACGACTACATCTAACTGTGCTTGGACAATCACCGACGGACAAACAGGTTCAATCCTGTGCACCCTGCAGAATGCGCCGACCGCTATCTCGGGTGGGACCATCACGCTGACTCGAGGCACTGGTGGTTGGGCTTGTTCTACCGCTAGCCTTGGCGATTACAAACCCAAAGGCTGTTCCTGAGATAATAGGCGATCCACGTAGGCACTACTACGTGGATCTTCTTAGCGTTAATGGTGGCGTGTTATGAAATCTTCAAGAGCTTTCACGCTTATTGAGTTGATGATAGTGGTCGCTATTTTAGGGATCATATCGGCCATCGCCATCCCCTTGTTCCTTAAGTACTCGGCAAGGGCCAAGCTCACGGCCGGGTTTTCTGAAATGAGCATGCTAAAGCGAGACGTCCAGATGGCTTTGGACCAAGGGGTTGATGTGAATTCGACAGCCGACATTTCGGCTCCGAGCACTACCGCAAATTGCAGCAGTATCACGGCTACAGGTTTTGCATCTTCTGGGCTGGCCACTATCACGTGCACCGTCGCTAATGGACCGGCATCAATCAACGGAAAAACTATGACATGGTCTCGAACCAATGCCGGCGGGTGGGCCTGCACCAGTTCGGTTAGCGCTATTGATTCTATTGTCGAATGCCCTGGAGTTTGACTCGTTTTAAGGTCAGTAGCCATATGTTTTTCCTCTATAACTAAGCCGGTGTAGCTCAGTCGGTAGAGCAGCGCACTCGTAACGCGAAGGTCGTAGGTTCGATTCCTATCTCCGGCACCATCCCCAACACAGTAACACTCTCTCAACATCGTCAAATTCGGTTCTGAAAATGATGATGCCGCAACCCAGAATACGGAAATCACCATGGTTCTCACAGGATTCAGCCGCCTCGCAGTGGCTTTTGTGTTTCTGGCGGCACTGCCCGCCTGCTCCACTCACAAAGATTTCTACGCCACCGGAGGCAGCCGTGCGGATGGCGTCATCGACGTTGCCTATGATTTCAATTATCTGGAAGCGCCGGTTGTCGATCTGAAGCAGGCGTACACCATCGCCCGGTCCAAATGCTCCCTGTGGGGCTACGTAGACGCAGAGCCTTTTGGCGGAGCCACCCAGGAATGCACTGCCAGACGCGGTTTTGGTGATTGTTCGGCGTGGCGGGTCTCAAAAAAATATCAGTGCTTGGGTAATCTGGGCAGCGTATCTGCGCCACTTAATTACCTAGGCTCAGCGCAGCCTCCAGTTCAGGTGCCTGCCCGACAGGCAGTTGCGTCTCCCCAACCAGCACCGACAGCAACGCCCGCCCCATTGTCGTCCGCTGAGTACAAAGATCGGCAGATCGATTTGCTGATGCAGCAGAACTTGCCTTACGACGAGTATCAAAAGAGATATCAGGCAATCATGGCGCAGTAGTGAATCGGGAGCAGGGCATAAAGCTTTCCAGTTCGGTTCCTTACATGGATAGCCCACACGACATGCCCAGGAGCCCCCCATGTTCAGCCACATCCAAATCGGCGCCCGCGATCTCCCAAAAATGGTCGCTTTCTACGATCACATCTTCCAAGCCTTGGGCCTCATCCGCCTTCCCGAAGAAAATGACGGCGGCCCTGCCGGCGCTGGTTGGCAACGGCCCGATAAGCCCTGGCCCCAGGTCTACGTCCAGCTCCCGTTCAACGGCCTCCCGGCCACTTGGGGCAACGGCATGCAGGTCAGCTTTGCGGCGCAGTCGCAGCAGCAGGTGCGGGACGCGTGGCAGGCAGCGTTGGACAACGGTGGCAGCGACGAGGGGGCGCCGGGTTTGCGGCCGCAGTATTCAGAGGACTACTACGGCGCCTATTGCCGGGACCCTGAAGGCAACAAGTTATGTTTCGTTCATGCATCGGATATGGCCAGTTCAGCTTAACCCCGACGCAAGTTGGCCAGGCGCGCAACCCCAGCCGTCAACAGTACCGCCAGCAACACGCCTGTCGCCACGGCGGGCAGTATGCCTAGTTGCACTACCATCTCCTGCAAGCTGAGGTAGAAGCCGATCACGCCGACGGCGCCAATCGCGTTGCCTCTGACAATCGCCGCGAGTTCCTGGCGTCCGCCTTGCACATGCGCAAAAACGGCGAGCGGCCAGGCGATGATCGGAATGGGCGCCAGGTAGCCGCTGACCACGGGGCCCAACCACTGCGCCCCTGCGGTGATCAGTAGCAGCAGGAGGGTAGCGGTCAACATCCGCATGGGAATGATCCAGTGGGGTAACGCAACCGGGCGCGCCAGGGGTTTGCCATCGTTCGACGTCACCCGAATCAGCACCACCACCAGGCACAGGGTAATGGCGATGGAGGCAATGGGTGACCCCAGCCGGTTCATCAGTAGCGCTGTGGCAACGTAGAACACCACGGCGGCCAGGCATCCGAGCACTACCGAAACACGGCGGGTCACCGCAAGATAGAACAGGTAGGTCGCCTGAATTGCCGCCACGCCGGCCAATGCGCCGGGCACTGCCATTGCCACGAACCCCGGGCCTTGTTCGAGGCTGAGAAACAGCATCACCACGGCGGAGGTCACTGGAAGCCCGGACAGCAGCCCGCCAACGTGCGTACCCCAGCGTTTGGCAGCGATGGAGATGAACAGCATGAGCAGCGGCGTGATGAGTAGCTTGAGGTAGAAAACAGTCATGTACGTGCGTCGTTGTTTTTAGTCCATACGTTGTACATGATTCGACGTTGGGCTTTTATTCAATCGGCGCCGGGAATGGCGATTGTTTGCCTCGACCTGTATCGTTTTCGTCCTGTGTGCCGACAGCCTATAAGCCCGCCCCTGACTCTGGGCAAGGATGCCAACCGTGAAATACTTCTTCATCATTATGGCCAGCTACGCTTCGGTCTATCTGTGTGTATCGCCGTTGTTGGATGCACGCGTGCAGGACGTCATCGAAGGCCTGGAGATGCGCCGCCGGGCGGCGGATATCGAGGCCTACATCGACCACGTGATCCAGGCGCTGAATCGTAGCAAGCTCGAGTACGCCTTGTTCGGCGGCACGCTGATTGCGGCATTGGTCAGCGCCGGAGTGTGGTTGCTGGGCGATTAGGCGGGGCCATTGAACGAGGGGTGCAGGTCGGCAACGTCCTGCACCCCTTGCTCGGTCACTCGGGCTGCTTGTCCTGTTCGCTGAATTCCACTGCCAGGGCAGCGGCTTCCACGTCACTGGTGCGTATGTGCAACTGTCCTTCGCTGTCCTGAACCTGAAACACCGGGTCCATGTCGTGTGTCCGGTACTGCTCGGGGATGTCATTGCCTTCGAGTTTCTTGACGGAGATGGCCATGGTTTTTCCTCCCAAAGAAGCTGTGACCGGCGCCCTCGGCCAAGGTGCAGTCCGAAGCGTTGCACAGGAACTTACCTTGCCTGCAATGCCTCGAATCTCTACCTATCATCAGAGGCTTCCTACCATGACCACACGCGATGAAATCCAGCCAAAAGCCCCGACCCTCGATGCCAGCGGCAAGCCGGTGAACGTGGTCGAGCGCGATATCGAAAATGAAACGCCTGCCACCGAAGGCGTCGACAAGGTCATCACGCCTACCTCCATCAAGGAGAAAGAGCAGGACGCCGAGACCTTGCAGCGCAAGACCGCCGAGATCGAACGCAAGATCGCCGACGGTCGTTGATGTCGTGAAAAAGGAGAAAAGTGCAGCTAACCGTCCGTTCACATCCGTTTCACGCGGCATTTACATTCTTGGGCGTAATGTTGACCTTGCTCCTTCTTCAAGCCCGCTTTCCTCCCCGTCGGCGGGCTTTTCTTTGTCTGCGATTTGGCGTTTCGCCCAGCCAGGCCTGCTAACCTCACCTATTCAAGCGTCGACCCGAACCGGGCGTCGGCGCGTTGCAGTGGCCATGACCACTGCCTTCCAAGGAGCTTGACCCCACCATGACCATTTCCCTGCGCACACGGTTGTTGACCGTGCTGATGTTCACCACGCTGCTCAGTGGCTGCGGCGTCAATAACATTCCGCAATATGACGAACAGGTGAAATCGGCCTGGGCTCAGGTGGAGAACCAGTACCAGCGCCGTGCCGACCTGATCCCCAATCTGGTGGAAACGGTGAAGGGCTATGCCAAGCAGGAGCAGGACACCTTGACTCGAGTGATCGAGGCACGCGCCAAGGCCACGTCGATCCAGGTCGATGCCAACACGCTGGACGATCCGGCCAAGCTGCAGCAGTTCGATCAGGCCCAGCAGCAACTCAGCGGCGCCTTGAGCCGTTTGATGGTGACCGTCGAGCGTTATCCCGACCTGAAGTCGAACCAGAACTTCCTGGCGTTGCAGTCGCAGCTCGAAGGCACCGAGAACCGTATTGCGGTAGCGCGTCGTGACTTCATTGCCTCGGTCGAGAAGTACAACACCGAGATCCGTACCTTCCCCGGCAAGCTGTGGCAGATGACCATGTACCGTGATCAGAAAGTTCGCGAGAACTTCAAGGCCACGGCACCCAATGCCGAGCAAGCGCCGAGCGTGAAGTTCCAATGAAGCCATGGCGGTGCCTGCCGCTGTTGATGCTGGTGTGGGCCGTCACTGCCGGAGCGCTGGAGTTTCCGGCGCTCAGCGGTCGAGTGGTGGACCAGGCGGGCCTGCTCGACGGGCAGACCCGCAGCCAGCTCAGCCAGATGCTCGAGGCCCATGAGCAGGCGACCTCCGAGCAGGTCGTGGTGGTCACCGTGCCGGACCTGCAAGGCACGGACATCGCCGATTACGGCTACCAGCTCGGGCGTGCCTGGGGCATTGGCCAGAAAGGCAAGGACAATGGCGCCTTGCTGATCGTCGCCAAGGCCGAGCGCAAGGTGCGCATCGAGGTCGGTTATGGCCTGGAAGGGCAACTGACCGATGCGCAGTCCTCCATCATCATCAATAACGTGATCGTGCCGTCGTTTCGCCAAGGCGATTTCGCTGGCGGCATTCGTGCGGGTGCAGCGGCCATGTTGCAGGTGCTGGGGGGCGACCCTCTGGCCGAGCCGCAGCGCAGCAATGCGCAGGACCAGGGCCAGGACCAGCAGCGTCTGCCATGGCCGGCGTTCCTGATTCTGATCATCATCGTGATAGTAATGATTCGCGGCGGTGGCGGAGGGGGTCGCGGTGGCCGAGGCGGCGGTGGTCGTTCGGTACTCACGGGTGCGGTGCTGGGCGGCCTGCTCGGCGGCGGAGGCCGTGGTGGCGGTGGTTTCGGCGGCGGCGGTGGCGGTTTTGGTGGCGGTGGCGGCGGCTTCGGCGGCGGGGGTGCATCGGGTGGCTGGTAAATCGAGCGGGTACGCAGCATGACATTACTGGACGAAAGCGCGCAGAAGCGCGTGGCCACGGCGATTGCCGAGGCAGAACTGCACACCGACGCCGAGCTGGTCACGGTGCTTGCACCGCACTCGGACGACTACACCTACATTCCGTTGTTGTGGGCGGGGTTGGTCGCGTTGCTGGTGCCGGGTCTGATCAACTATTACCCCGGTTGGCTGAACGCTCATCAGTTGCTGCTGGCGCAATGGGCAACCTTCATCGTGCTGGGGCTGCTGTTTCGCATTCCGGCCCTGACCACGGCGTTGGTACCGCGCCGAGTGCGGCATTGGCGAGCGGCGAACATGGCGCGTCGGCAGTTTCTGGAGCGCAAATTGCATCACACTCAGGGCGGAACGGGGATGTTGATCTTCGTTTCGGAGGCAGAACGGTACGTGGAAATTCTGGTGGACGAGGGGATTTCCAGTCGCGTCGGGGATGACACCTGGAACGCGATCGTCGAAGCGTTCACTGCGCGGGTCAAGCGCGGTGAAACGATGGAAGGTTTTGTCGGCTGTATCCAGGCGTGTGGCGAGGTGTTGCGTGAGCACGTGCCGGTCACTCATCCTCGTAACGAGCTACCGGATCGGTTGGTCGTACTGGGCTGACCGTTCGGCCAATCAGACGGATCTAGCGAGGCTATGAGCTGTCGAAGTGGCAATGCGCTATCATTCGTTCTTTGCCCACGGAGCCTCGCTATGAGCCCGATCATTTTTCCCCAGCCGTTCAAGGCAGTGGGTTGTTCCGACTGTCGAAACCTGGATGCACTGGGTTTCGACTTCACCATGGCGTTCCAGCCGATTCTCGACGTGCGCAGTGGCAAGCCCTGGGCGTACGAGGCGCTGGTGCGCGGCATCAACGGCGAGTCCGCGTTCAGCATCCTGAGTATGGTGAACGATGGCAATCGCTACCGCTTCGACCAAGCCTGCCGGGTCAAGGCCATCGAACTGGCAACCCGGTGGGGTTTGCTCGACTTGCCCGACTGCCTGCTGAGCATCAATTTCCTGCCCAAGGCCGTCTACCGCGCCGAAACGTGCATTCGCGCAACGCTCGAGGCTGCCCGTGAATTCGGTTTTCCGTTGAATCGGCTGATGTTCGAAGTCACCGAAGGTGAGCGTGTGGATGATCCGGCGCATCTGCAGTCGATTTTCGCTGAATACGAGAAGCAGGGCTTCACTACGGCAATCGACGATTTCGGTTCGGGGTATTCGGGTTTGAACATGCTTGCGACGTTCCAGCCCAACGTGCTGAAAATCGACATGGCGCTGACTCGCGCCTTGGATCAAGACGCTGTGCGGCAAGCCATCGTGGCGGGGATCGTGCTGGTGGCCGGCAAGCTGAACATCACAGTGGTGGCCGAGGGCGTCGAAACCGTGGGTGAAAGCACGGCCTTGCAATCATTGGGTATCGATCTGCAGCAAGGCTACCTGTTCGCCCGTCCCGCCATCGGCGAGTTGCCGCTCAAGCGTTGACGCTCAAGCCTTGGAGTGTCTGGCAGGCTGATCAATCGGCACGGTTTGTCGACTCGTAATGCAGATAACTGGCGAGTGCCTGTTTGGTCAGGTCATTGAGCGTAATGCTTTGCCGATTTGCCGCGATGCTGGCCGCCAGATGCAGTTCGTGGCCAATGCGCACATTGAAGGAGCCCTTGCAGGAAATCTCCGGCGTGACCTTCAAATCCGCGCAGGTCTCCAGATAGTCATCCACTGCGGCCCGAAAAGCGGCGATCAATTGCGCAACGGTTTGCCCTTCATAGCTGATCAGCGCCCGAATGAACTGTGCTTTGCCATACAGGCAGTCGTCTTCCGGGCTTGCTTCGATCGATCCGAAGTAGCCGCGGTGTTGAAGCAGTTGGTTCATGGCAGCAAGCCTCCATTTTTCAATTGCGCGATGATCTGGCGGCGGATGTAGGGCTTGATTTCACTACCCGGATGAGGGCGATGAAGGCTGATCAACGCTGCGGGATTACCATTGTGGAACTTCACGCGGCTGCCGCTTCCCTGGACTGGCTGAAAGCCGAACCCTTGCAGCAGGCTCACCAGTTCAGGCCATGTGAACTCACTTTCCTGCGAGATCAGTTTGGCGACCAGCTTTCCATGCCTGGACATTACCACTCCTTTTGTGCAACTGAATTTAGTTGCTGTCCGTTTTCAAGTCAATGTGTGGTGCCCAGCTATGTGTAGCGCAGGGCCGGGTTTTCGGACAAATGGAAGTGATACGAAGGATGTGCGGGGGTGCGGGAAGGCCCTGAGGCCGAGGGGTAATACGAGTTGTAACTATCCATGCAATGACCGAGCTCATTCGTGGAATGAGCTCGGTCATTGGTGCATCAATCTTCGAGAATGAACGCGAACTTGTCGTCGATCAGCATCTTCAGGTAGTCGTCGAAGCTGTCGGCGATGACCACGTATTCGTCCGGGTCGTGGACGAAGCGGATGACCTGGCCTTTGGTGCCTTTGCCGGTCGGGTTGAAGTCGATGAACAGCGTGGACGTGCCGCCGTTGTTCATGCAGTGCGAGAAGCACAGGCGCTCGCCCAGGCTGACGTCGGCGTCGATGCGTCGATCGACCATTTCCGGGTTTTCCAGAAAGAAGTCGTCGTAGATGTCGGCGATGCTTTTGTCGTTGGCGGCGCGGTCTTCGAGGATCTGCTCGACCGAGCGCAGGTAGTACGGGTATTCGGCGATGTCCGAGCCCAGGATGAGCACCGAGACTTCACCTTTTTCGTACTTCTGCCAGTGCGTGCCGTTCACCTTGGCAAGCAGTTGCAGCAGGCTGTCCGGGCAGTCCGGGTAGACCTCTTTGAGAGCGTCCAGTTGGGTGGGCGAGGCGCCGGTGGCGAACGCGAGTTCGTCAAGGCTGGCGGCGGGCAGGGCGGCTTTGAGGCCTGAGTGGAACTGTTCGACGATGCTCAAGGCTGCTTCCTTACACGGGTTTTGTTTGAGCACCTTTGGGCGATTCGTGGCGGTGAGTCAAGGGAATTTACTGTTTGGGGGTATGTGGGGGGACTTGGAGGGGGTTGTTGGGCTGCTGGCCTCTTCGCGGGCAGAGCCCGCTCTCACAGAGCTCTGCTATCACAGAGGCCCGCGGGGTATCAGCGCCAGCGAACGGTGTAGTGGGCGGGCACGTCGCTCATCTGCGGCTGGAAATGGGTGTTGGAGATCACGTGGGTCTGTACCTCTCCGGCGGCGTCATGCAATTCGATCCGGTCGCCTGCGCCGGCATTGAGCGTTACTTCGTAGATCAACGCCTTGTTGGGCTCCAGGGACGAGTCGAAGGGGCCGAAGCGGGTGCCGTCGATGCGGATGATGTAGACCTGGTAAGCGCCTTGGGTGGATGTGCTGGTCACTGCGAAAACTCCATACCTTTGCTGGTCGATATCTATGTGGGCTGTCACAGGCTCAGGCGCATGGACAGGTCTACCGCTTTTACATCCTTGGTCAGGCTGCCGATCGAGATGTAGTCCACCCCTGTTTCGGCAATGCTGACCAGGGTCGAATCGTTGATGCCGCCACTGGCTTCGAGTTTGGCCTGGCCAGCATTGATGCTCACGGCTTCGCGCATGTCGGCGAGGCTGAGCTCGTCGAGCATGACGATGTCGGCACCCGCTGCCAGGGCTTCGCGCAACTCATCCAGGCTTTCGACTTCGATTTCCACCGGCTTGCCCGGCGCGATGCGCTGCGCCGCCGCTACTGCCTGAGCCACGCCACCGCAGGCGGCGATGTGGTTTTCCTTGATCAGGAAGGCATCGTACAGGCCGATCCGGTGGTTGTGGCAGCCACCGCAGGTCACCGCGTACTTTTGCGCCAGGCGCAGGCCCGGCACGGTCTTGCGCGTGTCCAGCAGCTTGACCTGGGTATGGCCGACACGCTCGGCGAAATACCGCGCGCGGGTGGCCACGGCCGACAGCAGTTGCAGAAAATTCAGCGCGCTGCGCTCACCGGTCAGCAGCGAGCGTGCCGGGCCTTCGAGGTGAAACAAGGGCTGGTTGGGCTGGGCCTGCTGCCCATCCACTACCTGCCAATGCACCGCCACGCGCGGGTCGAGCTGGCGAAACACGGCATCGACCCAGGCGCTGCCGGCAACGATGCAGGCATCGCGGGTGATGATGCTGGCCTTGGCCAGGCGCTCGGCCGGGATCAGTTGCGCAGTGATATCGCCGCTGCCCACGTCTTCGAACAACGCACGGCGCACGTTGGCTTCGATTTCAGCGGTCAGATCGGCAAGACGAAGATTGGACATGACGCGCTCCATCGGCAAAGTGGCCGGATTATAGGATACTGCAGCGCTTGGAGCGAAGCCCTGTAGCCCGCGCCTTCACGCACGGTAAAAAGCTGTGCATTTGGTCGGCTGCTGTGAGCTTTCGTACATATTTACGGTCAATCTCCTACTTAGCCCCGTGTTCGCTGAACTGCTTGCCACCTTGGTAGTCAGAGATCACTGTCGGTGAGGTCAGGTAAATGACGTCACGTGGTTGACAGGGATGTCGACGCTCTATTTCTCTTGGTGGGGGTCTTGATGGCGAACGATGGGAAAGTGGTTTCACTGAACAAGGCTGCCGCCGATCACGCGAGCCAGCCTGCCAGTGTGCGCCTGCCTGTCGTCCTGTTGCAGGTGCGCGACAAAGCCGCGCTGCAGCTCAAGCAGGCCCTGCAGGTGTTGTTCGATAACGCCGACGATACCCTGTTCGAAATGGCCGACCGGGCGTTGAACAACGTCGATCAGAATACCTTCTTCGAAGCCATGCGCGACCTGCGCCTCAAGCGCAAGAGCATCGAGCGCGGTTTCCTCGAGAAATTCTACGAGAGCTTCGTGCGCGTCGGTCAGTACGACACGGTCGAGGCCAGCGCGCCGCCGCCGCTGAGCTACGACAAGCTGGCGCTGGTACCCAACGACGAGTTGGAACGCACGGTGGCACTGGATGCGATGGTGGCCAAGGTCCTCAGCCGTGACAGTTTTGCCCTGGGCCAACTGACGACCCGCTTGAATGTGCTACTGACTCGCCGCCTGGACGATTCCACCAATCCGCTCGGGCCGGTCATGCTGTGCGACTATTTCCTCCAGGCCGGGCGCAGCCTGGGTGTGGAGATCAAGGTCAAGCTGATCATCCTCAAGCTGTTCGAGAAATACGTTCTTACCGATACCGATCAGCTGTACGCCGAGGCCAATCAACTGCTCATCGCGGCCGGCATCCTGCCCGAGCTCAAGGCCGCGCCTGCGCGTCGCGCCGCCGACCGCTCCAGCGACCGCCCGCGCCCCGCTGCCACCGAGCCGGAAACACGCGCCGAGGCGCCGAGCAAGTCCGCTCAGCGTGACGAGAATGTGCAGGAAGCGTTTGGCGCCCTGCAGGACTTGCTGCACGACCTGCGCGGCAGCATGGCGCCGAAGATGGAGCCGCCGAGCGAGGCCATGCCGATCTCGACCAGCGATCTGCTGCGCCTGCTGTCCCACTTGCAGCAGTACGTGCCCCAGCAGCCGCCGCAGAACGACTACGACCTGCGCCAGCAGCTGGAACAACTGCTTACCCGCGTCAGCGTCAAGAGCGGCAAGTTTCGGGTAGTCGGGGTGATGGACGAAGACGTCATCAACCTGATTGCCATGCTGTTCGAATTCATCCTCGACGATCGCAACCTGCCCGACTCGCTGAAAGCCCTGATCGCACGCCTGCAGATTCCCATGCTCAAGGTCGCGGTACTGGACAAGAGTTTTTTCAGCCGGGGTGCGCACCCGGCGCGGCGGCTGCTCAACGAAATCGCCTCGGCGGCGATGGGCTGGGGCAGCCGCGACGACTATCAGCGCGATGCGCTGTACCTGCGCATCGACCAGATCGTCCAGCGCCTGCTCAACGATTTCGTCGACGACACCTCGTTGTTTTCCGAGCTGCTGGTCGACTTCCTTGCGTTCAGCAATGACGAGCGTCGTCGCAGCGAGTTGCTCGAACAGCGTACCCGCGATGCCGAAGAGGGCCGCGCCCGTGCGGATCTGGCGCGGCATCTGGTCGAGAAAGAACTCAACAGCCGTCTGCTGGGGCGCAAGCTGCCGCAGGTGGTGGTCAATGTGCTGCAGGACGCCTGGAGCCGCGTATTGCTGCTGGTGTGCCTGAAACACGGGGCCAATTCGTCCGAGTGGCAGGCGGCCTTGTCCACGGTCGACGATCTGATCTGGAGCGTCGAACCTCACGACGACCCGGAAATGCGCATGCGTTTGCTGGAACTGGTGCCGGGCTTGCTCAAGTCCCTTCGCGACGGTCTTACCAGCACTGCGTTCGATCCGTTCGCCACCAGTGAATTCTTCAGTCAGCTGGAGGTGCTGCATGTGCAGGCGTTCCAGCGTGATCTGGCGAATGTCGAGGGGGTGATGCCTGGTGAGGAATCGCTGGTGCAGGTGGTCGAAGAGATCGTGCTGGCGTCCCCGGGCGAAGCTGCCGACAGCGAGGCCCAAGTACGCCTGGCCGACGATGATCCAGGCCTGCTGCAAGTCGACAAGCTGCGTGTCGGCAGTTGGGTGGAATTGCAGGAGAACGATGAGTTCAAGCTGCGCTGCAAGCTGACCGCGATCATCGAGACCTCGGGCAAGTACGTGTTCGTCAACCGCACCGGCATGAAGGTGCTTGAGAAGACCCGCATGGGCCTGGCGATCGAGTTCCGCCGCGGCACCGTGCGGGTGCTCGACGACACCTTGTTGTTCGATCGAGCCCTGGATTCGGTGGTCACCAACCTGCGCAAGCTCAAGGCACACTGATGAACCCGGCCACGCGCAGGCTGCCTTCCTGCGCGTGAGGGTTCATACTGGAGCGCCTTGATTGTCGGCAGGACTCCAGATGCGGTTGACCTCATGCGCTTGAACGGCCCGACGGGATGGTGCGACGGCGTTCGCCATTGCCCCTCGCCCAATTTCAACGAGCGTCCCGACGGCGAAGTCTCGCTGTTGGTCATCCATAACATCAGCTTGCCGCCCGCGCAGTTTGCCACGGGCAAGGTGCATGAGTTTTTCCAGAACTGCCTGGATCACACCGAACATCCCTATTTCGAAGGGATCTCCCATCTGCGCGTGTCCGCGCACTTTCTGATCGAGCGTGACGGTGCGGTGACGCAATTCGTCTCCTGTCTGGATCGCGCCTGGCACGCCGGGGTGTCGTTGTTCGATGGCCGCGAAAACTGTAATGATTTTTCTGTAGGCATCGAACTGGAAGGCACTGATGATCAACCCTTCGCCGATGCCCAATATACAGCGCTCGTCACCTTGACCCGGCTGTTGCTCGAGCGTTTTGCGGCATTGAGCGTGGAGCGCATCTGCGGTCACAGCGACATTGCCCCGGGCCGCAAGACCGACCCCGGCCCCTGTTTCGACTGGGTACGTTACCGTGCCGCATTGCTGAATGAAGAGGATGCACGATGATTTTTCTGGTGCTGCTGCTGGTCCTGCTGGCCGAGAAGTTTTCCGGGCTGCGCCAGCGCGTGCAACGTGACGGTTTTTTCCTGGGTGAACTTCATCGGCTCGAAGCCCGGCCGGGGCTGGCGCGCGAGCCGTGGCTGGTGCTGGGCATCGGCGTGGCGCTGCCGGCGCTGCTGCTGGCGTTCGTGCTGTATGCGCTGCAGCCGGTGGCGTATGGCTTGCTGGCGCTGCCGGTGCATTTGCTGGTGCTGATCTACAGCCTGGGTCGCGGTGACATCACGGTTGGCCTGGGGCCGTTTCGCGATGCCTGGCGCCGTGAAGACACCCAGGCGGCGGTGCATGTGGCCGAACGCGACATGGGCGTCATCGCCGACAACGGCGGCAGCCTGCTGCAAAGGGTGCAGGGGCACCTGTTGTGGGAAGCCTATCAAAGCTTTTTCGCGGTGATTTTCTGGTACGCCGCCTTGGGTCCGGTGGCGGCGCTGGTCTATCGGCTGGTGGCCCTGGTGGCCGAGCAGTCTCGGCATCCGGCGATAGCCCTGCGGGCGCAGCGGCTGCGTCATGCTCTGGACTGGCTGCCGGTACGTTTGCTTGCGGCCAGCTTTGCGCTGGTGGGCAACTTCGTGGCGGTCAGCCGGGTGATGCTGCACGAGGTGCTCAGCTGGGAAATTACCGCAGCGGCGCTGATCGATCGCGTCGGGCGAGTGGCCGGTGATGTTCCGGCGCCAGTGGTAGGGCAGGTAGGAGTGGAGACGTTGGACAGCCTGTGGCAGATGGTCGTGCGCGCAGGGGTGTTGTGGTATGCGGTTTTGGCGGTGTGTTCGGTGTTGGCGTGATGTTGCAGGTTCATCGCGTTGACCCCGGACGCGGCTTACGCCGCTGCTACAGGGAGCACTGGTGCTTCTTCCCCTGTGTAGCAGCGGCGCGAGCCGCGTCCGGGGTCACTGCGCATCCGCCCAACCAAACACTGCATTGGCGTTCCGGGTGCTGGCCGCTGCCAGGGTCGTGGCATCGGTGCCCATGATGCGCGCCAATGCCTCGGCGATGTCCGGCAGATGCTCCGGGCTGTTGCGTACACCCGGATACATCGCAGGCGCCATGTCCGGCGAATCGGTTTCCAGAACGATGGCCTCCAGCGGCAAACGCGGCAGTACCTTGTGCATGCGCAGCGCCTGCGGCCAGGTCGGCGCGCCACCCAGGCCCAGCTTGAAGCCCAGCTTCAAATACTCCCGTGCCTCTTCCCAACTGCCGGCGAATGCATGAATGACCCCTGCGCGGGGCAGCTTGAAGCGCTTCAAGGTCGCGATCACTGCCGCATGGCTGTGCCGCACGTGCAGCAACACCGGTAGCTCGAACGCCACGGCCAGGTCCAACTGCGCTTCGAACAACGCCTGCTGCCGATCGCGATCCAGGTCCTTGAGGTAGTAATCCAGGCCGAACTCGCCGATTGCACACAGCTTCGGGTGTCCGTGCAAACGCTCAAGCCACGCGCGCAAGGCAGTCACATGCTCGGGCCGGTGCTCTTCGAGAAACACGGGGTGCAGGCCCAAGGCCGCATACACCCGCTCGTCCGCCACCGCCAGGTCCCACACCCGCTGCCAGTTGGCTTGATGCACACCCAGCACCACCACCCGCTCCACACCACGCGCTGCGGCGGTATCCAGCACACGCGCGCGATCGGCATCGAAGTCGGGAAAATCCAGGTGAGTATGGGTGTCGATCAAGCGCACCATCAGGCCTCGTGAATCCTCTGTTTGAAGGTCCGGGCCAAGGCATTCACGCCGGGCTCGTAGTGCTTTTGTTCCACAGCGGCCAGTGCCAGCTCCAGCGCCTTGCTGGCGATCATGTTGTGCTGTTGGGCCATGGCGTTGACCGGCAGCGGCAGGAAGTCCAGCAACTGGGTGTCGCCGAACGTGCCCAGGTGCATTGCCTGGGAATCCAGCGGCCGCTCCTGCAGCACATCGAACACGCCCTGCAGCAGCACGTAGGAGGTGGTCACCAGCGCGTCGGGAAGGTGGCCGAGCTTGTCGAGCAAGGCTTGCATGGAATGCTGGCCACCTTCGCGACTGAAGTACTCGCTGTGCTCGACCAGCACCGTGCCATCGAAATCGGCCAGCGCAGTATTGAAGCCCTCGGTTCGCGCCTGGCTGATGCTCAGTTCCGGCCGTGCGCCGATCAAGGCGATGTGTCGAGGCTTGGGCAGCAGCAGGCTCTGGGTCAATTGCAGGCTGGCGTTGCGGTCATCGCTGATCACCGAGCAGAACTGCGCCGGGTCCATCATCCGGTCGATGGCGATCACGGGTGTGCCCTTGGCCTGCAATTCACGGTAGCTGTCGTCGCTGGCCGGCAGGCAACTGGCAACGAACAGCGCGTCGCAACGTCGGGCACGAAACAGCTGCAGCAGTTGCAGCTCGCTGGCCGCATCGTCGTCGGAGCTGGCGATCAGCAGCTGGTAACCATGGGCGCGGGCACCTTGCTCGAGCAGCTTGGCGATGCGCGCGTAGCTGGGGTTTTCCAGGTCCGGCAGGATGAAGCCCAGGGTACGCGTGTGCCGACTGCGCAGCCCGGCTGCCTGGGGGTTGGGGGTGAAGCCCTGTTCCTGGACGATGGCCTCGACGCGCGCCACCGTCGCCTTGCTGATGCGCTGTTGAGCGGCCTTGCCATTGATGACGTAACTGGCAGTGGTGACCGAGACGCCAGCCAGGCGAGCAATATCGCTGAGTTTCAACCGTTGATTCCTTAGTGTCGTCGCGCCCATGCCGAGGCATTGAAGCGCGCTCATTCATCGTTTGTCGGGTGGCGCCAGGCTAAGTTCAGGCAACGTAACCGACAGGTTGGACTTCAATCATCGAAGATTATCGAGTAACGTGCGCTGCATTCTAGATTAAACGTTTCAGCCTGCGTGTTTCCTGCCGTAAAACATCTCTTGTCGAGGTCTCAACCTTACCCTCGGCAACGCAGGCCGGACCTACCGGAAGTACAGAGCGCGCACCTCGATGCTCTATGCTCACACTTCACAACAATACCTCAGCGCGCTGCCGCCGCTGTAAAGGAGAGAGGCAATGCTGGAGCTCACTATAGAGCAGATATCCATGGGCCAGAGCGCCGTGGATAAACCCGCCGCCCTGCAATTGCTCGCCGACAAGCTGGTTGCCGATGGCCTGGTGGCCGAAGGTTACCTGGCCGGCCTGCAAGCGCGTGAAGCTCAAGGCTCGACCTTTCTGGGCCAAGGCATCGCCATTCCCCACGGCACGCCCGATACCCGTGACCTGGTGTTCACCACCGGCGTGCGCCTGCTGCAATTTCCCGAAGGCGTGGATTGGGGTGACGGCCAGAAGGTCTACCTGGCCATCGGCATCGCCGCCAAGTCCGACGAACACCTGCGCCTGCTGCAACTGCTGACCCGCGCGCTGGGTGAAACCGACCTGGGTGAAGCGCTGCGCCAGGCCACCGATGCACCCGCGTTGCTGAAGCTGCTGCAAGGGGCGCCGCAGGAATTGGCGCTGGATGCGCAGATGATCGGCTTGAGCGTGATGGCCGAAGACTTCGAGGAACTGGTCTGGCGTGGTGCGCGTCTGCTGCGTCAGGCCGACTGCGTCAGCAATGGTTTTGCCGCGCTGCTTCAGCAGGTCGAAGCCCTGCCGCTGGGCGATGGCTTGTGGTGGCTGCACAGCGAGCAGACCGTGAAGCGTCCGGGCCTGGCCTTCGTGACCCCCGACAAACCCCTGCGCTACCTGGGCCAGCCGCTGACCGGGCTGTTCTGCCTGGCCAGCCTGGGCGAAGCTCACCAGGCCTTGCTCGAACGCCTGTGCGCGTTGCTCATCGAAGGCCGCGGCAACGAATTGGGTGCTGCCACCAGCACCCGCGCCGTGCTCGAAGCGCTGGGCGGTGAGCTACCTGCCGATTGGCCCAGCGCACGCATCGTGCTGGCCAACGCACATGGCCTGCACGCGCGGCCGGCGAAGATTCTGGCGCAGCTGGCCAAGAGCTTCGAAGGCGAGATTCGCTTGCGGGTGGTCGAATCCGGCGGTCTCGCGGTGTCTGCCAAGAGCCTGAGCAAGTTGCTCAGCCTGGGTGCGCAGCGCGGTCAGACCCTGGAACTGGTCGCCGAGCCGACCATTGCCGGCGACGCCTTGCCGGCGTTGCTGGCGGCCATCGAGGAGGGCCTGGGCGAGGAAGTGGAACCGCTGCCAAGCGTCACCGAGGCTGCGCCTGCGCAGCCCGCTGTGACCAAGGCGGTCAAGCTCAAGCCACAGGCGCCAGGCACGGGCGCGCAGGTCCAGGGTGTCGCCGCTGCCCCCGGGATCGCCATGGGCCCGGCGCACATCCAGGTGCTGCACGATTTCGACATTCCCCAGCGTGGCGAGTCCGTGGCGCTGGAGCGTGAACGCTTGCAGGCCGCCCTCGGCCAGGTCCGGCAGGACATCGACGGGTTGATCCAGCGCGCCCAGGCACAAGCCATCCGCGAGATTTTCGTCACTCACCAAGAGATGCTCGACGACCCGGCCCTGACCGATGAAGTCGCTGCCCGCCTGCAGCAGGGCGAAAGCGCTGCCGCGGCCTGGAACACGGTGATCGAAACGGCCGCGGTGCAGCAGGAATCGCTGCAGGATGCGCTGCTGGCCGAGCGCGCAGCCGATCTGCGCGACATCGGCCGTCGCGTGCTGGCGCAGCTGTGCGGCGTGCCTACTCTGGAAGAACCCAAGCAGGCCTATATTCTGGTGATGGACGAGGTGGGTCCGTCCGACGTTGCCCGTCTGGACCCGGCGCGCGTGGCGGGGATTCTCACCGCCCGCGGTGGCGCCACTGCGCACAGCGCCATCGTTGCGCGTGCCCTCGGCATTCCTGCCGTGGTGGGCGCAGGCGAGGCGGTGTTGCAGATTGCCGCCGGCACCGCATTGTTGATCGACGGCCAGCGCGGCCTGCTGACCGTGGCCCCGGCGCCCGAGGTGCTGGAACAGGCGCTGGCCGACCGTGACCGTCGCGAGCAGCGCCTGCAGGCGGCAGCCGAGCGACGCATGGAAAGCGCCGTGACCCTGGACGGGCACGCGGTGGAAGTGTTCGCCAACATCGGCGAAAGCGCCGGTGTCGCCAAGGCCGTGGAGCAGGGCGCCGAAGGCGTTGGCCTGCTGCGCACCGAGCTGATTTTCATGGCCCATTCGCAAGCCCCGGACGAGGCGGTGCAGGAAGCCGAGTACCGCCGCGTGCTCGATGGCCTGCAAGGTCGGCCGTTGGTGGTGCGCACGCTCGATGTGGGCGGCGACAAACCGCTGCCGTACTGGCCGATCGACAAGGAAGAGAACCCGTTCCTGGGGGTCCGCGGCATTCGCCTGACCCTGCAGCGTCCCGACGTGATGGAAGGCCAGTTGCGCGCACTGCTGCGCGCCGCCGACAACCGCCCGTTGCGGATCATGTTCCCCATGGTCGGCAGCCTCGAAGAGTGGCGCCAGGCCAAGGACATGACCGAGCGCGTGCGTCGCGAGATTCCGGTCAAGGACCTGCAGCTGGGCATCATGATCGAGGTGCCGTCGGCGGCATTGCTGGCCCCGGTGTTGGCCCGCGAGGTCGACTTCTTCAGCATTGGCACCAACGACCTGACCCAGTACACGCTGGCCATCGACCGTGGTCACCCGACCCTCTCGGCCCAGGCCGATGGCCTGCACCCCGCGGTGCTGCAACTGATCGACATCACCGTGCGCGCGGCACACGACTACGGCAAGTGGGTCGGCGTGTGCGGCGAACTGGCGGCTGATCCACTGGCGGTGCCGTTGCTGGTCGGCCTGGGCGTGGATGAATTGAGTGTCTCGGCGCGCAGCATCGCCGAGGTCAAGGCGGGGGTGCGCGAGCTGACGCTCAGCCACGCGCAACAATTGGCCCGGCATGCGCTCGGGCTGGGCACCGCTGCGCAGGTACGTGCCCTGGTGGAGAAATCTTGATGGCACGCATCCTGACCCTGACGCTCAATCCGGCGTTGGACCTGACCGTGGAAATCGACGGGCTGGAACTGGGCGAAGTCAATCGCAGCAATGCCTTGCACCGGCACGCCGCCGGCAAGGGCCTCAACGTTGCCCAGGTGTTGGCCGACCTCGGCCATCAGGTGACCGTGAGCGGCTTTCTGGGCGAGGCCAACCCGCAACCGTTCGAGGCTTTGTTCGCTCAACGCGGTTTCACCGATGCGTTCATTCGCGTACCGGGCGAAACGCGCAGCAACATCAAGCTGGCCGAACGCAGTGGCCGGGTCACCGACCTCAATGGTCCGGGCCCGGTGGTCGACGACCAGGCTCAGGCCGCCCTGCTGGCACGCCTGCACGACATTGCACCGGGTCACGATGCTGCCGTGGTGGCCGGCAGCCTGCCGCGTGGGGTGAGCCCTGAATGGTTTCAGGCACTGCTCGAACAGCTTGCGCACATGGGCTTGAAGGTGGCACTCGATACCAGCGGGGCTGCCTTGCGCGCGGGCTTGAAGACGCGTCCATGGCTGATCAAGCCCAACACCCACGAGCTGACCGAGGTGCTCGGCAGTTCCGTGGAAACGCCGGTCGAGCAAGCGGCTGCGGCGCAGCGCCTGTTGGCCGACGGCGTCGCCAATGTGGTGATCTCGCAGGGTGAACGCGGCGTCAATTGGTTCGCGGCCGACCTCGCCTTGCAGGCCTTGCCGCCCACCGTCGAGGTCGCCAGCACCGTGGGTGCCGGAGACTCGCTGCTGGCCGGGCTGGTGCACGGTCTGCTCAGCGAGCAGGCGCCGGAACACAGCCTGCGCACGGCCACGGCGATCGCCGCCATGGCGGTGACGCAGATCGGCTTCGGAATCAGTGATGCCGCGCACCTGGCGCGGCTTGAAAGCGGCGTCAGCGTACGTCCGCTGACAGAACAATAAGAGGGTTGAAGATGAAACTAGCTATTGTCACCGCGTGCCCCAGCGGGCGGGTGTCCAGCGTCTTGAGCGCACGTCTGCTCGACGCTGCGGCCCGTCGCCAGGGCTGGACCACCTTCGTTGAAGTGTTCGACCCGCAACACCCGGAACTGCGCCTGAGCGCAGCCGATATCGAGAACGCGGATTGGGTGCTGGTGGTCAACACCGGCGCCATGGACCTGAGCCGCTTCGTCGGCAAGCGTCTGTTCCAGAGCAGCCCGGCCCACGCCCTGCAGGACGTCGACGGCTTCCTGCGCCAAGCCGCCGATCAGGCCAAGCCCTATGCCGCGGCACCGGCAGCCGCCGCGGCCGCGTCGCGCGCGCCACGGCTGGTAGCGGTCACCGCTTGCCCGACCGGGGTGGCGCACACGTTCATGGCGGCCGAGGCCTTGCAGCAAGGCGCCAAGCAGTTGGGTTATGAACTGCAGGTGGAAACCCAGGGTTCGGTGGGTGCGCGCAATCCGTTGAGCGTGCAGGCCATCGACGAAGCCGACGTGGTGCTGCTGGCCGCCGACATCGAAGTGGCCACCGAGCGCTTTGCCGGCAAGAAGATCTATCGCTGCGGCACCGGTATCGCCTTGAAACAGGCCCAGGCCACGCTGAACAAGGCCTTGGCCGAAGGTGAAGTGGAGTCCACCGGCAGCGCTGCCGGTGCGCCCAAGAAGCAGGAAAAGACTGGCGTCTACAAGCACCTGTTGACCGGTGTGTCGTTCATGCTGCCGATGGTGGTGGCGGGCGGTTTGCTGATCGCGCTGTCGTTCGTGTTCGGTATCGAGGCGTTCAAGGAGCCGGGCACCTTGCCAGCGGCGTTGATGCAGATCGGTGGCGAGGCGGCATTCAAGCTGATGGTGCCGTTGCTCGCAGGTTACATCGCTTATTCCATCGCTGACCGTCCGGGACTTGCCCCGGGCATGATTGGTGGTTTACTGGCGAGCACCCTGGGTGCGGGCTTCATCGGCGGTATCGCGGCCGGTTTCATCGCCGGTTACGCGGCCAAGGCGATCAACCGCTATGCGCGCCTGCCAGCCAGTCTGGAGGCGCTCAAGCCGATCCTGATCATTCCGCTGCTGGCCAGTCTGTTCACCGGTTTGGTGATGATCTATGTGGTGGGCAAACCGGTGGCCGGCATGCTCGCTGGGCTGACCACCTTCCTCGACAGCATGGGCACCACCAATGCCTTGCTGCTGGGTGTGCTGCTGGGGGCGATGATGTGCGTCGACCTGGGCGGACCGATCAACAAGGCGGCGTACGCGTTTTCGGTAGGGCTGCTGGCCTCGCAGAGCTACGCACCGATGGCCGCGACCATGGCTGCCGGCATGGTGCCGCCGATTGGCTTGGGCCTGGCCACGTTCCTGGCCCGGCGCAAGTTTGCCCAGACCGAGCGTGAGGCCGGCAAAGCGGCATTGGTGCTGGGGCTGTGCTTCATTTCCGAAGGCGCCATACCGTTCGCTGCCAAGGATCCGCTGCGGGTGATCCCGGCGAGCCTGGTCGGTGGCGCGTTGACCGGCGCATTGTCGATGTACTTCGGCTGCAAGCTGATGGCGCCGCACGGTGGGCTGTTCGTGTTGTTGATTCCCAACGCGATCAACCATGCCTTGCTGTATCTGCTGGCCATCGTTGCCGGTGCCTTGCTGACGGCGGTGGTGTACGCAGTGATCAAGAAGCCGGAAGTCCAGGAAATTGCCGTAGAACCGGTCAAGGCCTGATCCCGTAGCAGCGGCGCAAGCCGCGTCCGGCCTCACCGTGGTGAGGCTGATACACCGCATGTACCGCCGACGCGGCTTGCGCCGCTGCTACAGAGGGGGCGATCAGCCTGGATGGGGCGGGCACACCGCATGCCGTGTGCGGTTTCATCAAGGTGAGGCTGACACACCGCAACCCCTGTAGCAGCGGCGCGAGCCGCGTCGGCGGTATGCGCGGTGGGTCAGTAGACGTCGCGTCGGTAGCGGCCGGTTTCGATCAGGTCGTCCAGGCGTTCCCGGCCCAGCAATTGGGCCAGCACTTCATCCACGCCGCTCGCCATGCCCTGCAGGCTGCCGCAGACATAGATCACCGCGCCATCCTCCACCCACTGCAGCAACACCTCACCGGCCTCGCGCAACCGATCCTGCACGTACACCTTGTGCGCCTGATCACGCGAGAACGCCAGATCCAGCCGCGCCAGATCACCACTGGCCAGCCACCCCAGCAACTCATCCGCGCACAGGAAATCATGGGTTCGGTTACGTTCGCCGAACAGTAACCAATTGCGCCGCTGACCTTGTTCGATGCGGCCCTTGAGCAAGCTGCGCAAGCCAGCCAGACCGGTGCCGTTGCCCAGCAGAATCACCGGCACCGGCTCCTGCGGTAGATGAAAGCCGGCGTTGCGCCGCAAGCGCAGGCTGACCGCGCCGTGCACCTGGGCGTGTTCGGTCAGCCATCCCGACCCCAGCCCCAGGCTGCCGTCGGCGTGGCGCTCCTGGCGCACGATCAGTTCCAGCCGGCCGTCGCTGGGCAGCGAAGCAATGGAATACTCACGTGCAGCGATGGGGATCAGCGCATCCACCAGCGCCTGTGCATGCAAACCTACCAGGTGCCCGCGACTGGCCGGCAGTTGCCGACTGGCCAGCGCCTGACCCAGCGGCTCCTGCAAGCCATCGACCTCAACCAGCGCAGACGCCTGCAGCCCCAGCCCGGACAACCACTGGTCGATGGCCGCGCAGCCGTTGCGTGGCAGCACGTCGACCAGATCGCCAGCCTGCCAGTGGGCCTCGCCATCATTGTGCAAGGCAATGCGATAGACCGCTGCGCCTTCACTCCCCGGATTCAGCAGCTGGCGTTCGAGCAAGGTCCACGGGCTGAACGCCGGTGCCTGCCACACGGCCTGGGCGACGCCCCCGGTCAGCCCGCTCAATTGCTGCTGCCAGTGCTGCAAGGCCGCCGGGTCGGCGTTGTCGACCTCGATCGAGGCAAACAGCGGCTGGGCGCCACGCTCATCGAGCCATTGGTCCAGACGATGAGCGAAGCCGCAGAACTGCTGGTATTGCCGGTCACCCAGCGCCAGCACTGCGTAGCGCAAGCCGGGCAGGGCACAGGCACTGCCCAGCACCTTGCGCTCGAAGCCGCGCGCGGTGTCGGGTGCCTCGCCGTCGCCGAACGTGCTGACCA
This sequence comes from Pseudomonas sp. CFBP 8758, assembly GCF_014841725.1. Lineage (NCBI taxonomy): Bacteria > Pseudomonadati > Pseudomonadota > Gammaproteobacteria > Pseudomonadales > Pseudomonadaceae > Pseudomonas > Pseudomonas sp. CFBP 8758. The sequence goes on along the minus strand of NZ_JACYUK010000004.1, from coordinate 239,147 downwards.
CGAACAACGCCTTGTCGGCGTGCCGCAGCTGCGCTTCATCCACCTCGCCCAAGGCGCGGACACGCACGTTCTGACCGGCCGACTGCAGTTGCCCGGCGGTTTGCCACGCCAGTTGCTCGGCGAAACCGCTCTGGCTGGCGAACCCGATCAACCAACCGGCCGATGTCTCGTCCTGCTGGTGCAAGGCGCCGCGGGCCAGGCGTACCTGGCGCTTCTTGCGACGCCGATCCAGATACAGCAGCCAGCCCGTGATGAGGAACAACGGCATCGTCAGGCTCGCCAGCATCATCAGGATACGACCGACCAGGCCGAAATAACTGCCCACATGCAGGGCGTAGATGCTGGTCAGCAGTTGCGCTTTCAGCGACTTGTCCTCATAGCGCTGGATGTCCTTGACCTGACCGGTGGCCGGGTCGAGGCTGAGCAGGCCGAAGGCCCGATCATGGGGCGAATCCGTACGCAGGTAGAACACCGTTGCCGGCAGGCCGACATTGCCCGGAATACGCATGTTGACCACGCTCAATTGTGGACCGACCGCGCCCTGGATGCTGGCCCACAGCGCGTCGTAATCCACCGTGGGCGCCACATCGGCAGAAGACGCGGTGCGCCGCTCGATGCGCTGGGCGGCAGGGTTGTCGGAGAGCATTCTGTTCACCGCGTTGCCGAACCACTGGTAAGACCAGGTCAGGCCGGTCAAGGCCGCCAGCAGATAGAACAGCAGGCACCAGGTGCCGAACACCGCATGCAGGTCCCAATTGAAGGCGCGACCCTTCTTGGCCCAGTCCAGGGTCAGCCAGGTGCGCCATTGCAGCGCCTTGCGCGGCCAGCGCAGATACAGGCCGGAAAGACAGAAGAACACCAGCATCAAGGTGCAGGCTGCGGTGATCTGCCGGCCCGTCGCGCCCATGGCCAGGAAGCGATGCAGATCCAGCATCAAGTCGAAGAAGCCTTCGCCGACCACCGCGCCCTGCAACTCCCCGGTGTACGGATCGAAATAGGCCGAAGGCCCTCGACGTTGCCCTGGCGGCGGGGTGAACGACACCCGTGCGGCGCTGCCTTCGACCAGGTCCACACGCAATGCGGCAACCTTGCTGCCCTGCCGCTGCTCGAGGATTTCCACCAGTTGCGCAGCAGGGAGGATGCCGCCATCGCGAATCTGCACGTTCAGGGTTTGCGGATTGAGCGCGCGCAGGATTTCATCCTCGAACGAGTAGCTGGCCCCGGTGATGCCCATCAGGGCCAGCACCAGGCCGCCGGTGATGCCGAAAAACCAGTGCAACTGGAAGAGGACGTTCTTGAACACGAATCACCTTGAGCGGGCCGATCGAAAGGAGGGCAGACGGCATTATGCAGCACTGGCTGAGAATCAGTCTCAGGCGCACCGATTCTGATCATTGCCGTTGCGACGTGAAACGCCCCGCGTCGTCGAAACGGGCGGGGCGCAGCAACCGACGCGCAGTGGCTAGAAGTGGAAGTTGGTGCTCAACAGCGCCGTGCGTCCCGCCGCCTGGTTGGCGAAGTGGGTGCTGAAAGCCTTGTCGTAGTAGGTCTTGTCGGCCAGGTTCTGCACGTTCAGCTGCACGTCGAAATGCTTGCTGATCTTGTAGCTGGCCATGGCATCCAGGCGCACGTAGCTGTCGACCATGGTGGTGTTGGCGACATTGCCGAACACGTCGTCGACATAGAAGGCGCCGCCGCCGATGGTCAGCTTGGGCGTCAGGTTATAGGTGGTCCACAGACTGGCGCTGTTGTTCGGCGTGTTGGGCATCTGGTTGCCGTCGTTGGCCGCGCCCAGCGGTCCGTTGTCGACCACGCGCGCCTGCAGGTAGCTGTAGCCGGCGAACACCTGCCATTGCTCGGTAAGCTTGCCGGACGCCGACAGCTCCAGGCCATCGACTCGGGTCTTGCCGGCGTTCTCGTAGGCAAAGGTGCTGGTCTGCACGCGGGTGTTTTCTTTCTCGGTGCGGAACAGTGCGGCGGTCAGCGACAGACGCTGGTCGAGCAGGTCCCACTTGGTGCCGACTTCGTAGTTGGTGGTTTCTTCGGGCTCCAGGTCACTGCTCAGCAGGTTGCCTGCGCGATCCGGTGCTCCGCCCAGCGGGTTGCCTTCCATGCCTTCGCCCACCAGCGAACCGGGTGGGGTGGCCGAGGTTGCGTAGGAAACATACACGCTGCCGTTCTCGGCAGGCTTCCACACCAGCCCCAATTGGCCGGTGACGAACTCGCTGGTGTCCTTGCCCTTGGCCGTGGTGGCACCGGCGGCGGTGAAGGTGCGGTAGTCGGTTTCGAAGTGGTCGTAGCGCAGGCCGGCGTTCACCTGCCACTGCGGGCTCAGCTCCAGCGTGTCGAACACGTAGATCGCCCGCGTCTTGCTGGACGTGTCGGTGCCGGCGTAGTTGCGCGCAATGGCGCCGCTCCACGGGTCGTCCGGATTGGGGTTGGCCAGCGACGTGCAGTTGTAGCCGCTGGAAACGATGCTGCCCGGTGTGCAGTTGGTGCTGGCGCCGGCGGTGCGCGGCGTGGTGTCGGTGTTGACGGTGTAGGAACTGCGGTCACTGTCTTCGCGGCTGAATTCGATGCCGGTGGAGAAGCTGTTCTTCAACCCGCCGACGTAGAAGTCACCGAACAGATCGGTCTGGTTGGTGGTGGTCGCGGTGTTGCCGACGCGACTGTTGGCGCGGCGCCAGACACTGCCGTTGTTGACGTTGCGCTGGCTGTCGTCGGGCTGGGTGAGGATGTAGTCCTGCATGGTGTTGCCATGGCGCAGGGTGTTCTTCACGGTCAACGCGTCGGTGAGGTCGTGCTCGATAGCGAAGGTGGCGATGTCGCTGCGGGTCTTGCGGAAGTCACGGTCGCTCAGGCCATAGAAGTTGCTGCGGCTGCCACCGTCCTCAGGCTTGTCCGGATTGGCCGAGGTGCGGCCGGCGTTGCCCGCCGCCGGAATGCTGTAGGGAATGCCCGAGTCGGGCAGGTCGTCGCTTTCCAGGTGGTAATAGTCGAGGAAGACCCGCGTCTCGGTGCCCAGGCCGAAGGCCAGCGACGGCGCAATGCCCCAACGGTCGTAGTCGACCTGGTCGCGCCCGGCCACGTTGCTTTGGTGGCTCATCAGGTTGAGTCGCCCGGCGGCGCTGTCGCTGAACTGGTAGTTGCCATCCAGGGTATAGCGCTGGGTCTGGTCCGAGCCCCAGGTGAAACCGCCATCCAGTGAGTCGCCCAGGTGCGCTTTCTTGCTCACCAGGTTGATGGTGCCGCCCGCAGCGCCTCGGCCGCCGATGGCCGAGTTGGGGCCCTTGCTGACCTCGATGGATTCCACGGCGAAGATTTCCCGGCTTTGCGCGCCGGCATCGCGTACGCCGTCCAGGTAAGTGTCGCCCTGTGCGTCGAAACCGCGGATGAAGGGTCGGTCGCCCTGCGGGTTACCGCCTTCGCCGGCACCGAAGGTGATGCCCGGTACCGTGCGCAACGCGTCCTGCAGGTTGAGTGCGCCGGTGTCCTTGATCACCTGTTGCGGCACCACCGTCACCGAGCGCGGGGTATCGACCAGCGGCGCGGTGTACTTGGCGGACGAGGCGCGCTCGACCTGGTAGGACGTCGGCTCCTGTGCGTCGCCGGTGATGCTGGTGGCACCGAGCGCTACCGAGGCGCCCTTGGCCTCGCTGGCCGGCGCGGCCTGTGCCGTTGGCGCGGCGCAGGTAGCGCCCAGGGCCATGCCGATGGCAGAGGCCAGCAGCCGTGGCGATGAGACTGGAATGAAGTGGTGTTGGCGCGTCATGGTGGAAACCTTCCCCAAGGTTATGAGGCCGCGGAGCATAATGTAACTGCATATATGTATCAATTGCGAAATATTGCTATTCGAGATCGTTTTACATTCTTTACAATTTCGTCGGCTGTTTGTCTGCATTCCTGGACATGCACGCTTGTGTTTCGGCAATGGGAATCAATACCATTGCTGCCCCTTGGCTTGCGGTGACTTTCCATGCTCCTACACATTCCCGGATTGTTCGCGCGCGACGAAGTGCTGCGTATTCGCCAGGCCCTGGAACAGGCCGATTGGGCGGATGGGCGAATGACGGCAGGCCATCAGTCGGCCAAGGCCAAGCACAACCTGCAACTGCCCGAAGGCCACCCGCTGGCGATGGAGATCGGTGCGGCGCTGCTCGAACGCCTGTGGGCCAACCCGTTGTTCATGTCGGCGGCATTGCCGAACAAGGTGTTTCCACCGCTGATCAACTGCTACACCGCAGGCGGAAGTTTCGATTTTCACATCGACAATGCCGTACGCCAGGCCAAAGGCAGCATCGAACGGGTACGCACCGACCTGTCCTCGACGTTGTTTTTCAGCGATCCGCAGGACTACGACGGCGGCGAACTGGTGATCCAGGACACCTTCGGCACTCGCGAAGTCAAGCTGCCGGCCGGCGACCTGCTGCTGTACCCGGCCACCAGCCTGCACAAGGTGCGTGCGGTCAGCCGCGGCGCGCGTTTCGCATCGTTCTTCTGGACGCAGAGCCTGGTTCGCGAAGACAGTCAGCGGGCGCTGCTGTTCGATATGGACGGGGCGATCCAGCAGTTGAGCCGCGACGTCCCCGAGCACCCCTCGCTGATTCAACTCACCGGCACCTACCACAACCTGCTGCGGCGCTGGGTGGATGTATGAGCGGCGACTTCAGCCTGCGCCGCAGGGAGGTGCTGGACAACGAGCAACTGAAGGCGATGCTCGCCGCCGAACCGCGCAAGGCCGCCCAGGCGCTGGTGATCGCGGCGGGGCAGGGCGTGGTCGATGCACAGGCATTGCTCGGGCAGATCCTGCTCGATGGCCGCGGTATCGAACGCGATGCGGCGCTTGCACTGAAATGGTTCGCCATCGCAGCCAGCCGGGGCCATGCCATGGCGCACAACATGCTCGGTCGCTGCCACGAACATGGTTGGGGCTGCGAGGCCAGTGCCGAACGTGCTGCCGGCCATTACCTGCACGCTGCACGGGCCGGGCTCGATTGGGGCCTGTACAACCTGGCCAATCTGTTGGGTACCGGGCGCGGCGTGGCACTCGACCACCCGCGAGCGTTCGCCTGCTATCTGCAGGCGGCCACCATGGGCCACGCCAAATCCATGAATCTGGTAGGGCGTTACCTGGAACAGGGGCTGGTCGCGGGCGCCGATCTACCCAGGCCACAGGTCTGGTACATGCGTTCAGCGCAGGCGGGAGACTTCCGCGGGCAATTCAGCCATGCTGCGATGCTGGCAGAGGAGGGCGACGTCGATACCGCACTGATCTGGCTGCAGCGGGCTCTCGAAGGGGGGAATGCAAACTTTCTGCGCAGCAGCTTGAAGGTGCTGGAGCAGGCCAGACAGCCGGCCATCAGGGCGATGGCCAGCCTCTACGCGCAGCGCTTGCAGGCGCTGGAGCAGTAGAGTCACGGGCAGCCTCAAAGCTGCCCGCAAGTCTCAGGTGCATTCAGACGTAGAACGATTTCAAAGGCGGGAAGCCGTTGAATTCCACCGCGCTGTAGCTGGTGGTGTAGGCACCGGTGGACAGCCAGTACAGGCGGTCGCCGATGGCCAGGTTCAACGGCAGGCCATATTTGTAGTGCTCGTACATGATGTCGGCGCTGTCGCAGGTCGGCCCGGCGATCACCACCTCTTCCATCTCGCCTTTCTTCTCGGTCCAGATCGGGAACTTGATGGACTCGTCCATGGTTTCGATCAGCCCGCTGAACTTGCCCACGTCGGTGTACACCCAGCGCTCTACTGCGGTACGCGACTTGCGCGCCACCAGCACCACTTCACTGACCAGAATGCCGGCGTTGGCGATCAGCGAGCGGCCCGGCTCGAGGATGATTTCCGGCAGCTCGTCACCGAAGTCTTCCTTGAGGAAACGGATGATTTCCTCGGCATAGGTTTCCAGGCTGTTGGTGCGGGTGATGTAGTTGGCCGGGAAGCCACCGCCCATGTTGATCAGCTTGAGAACGATGCCGTCTTCTTCCTTGAGGCGTTCGAAGATCACCTTGACCTTGGCGATCGCCGCGTCCCAGACGCTGATGTCACGCTGCTGCGAGCCGACGTGGAAGGAGATGCCGTACGGCACCAGGCCCAGGTCGCGAGCCAGGATCAACAGGTCCATGGCCATGTCGGTCTGGCAGCCGAACTTGCGCGACAGCGGCCAGTCGGCCGTGGTCGAGCCTTCGGTAAGGATCCGTACGTAGACCTTCGAGCCCGGCGCGGCCTTGGCGATGTTGCGCAGGTCGGCTTCGGAGTCGGTGGCGTACAGGCGCACGCCCTTGTCGTAGAAGTAGCGGATGTCCTTGGACTTCTTGATGGTGTTGCCGTAGCTGATGCGCTCCGGCCCCACGCCCTGGTTCATGACCTTGTCCAGCTCGTAGATCGAGGCAATGTCGAAGCTCGAGCCTTTGTCGCGCAGCAGGTCGATGATTTCCACGGCCGGGTTGGCCTTGACCGCGTAATACACCTTGGCAAATTCGAAACCGGCGCGCAGGTCATCGTAGGCCTTGCTGATCATGGCGGTATCGATGACTACGAATGGGGTTTCTTGCTTGTCGGCGAACGCCTTCATTTTGTTGAAGGTATCGGGTGCGAAGTAGTCTTCGACGTTGATCGACATGCTAGGGACTCCTGGTGGCAAACGTCGTGAATATAAATGGGCTCAAATGACCATCCTCCGTATCCCCACTTTGGTTCGCCTACTTCCCAAGGCATGTCGGGCGAAAGCAAAAAGGCCACGGAAAGCTGCTTTCCGGTGGCCTGTTGTCTCGTCGTCAGTACTTGAGCCGGATGGATCGTTTCCAGCATGGACGGTCGGCGCGAACTTTAGGGCGTGGAAGGCTTGAGAGCAACTAAAAATGTCGCGTTTTCGTACGTTGCTCGATTGCTGGCACTGCAACCGCTGCACACTCTTGCAGCGGTTCCCTTTTAACCGACCCACATGACCGCATGATGTTCCCGAGGGGCTGGCCCGTCGGTCACTCCTTCACGTTCATGAATTCCTTGGCCCAGCTCACGTAGCTCTCCGGATGGGTGTAGGTGTGGGTCAGTTCGGTGGCGCTCAGGTCGGTGCTCTTGCTGAACTGCTGGCGCTGTTCGCGCAGCGAGTCGTAGGTCGCCTTGATCGCTGCAAAATAGGCACCGTGGCCGTCCACCACCACGCGCACACCCAGCGCCGCCAGGCGTGCGTCGTCGTGCAGCGCAGGGTTGCCGTAGGTCACCAGCATCAGCGGCACACTGAGGTTTTCGGCAATCTGTTCCAGGTGCTCGAAGTCCTTCACGCCGACCATGCAGATGCCATCGGCACCAGCGGCCTGGTAGGCCTGGGTGCGGCTGATCACTTCCTGGGTCGAAAGCACCCCGGCGTGGGTCCGGGCGACGATGGTCAGCTCGGGATCGACCCGCGCTTCGAGCGCTGCGCGAATCTTGCCGACCCCTTCGGCCACCGAGATGAGGTCGGTGGAGCGGCGACCGAACTGCGCCGGCAGCAGGGTATCCTCGATGGTCAGGGCACCGATGCCGGCGCGTTCCAGTTCGACCACGGTACGCATCACGTTCAGCGCGTTGCCATAGCCGTGGTCGGCGTCGGCAATCACCGGCAACTGCGCCACACGACCGATGCGTGTGGCCTGCTCGGCGAACTCGGACAGGGTGATCAGGGCGAAGTCGGGGGCCGCCAGCACCTGCAGCGACGCCACCGAACCGCCGAGAATACCGACCTCGAAGCCCAGGTCGGCGGCAATGCGGGCAGACATCGGATCGAACACCGAAGCGGTGTGATAACACTGTTTTGAAGCAAGCAGCTCACGGAACTGGCGACGCAGGGCCGTGTGGGAAACTTTGGGCATGATCGCTCCTGATTCTGGCGAAACCCCAATGCCTCATGCGGAGGGTTTCTGGAACTTTATCGATTCTTCATGGGTTTTTAGTGACTGGCGCCAGTTTATCACCGCACGGGTGAAGTTGTATTCGTTGGCGCCATTCGCCGTGCCTGATTCGCCTGCTTCGGCAGCTGGCGACGGCGCCCGCAAAATGGCAGAGTGTCCGGCCATGCCTGCCTGCCAACGGAATCCCCATGGCCACTCCCACAACAATCGCCAACCCCGCGCCAGGCGCTGCACAGACCAGCCCGCTGGTGATGCGCATCCTGGGTGCCTGCGCCCTCGCGCACCTGGTCAACGACCTGATCCAGGCGGTGCTGCCGTCGATCTATCCCATGCTCAAGGCCAGCTACGGGCTGACCTTCACCCAGGTGGGCCTGATCACCCTGACCTTCCAGGTCACCGCATCATTGCTGCAACCCTGGATCGGCTTCTATACCGATCGCCATCCCAAGCCGCTGCTGTTGCCCGCCGGCATGGTCTGCACATTGATTGGCATCATGCTGCTGTCCATGGTCGGCAGCTTCCCGATGATCCTGCTGGCGTCGGCGCTGATCGGCATCGGCTCCTCGACCTTTCACCCGGAAACTTCGCGGGTGGCGCGACTGGCCTCCGGTGGACGCTTCGGCCTGGCGCAATCCACCTTCCAGGTGGGGGGCAATACCGGGTCGGCGTTCGGTCCACTGCTGGCGGCGGCCATCGTCATTCCGTTCGGGCAGGGGCATGTGGCCTGGTTCGGCCTGATCGCGGTGTTCGCCGTGGCGCTGCTGTACGGCATCAGCCGCTGGTACCGTGGCCATCTCAACCAGTTCAAGGCGCGCGCCGGCCAGAGCGCCAGCCACGGTCTGTCCAAGGGGCGAGTCAAAGCCGCGCTGGTGGTGCTGGCATTGTTGGTGTTCTCCAAGTATTTCTACATGGCCAGCTTCACCAGCTACTTCACCTTCTACCTGATCGAGAAGTTCGACCTGTCGGTGGCCAGTTCGCAGTTGCACCTGTTCCTGTTCCTCGGCGCGGTGGCGGCCGGGACCTTCTTCGGCGGGCCCATCGGCGACAAGATCGGCCGCAAGGCGGTGATCTGGTTCTCCATTCTGGGCTCGGCGCCGTTCACCCTGATGCTGCCCTACGTCGACCTGTTCTGGACGAGTGTGCTGAGCGTGGTCATCGGCTTCATTTTGGCGTCGGCATTCTCCGCCATCGTGGTGTATGCGCAGGAACTGGTGCCAGGCAACGTGGGCATGATCGCCGGGGTGTTTTTCGGCCTGATGTTCGGTTTCGGTGGCATTGGCGCAGCGCTGCTCGGCCATCTGGCGGACATTCACGGCATCGAGTACGTGTACTGGCTGTGCTCGTTCCTGCCCTTGTTCGGCATCCTGACGATCCTGCTGCCGAGCACCAAGAAGGCGGGGTGAGGCAGCGCTAGCGGGCGCGGTGCTCGGCTGGCTGCGGGCGACCGAACAGGTAGCCCTGGAAATGCGAGCAGCCTTCGGCCTTGAGCCGCATGAACTGCTCGTCGCTTTCCACGCCCTCGGCCGTGACCTGCATCTGCAGGCTGCGGCCCATGCCGGTGATCGCGCGGATGATGGCGATGGCTTCGTTGCTGTCGCCCATGTCGTGCACGAACGACTTGTCGATCTTGATCTTGTCGAAGGCAAATGCGCGCAGGTAGCTGAGGGACGAATAACCGGTGCCGAAATCGTCCAGGGCGATGCGCACACCCAGGGCTTTCAGGCGCTGCAGGATACTGATGTTGGCCTGGTTGTTGTCCAGCAGCACCGATTCGGTGATCTCCAGCTCCAGCCGTGCGGCGTCCAGGCCCGACTCGCTCAACGCTGCCTGCACCAGCTCTACCAGGCCATTGTTGCGAAACTGCACCGGCGACAGGTTGACCGCCACGGTCAGCTCACCGGGCCAGCGTTGAGCTTCGTGGCAGGCTTCGCGCAAAGCCAGCGCACCCAGCTCGTGGATCAGCCCGGTTTCTTCGGCGATGGCGATGAAATCCAGCGGCATGATCATGCCATGTTGCGGATGCTGCCAACGCATCAGTGCCTCATAGCCAATGATCCGCGTGTCGCGCTTGTCGATGATGGGTTGGTAATACAGATGCAGCTGTTTGTCGACGATGGCCTGACGCAGATCGCTTTCCACGGTGCGGCGCTTCTGCGCCAAGGCATCCATGCGTGGATGAAAGTATTCGTAGCGATGGCGGCCATTGCGCTTGGCCTCGTACAGGGCCATGTCGGCGCAGCGCAGCAATTCTTCGGGCGTGTTCTGATCCCTGGGCGCCAGCGCAATGCCCACGCTCAAGCCCACGCAGAGGCTGTGCCCCTCGATCAGGAAAGCCGGCTCGATGGTGTCGATCAGGCGTTGCGCGGTGAGCTGCGCGTCTTCGCCGTTCTTGAGTTCGGGCAGGATCACCGCGAACTCGTCGCCGCCCAGGCGCGCCAACGTGTCCTTGACCCGCAGCACGTCGCGCAGGCGCGTGGCGATGGCGCGCAGCAGACGGTCGCCGAACTCATGGCCCAGGGCATCGTTGACGTTCTTGAAGTTGTCCAGGTCCAAGCACAGGGTCGCTGTCACGCGGTCGCGGCTGGCGTCCTCACGCAAGGCCTCTTCGAGACGTTGGCGGAACAGCGCCCGATTGGGCAGCCCGGTCAGGCTGTCGTGGTGAGCCATGTGGCGAATGCGCGCCTGGGCAGCGTTTTCGTCGGTGATGTCTTCCACGATCAGCAGCACGTAACTGCTGCCCAGTTCCTTGCCGCGTATGGTCACCGTCTTGCTGCGCAAGGTCCGCAGGCCCAGCAGGGTGTGCTGCTGGCTCTGGGCATGGTGCAAGCCCTCGGTACGTACGCACTGGTCGGTCAACCGGCGCAGATAACCGCTCAACGCCGGCGCCAGGCACTCTTCCAACTGCCGACCGATCATCTGCTCACGGGCATTGCCGAACAGCCGCTCAGCCTGCAGATTCACCAGCAGGATCTGCCGCGATACGGCGTCCTGCACGATGACGCTGGACGGAATATTGGCGATGACCGAATCGAGAAACATCGACAACGAAGCCATTTCGGCGCTGTGACTTTCTGCCAGGCGCTTGGCTTCCAGCAGGCTCAAGTCCCGCGCACGCTTCTCGCTGATGTCGCGCGTGACCTTGGCGAAGCCGAGCAACTGGCCCCTGTCGTCATGGATGGGCTCGATCACTACATTGGTCCAGAACAGCGTGCCGTCCTTGCGCACCCGCTGGCCTTCGCATTCGAAACGCCCCGCCTCCAGCGCCGTCGCCAGGCTCTGCGCCGGCAAGCCACAGGCGCGGTCCGCAGGGGTGTAGAAGCACGAAAAATGCTGCCCGACGATCTCCTCCGCACGATACCCCTTGGCCCGCTGCGCCCCGGCATTCCAATTCGAAACGATCCCCTGCGGCGAGAGCATGTAGATCGCATAATCCACCACACCCTGTACGAGCAGTCTGTACATCACATCGGCATTTTCGTTCATGGGTGGCGTCTGCTGGGGGAAAACTACGGCGCGGTCGAGGGCAGCGGGTGGTCACCAGGGCGCGGTAACCCGTGCACGTGTCTGGTCTACAGGTTGTCGGCTGGCCATGCGCTATCTTTAGCGCCTGGCGACCCTTGGAGCCTGAATGCAAAAAGCCCCGTATCGCAGGGCGATGACGGGGCTTTCGAGGGGCGCGTGAGGCGGTGTAGCGGGTCGGCTCAGACGTTGAAGCGGAAGTGCATCACATCACCGTCCTTGACGATGTATTCCTTGCCTTCCAGGCGCCATTTGCCCGCTTCCTTGGTACCGGCTTCGCCGTTGTACTGGATGAAGTCGTTGTAGGCGATGACTTCGGCGCGAATGAAGCCTTTTTCGAAGTCGGTGTGGATCACACCGGCGGCCTGTGGCGCGGTGGCGCCGATCTTCACGGTCCAGGCGCGGACTTCCTCGACGCCGGCGGTGAAGTAGGTCTGCAGGTTGAGCAGTTCGTAGCCGGCGCGGATCACGCGGTTCAGGCCGGGCTCTTCCAGGCCCAGGGCCTCGAGGAACATGTCCTTCTCTTCGCCGTCGTCGAGCTCGGCGATCTCGGCTTCGATCTTGTTGCACACCGGCACCACGATCGCGCCTTCTTCTTCGGCAATCACCCGTACCACGTCCAGCAGCGGGTTGTTCTCGAAGCCATCTTCGGCAACGTTGGCGATGTACATGACCGGCTTGGTGGTCAACAGATGGAAGCCGCGCACGACCGCCTTCTCGTCGTTGCCCATGGTGCGCATCAGGCTGCGGGCCGGTTTGCCCAGGGTGAAGTGGGCAATCAACTGCTCCAGCAGGCCCTTTTGCACCACCGCGTCCTTGTCGCCGCCCTTGGCGTTGCGCGCAACCTTCTGCAGTTGCTTCTCGCAGCTGTCGAGGTCGGCGAAAATCAGCTCAAGGTCGATGATCTCGATGTCGCGCTTGGGGTCGACGCTGTTGGAAACGTGGATCACGTTCTCGTCTTCGAAGCAGCGCACCACGTGGGCGATGGCGTCGGTTTCGCGGATGTTGGCGAGGAACTTGTTGCCCAGCCCTTCACCTTTCGAAGCGCCGGCCACCAGGCCCGCGATGTCGACGAACTCCATGGTGGTGGGTAGCACGCGCTTGGGATTGACGATGGCAGCCAGTGCTTCCAGGCGCGCATCGGGCATCGGTACGATGCCGCTGTTGGGCTCGATGGTGCAGAACGGAAAGTTCTCGGCCGCAATCCCGGATTTGGTCAAGGCGTTGAACAGGGTGGACTTGCCGACGTTGGGCAGGCCGACGATGCCGCAGTTGAATCCCATGGTGAATCCCTCTTCGAAGAGTCAGGCCTTTTGGCTGTGCAGGTTTTTCATCGCGCGATTCCACTCGCCGGCGAAGATATCCGGCAGCACACCGAGGGCAAAATCGATACTGGCATCCAGCTTTTCCTGTTCGGCGCGCGGGGCGCGGCCAAGAACGAAATTGGACACCAACTTGCTGTCACCCGGGTGGCCGATGCCAAGCCGCAGACGGTGAAAGCCATTGTCATTGCCGAGCTGCGCGATGATGTCGCGCAGGCCGTTGTGCCCGCCGTGCCCGCCGCCCAGTTTGAGCTTGGCGACGCCGGGGGGCAGGTCGAGTTCGTCGTGGGCCACCAGGATCGCTTGCGGCGGTATGCGAAAGAAATTCGCCATCGCTGCGACGGATTGACCGCTGCGGTTCATGTAGGTGGTGGGGATCAACAGACGAACGTCATGGCCCTGATGGCTGAAACGCGCCGTCAGGCCGAAATACTTGCGATCGGCTACCAGGTTCACACGGTGTGCCTGGGCGATGCGCTCAACGAAAAGAGCCCCTGCGTTATGCCGGGTCTGTTCGTATTCGGGGCCGGGGTTACCCAGGCCAACGATCAGTTGTATGGCGGTCACGGCAGGGGCTCTTCCTTGTCGAGTCGTGGACGCCACCCGAGGGTGTCATCCACAGCTCGGCGTGCGAGTAAGATTACTCGGCAGCGCCTTCTTCGGTTTCTTCGTCGGCAACGATACGCGGAGCGTGGACGTTGGCAACTGCCAGGTCGGTACCATGAGCCAGTGCGACGAACTCGACGCCTTGCGGAGCCTTGAGGTCGGACAGGTGGATGATGGTGCCGATTTCAGCGTCAGCCATGTCGACTTCGATGAACTCGGGCAGGTCTTTCGGCAGGCAGGTGACTTCCAGCTCGGTCTCGGTGTGCGAGATCTCGCCGCCTTTCTTGACAGCCGGTTCCTGGTTCATGAAGTGCAGAGGCACGATGGCGGTCAGTTTCTGGCCGGCGATCACGCGTACGAAGTCAGCGTGCAGGACGTGACCCTTGGCTGGGTGACGCTGCAGTGCCTTGATCAGGACGTTCTGCTTGGTGCCACCAACGTTCAGTTCGATCACGTGGCTGAAGGCAGCCTCGTTTTCGAGCAGCTTGGCAACTTCCTTGGCCAGCATGCTGATCGACTCAGGGGCTTTTTCGCCACCGTAGACAACAGCTGGTACCAGGCTGGCGAGACGACGCAGGCGGCGGCTCGCACCTTTCCCCAGGTCGGAACGCGCTTCGGCATTCAAAGTGAAATCGTTCATGTGTTTCTCCAAAATAACCACGTTCGCCCAGCGTTTGCGACCAGCGCCAAGGCGATACGGGCAAAAAAGCCCCGGCCCGACAGAGTGTCGGGCCGGGGCGCTTTTCGTCAGAACGGTGCTCGCGAAGGGCAGGGCCCTCAGCGGAACATCGCGCTGATCGATTCTTCGTTGCTGATGCGACGCATCGCTTCGGCAACAACCGGGGCGATATCCAGTTGACGGATACGCCCGCAGGCTTGTGCGGCTGCGGAGAGCGGGATGGTGTTGGTCACCACCAGCTCGTCCAGCACGGATTTCTCGATGTTCTCGATCGCACGCCCCGACAGGACCGGGTGGGTGCAATAGGCGAACACCTTGGCCGCGCCATGTTCTTTCAAGGCCTTGGCCGCGTGGCACAGAGTGCCGGCGGTATCGACCATGTCGTCGACCAGGATGCAGGTACGGCCTTCGACATCACCGATGATGTGCATCACTTCGGAGTGGTTGGCCTTCTCGCGACGCTTGTCGATGATGCCTAGGTCGACGCCCAGCGACTTGGCCACGGCGCGTGCACGCACCACGCCACCAATGTCGGGGGAAACGATCATCAGGTTCTCGAAGCGCTGGTCTTCGATATCGTCCACCAGAACCGGAGAACCGTAGATGTTATCGACCGGGATATCGAAAAAGCCTTGAATCTGGTCGGCGTGAAGGTCGACGGTGAGGACACGGTCGATGCCCACTACGGTCAGCATGTCGGCGACGACCTTGGCGCTGATTGCCACACGGGCAGAGCGCGGACGGCGGTCTTGACGAGCGTAACCGAAGTAGGGGATCACGGCGGTGATTCGCGAAGCCGAGGAGCGGCGGAAGGCATCGGCCATCAGCACCAGTTCCATCAGGTTGTCGTTGGTCGGCGCACATGTAGGCTGGATAATGAAGACGTCTTTACCGCGAACGTTTTCATTGATCTCGGTGCTGATTTCACCATCGGAAAACTTGCTGACGGAGACATCACCGAGAGGGATATGCAGCTGACGCACAACGCGTCGAGCCAGATCGGGGTTTGAGTTCCCCGCAAAGACCATCATCTTGGACACGCGCAGTACCTGCCGGCTGAGGGTATACCTGGATGAGTATAGGAAAATGGCAGGGGCGGCTGGATTCGAACCAACGCATGGCAGGATCAAAACCTGCTGCCTTACCGCTTGGCGACGCCCCTGTAGCTTGAAACTTCCGAGTGCCCAGCACTCGTTTCCTGTTACAGACTCTCTGTTACAGACTCTGCAGCTTGCGATGCAACATCGAAACGTTGCTTCCCTTGGCCACGAACCCTGTAAGGGTGTCTGCAAGAAGGTGCGAAACTCTATCAGCTTCCGCTTTGCTTGGGAAGGCCCCAAACACACAACTTCCAGTGCCTGTTAGCCGAGCTTCAGTGAATTTGCCAAGCAAATTCAGTGCGTTACGTACATCAGGGTAACGACGCTCTACTACTGGCTGGCAGTCATTACGACTGTTTCCCTCAAGAACGGGGCGCACTTTAATGGGCGCCGAGTCACGTGTCAACAACGGATCCGAAAAAATTTCCGCTGTACTTACAGAGACTTGCGGTACAAGCACGAGATACCAGGGCTGTGGCAGTTCGACCGGGGTCAGTTTCTCGCCCACGCCTTCGGCGAACGCCGCATGGCCGCGCACGAACACCGGCACATCGGCGCCCAGGGAAAGCCCCAGCTGCGCGAGCTGATCTTCACTGCAGCCGGTCTGCCAGAGGTGGTTCAGGGCGAGCAGGGTGGTGGCGGCATCGGAGCTGCCACCGCCGATACCACCGCCCATGGGCAGTACCTTGCGCAACCAGATATCGGCGCCCAGTGCCGTACCCGTCAGTGCCTGCAGCTGCCGCGCGGCCTTGACGATAAGGTTGCTGTCGTGGGGCACGTCGGCTATCTGGGTGTGCAGGCACACCACGCCGTCGTCGCGAAGGGCGAAATCCAGCTCATCACCGTGGTCGAGAAACTGGAACAGCGTCTGCAGCTCGTGATAACCATCCGCGCGCCGGCCGAGGATGTGCAGCATCAGGTTGAGCTTGGCCGGCGCGGGCAGGGTCAGTACGGGGTTCATGGAAGTGCCTGCGCTCATGTCACTGCCCCAGCCGGCGCGGCTGCCAATCCTTGACCACCAGGGTCACGTCCAGGTCCTGGCCATGCAGCTTGATGCGTTCGGGGAGCCAGTAGCCGTTTTGTTCGGCATAGCTCAGGTACTCGACCGTCCAGCCGTCCTGGGCAAGCCCCGCGAGGCGGCTGTCGCCATCCAGGGTCAGTTGGCTCTTGCTGTCGGGGGCCGGCAGGCCGCGGACCCACCAGGACAGATGCGAAACCGGCAGCTTCCAGCCCAGTTGCTGTTCCAGCAGTTCTTCGGGGGTAGTGGCCTGGTAGCGGCCCTGGTTGGCCACCTCCAGGCTGACATCGCCCGGGCGTCCGGTCAGGCGCGCCGCACCGCGCCCCAGAGGGCCGGACAGGCGGATGTCGTAGTAATCCTGACGCTGCAGCCAGTACAGGGTGCCGGAACCGGAGTCCTTGGGCGCACGGATGCCGATCTTGCCGTTGATCTCCCAACCGTCGAGCTGGGTGAGTTGCTGTTTGTGCACTTGCCACTGTTGCGGGTTGCCCTGACCCTGCAGGGCTTCGTGGGAGCCCATGCCGGCGCAGCCGGTGAGCACGGCGATGAAAGTGGCAACCAGCAGGTGACGCATCATGTAGGAGGTAGGACGCA
Organism: Pseudomonas sp. CFBP 8758; assembly: GCF_014841725.1. Lineage (NCBI taxonomy): Bacteria > Pseudomonadati > Pseudomonadota > Gammaproteobacteria > Pseudomonadales > Pseudomonadaceae > Pseudomonas > Pseudomonas sp. CFBP 8758. Next base: position 222,423 of record NZ_JACYUK010000004.1, on the reverse strand, counting down.
AAGACATGGATTAAAGATTCTCTGAACCGGTCAGGCGCAGGATGGTGCTGCGCAGGACAGGGCTGTCGGGTTGTTCTTGCAGGGCCTTGCCCCAGATTTTGCGAGCCTCGCGCTGCTTGCCGCTGGCCCACAGCACTTCGCCCAGGTGGGCGGCCACTTCGTGGTCGGGAAAGCGTTCCAGCGCGTCGCGCAGATAGCGCTCGGCGGCGTCGAGGTTGCCCAGTCGGTAATTGACCCACCCCAGGCTGTCCAGCACGGCTGGATCTTCGGGGTTGATCTGGTGGGCCCGCTCGATCAGGGTGCGGGCCTCCTCGAAGCGAGTGGTGCGGTCGGACAGCGTGTAGCCCAGGGCATTGAGCGCCATGGCATTGTCCGGCTCGCGAGCCAGAATGGCCCGCAGGTCCTTTTCCATCTGTACCAGGTCGTTACGCTTTTCAGCCAGCATCGACCGTGTGTACAGCAGGTTCAGGTCGTCCGGATTCTGTTTGATGGCGTTCTGCAGCACCAGCCAGGCGGCTTGGGTCTTGTCGTTGTTGGCCAGGGTTTCGGCTTCGATCAGGTACAGCTGGATTGCGTAGTCGGGCTGGGCATCGCGTGCCTCGGCCAGGCGCCGTGAAGCCTCGTCGGCGCGGCCGTTGGCGATCAGGATATCGGCTTGACGCAGCTGGGCGGGCAGGTAGTCGGTACCGACATCCACCTGGGCGTACTCATCGAGCGCTGCCTGTGGATCGCCGCGTTCTTCGGCGATGCGGCCCAGGTTCAGGTGTGCGGAGTCGACGTGGCTGCCGCGCTCCACCAGTTGCTGGAGGTAATTGTAGGCTTCGTCCCAGGCCTTGCCTTCGAGGCACACCAGGGCCAGCGAATAGCGCAGTTCGTCGTCGTCCGGGTATTGCTGAACGAGAATCGCGAACTGCAGCTTGGCGTCGTCCATGCGGTTCTGTTCGACCAGCATGCGCGCGTAGGTCAGGCGCAGACGCTTGTCGTCGGGGATTTTCTTGAGGTTTTTTTCCAGCAGTGGCATGGCTTCGCTGCCGCGATCCAGCGCGGCGAGCAGACGGGCGCGCAGCAGGATGGGGGCGATTTCACCTTCCTGGGGTGGATTGCCTTCCAGCAACGCCAGGGCGCCTTCGGTATTGCCATCCTGTTGCATCAGCAAGGCCTTGCCGAAGATCAGCTGGCCGTTGCCGGGGTACTTGCCCAGCAGGCGATCGAAACTTTGCAGCAAGCCGCGCCGGGTACTTTCGTCGGTGTCGGCCGCCGACAGCGCAAGAAAGTCGAAATGGGTGTCACCCTGGCCCTGCAGGACCTTCTCCATGTACACCAGCGACTCGTCGTACTTGCCATTGCGCGCCAACTGAATGGCAGCAGCACGCTGCGCGTCGAGGTCGGCGGGGGCGTTTTTCGCCCACAACTGCGCGGTCTCCAGCGCTGGCTGATCGGCGCCCAGGTATTCGGCGATGCGGAAAGCGCGTTCGGAAATGCCCGGATCCTGCGTCTTGCGGGCCTGGGTCACGTAGTTGCCCAAGGCAAGATCGAAGCGATCACGCTGCCCGGCCAACTCTGCACTGAGCAGGCTGAACACGGTTTCCTCGCTGAACGAGCCGTAGACCTTGGGCGTCTCGTCCGGCGCAGGCGCCGGCTGCGCCACGGGAACCGGAGTCGCCTGCTCTTTGGGTGGCCATGACTGGCAGCCCTGCAGCAAGGCGAAGGCGAGGAGCAACGTGGAGGTTCTATTCATAGAGGGGATTTTGGCGGCTTACCTGCGGTCGGATCATCATGACACAAGCCACAGGTCAAACCCATAACTCGAGGTTGCCTATTAGGACAATAGATAGCGGTGGTTGTTCTGGGCCGGACGAAGTAGGACAATTACCGGCTTCTCGACATCATCAGCGACCTTGAATGGCCTTTCTCGCCCTCGGTATCAACCATAAGACTGCTTCGGTAGACGTGCGCGAGCGCGTGGCGTTTACCCCGGAGCAGCTGGTAGAGGCCCTGCAGCAGCTTTGCCGGCTGACCGACAGCCGTGAGGCCGCGATCCTCTCGACCTGCAACCGCAGCGAGCTGTACATCGAACAGGATCACCTGGCTGCCGATGCCGTGCTGCGCTGGCTGGCCGATTACCACCGTTTGAGTGTGGAAGAGCTGCGCGCGAGCGCTTATGTGCACGAAGAAGATGCGGCTGTTCGTCACATGATGCGCGTGGCGTCCGGGCTCGATTCGCTGGTGCTGGGCGAGCCGCAGATTCTCGGGCAGATGAAATCCGCCTACGCCGTGGCCCGCGAGGCCGGCACCATCGGGCCGCTGCTGGGGCGTCTGTTCCAGGCGACCTTCAGCGCTGCCAAGCAGGTGCGCACCGACACCGCAATCGGCGAGAACCCGGTTTCGGTGGCGTTTGCCGCCGTCAGCCTGGCCAAGCAGATCTTCAGCGACCTGGCGCGCAGCCAGGCCTTGCTGATCGGCGCCGGCGAAACCATCACCCTGGTCGCACGTCACCTGCACGAGCAGGGGGTCAAGCGCATCGTGGTGGCCAACCGCACCCTGGAGCGCGCCAGCACCCTGGCTGCGCAGTTCGGCGCCCATGCCGTGCTGCTTTCCGATATTCCCCAGGAGCTGGTCAACAGCGACATCGTCATCAGCTCCACCGCCAGCCAGTTGCCGATCCTGGGCAAGGGCGCGGTCGAGAGCGCGCTGAAACTGCGCAAGCACAAGCCCATCTTCATGGTCGATATTGCCGTGCCGCGCGACATCGAACCCGAGGTCGGCGAGCTGGACGACGTCTACCTGTATACCGTCGACGATCTGCACGAAGTGGTTGCCGAGAACCTGAAAACCCGCCAGGGTGCCGCCCAGGCCGCCGAAGAACTGGTAAGCGTGGGTGCCGACGATTTCATGCTGCGCCTGCGCGAGCTTGCGGCGGTGGACGTGCTCAAGGCCTACCGCCAGCAGGGCGAGCGCCTGCGCGACGAGGAGCTGCAGAAGGCCATGCGCCTGCTGGCCAACGGCGGCAACGCCGAAGAGGTGCTTGCGCAACTGGCCCGGGGCCTGACCAACAAGTTGCTGCACGCACCCAGCGTGCACATGAAAAAGCTCTCCGCCGAAGGCCGCGTCGATGCGCTGGCCATGGCCCAGGAACTCTTTGCCCTCGATGAGGGCTCAACGGATAAACCGCCGCAATGAAAGCGTCACTGCTCAACAAGCTGGACACGCTCCAGGACCGATTCGAGGAACTGACCGCCTTGCTGGGCGACGCTGAAGTCATTTCCGAGCAAACCCGCTTCCGCGCCTATTCCAGGGAATACGCCGAAGTCGAGCCCGTGGTGCTGGGTTACCAGCAATGGGCCAAGGTGCAGGCTGACCTGGAGGGCGCGCAGGCGTTGCTCAAGGACAACGACCCGGACATGCGCGAGATGGCTGCCGAGGAAGTGCGCGAAGCCCGCGAGCAGTTGGTGCAACTGGAGGGCGCGCTGCAGCGCATGCTGCTGCCCAAGGACCCCAACGACGGTCGCAACGTTTTCCTCGAGATCCGCGCCGGTACCGGCGGCGATGAAGCGGCGATCTTTTCCGGCGATCTGTTCCGCATGTATTCGCGCTATGCGGAACGCCGTGGCTGGCGCCTGGAAATTCTTTCCGAAAACGAAGGCGAGCATGGCGGCTACAAGGAAGTCATCGCCCGCGTCGAAGGCGACAGCGTCTACGGCAAGCTCAAGTTCGAGTCCGGCGCGCACCGTGTCCAGCGCGTGCCGGAAACCGAATCCCAGGGCCGCATCCACACCTCGGCCTGCACGGTGGCCGTATTGCCTGAACCGGACGAGCAGGTGGCCATCGAGATCAACCCGGCCGATCTGCGCGTGGACACCTACCGGTCCTCCGGTGCCGGTGGCCAGCACGTCAACAAGACCGACTCGGCGATCCGCATCACTCACCTGCCGACCGGCATCGTGGTGGAATGCCAGGAAGAACGCTCGCAGCACAAGAACCGCGCCCGTGCCATGAGCTGGCTGTCGGCCAAGCTCAACGACATGCAGAGCAGCGCGGCGGCCAATGCCATCGCCAGCGAGCGCAAGCTGCTGGTGGGGTCGGGCGACCGTTCCGAGCGCATCCGCACCTACAATTTTCCGCAGGGCCGGGTAACCGACCATCGTGTCAACCTGACCTTGTACTGTCTGGATGAAGTGCTGGCCGGCGGCGTCGATGCAGTGATAGAGCCGCTTCTGGCTGAATACCAGGCCGATCAGTTGGCCGCGTTGGGTGAATAGAACATGACCATCATTGCCAGTCTGTTGCGCGCTGTCGAACTGCCCGATTCCCCGACCGCACGCCTGGATATCGAGCTGTTGCTGGCCGCGGCACTGGGCAAGTCGCGCAGCTACCTGCACACCTGGCCCGAGCGCATCGTGCCCAGCGAAGCTGCCAACGCCTTCGCCGCCTTCATAAAGCGTCGCCAGGCGGGCGAGCCGGTTGCCTATATCCTGGGCCAGCAAGGGTTCTGGAAGCTCGACCTGGAAGTGGCCTCGCACACATTGATTCCGCGTCCCGAAACCGAGCTGCTGGTAGAGGCTGCGCTGCAATTGCTGCCGACCAGCTCGGCGCGAGTACTGGATCTGGGCACGGGTACGGGAGCGATTGCCTTGGCCCTGGCCGGCGAATGCAGTGCCTGGCAAGTCACCGCAGTCGACCGCGTCGCCGAAGCGGTGGCCCTGGCCGAGCGCAACCGGGTGCGCCTGAACCTGGGCAATGCCCGGGTGCTCGAGAGCCACTGGTTCAGCGCCCTGCAGGGCGAGCGTTTCGACCTGATCGTCAGCAACCCGCCGTACATCGCCAGTGCCGACCCTCATCTGCGTGCCGGCGACGTGCGCTTCGAGCCCGCCAGTGCATTGGTGGCCGGCGAAGACGGCCTAGACGACCTGCGCCTGATCATCGGCCAGGCACCTGCACACCTGCATCCGGGCGGCTGGCTGCTGCTCGAACACGGCTACGACCAGGCGCCAGTGGTGCGTGAGCTGCTGGCTCAGCATGATTTCGAGCAGATCGAAAGCCGCATCGATCTCGGCGGTCACGAGCGCATCACGCTGGGGCGGTTGCTGTGCTGACCGATCAGGAGCTGCTGCGCTACAGCCGGCAGGTGCTGCTGTCGCAGGTCGACATCCAGGGCCAGCTGAGGCTCAAGGGCAGCCGGGCACTGATCGTCGGCTTGGGTGGGTTGGGCTCGCCGGTGGCGCTGTACCTGGCTGCTGCGGGCGTCGGCGAGCTGCATCTGGCAGACTTCGATACGGTCGATGTGACCAACCTGCAGCGCCAGGTGCTGCACGACAGCACCTCGGTGGGTATCAGCAAGGTCGATTCGGCCATTGCCCGGCTGGGTGCGATCAACCCCGAAATCGCCCTGGTGGCGCACCGCGCCGCGCTGGATGAAGACTCGCTCAGTGCAGCGGTTGCTGCCGTCGACCTGGTGCTCGACTGTTCCGACAACTTCGCCACGCGCCATGCGGTGAATGCCGCCTGCTTTGCCGCCGGCAAACCGCTGGTCAGTGGTGCCGCGATCCGCCTGGAAGGGCAGTTGTCGGTGTTCGACCCACGGCGTCCGGAAAGCCCCTGCTATCACTGCCTGTACGGCGAGGGCAGTGATGCCGAGCTGACTTGCAGCGAAGCCGGCGTGGTGGGTCCGCTGGTGGGGCTGGTAGGCAGCCTGCAGGCGCTGGAGGCGTTGAAGCTGCTGGCGCAGTTCGGCGATGTGCTGGTCGGTCGGCTGCTGTTGATCGACGCACTGGGCACCCATTTCCGCGAAATGCGGGTCAAGCGCGATCCCAAGTGCCCGGTCTGTAGCATGCGGCATGTCTGAAGCGCCTGTCGGCGTGTTCGATTCCGGCGTCGGCGGCTTGTCGGTGCTTGGCGAAATCGAACGGCTGCTGCCTCGCGAGTCCCTGCTGTACGTGGCCGACACCGGCCACATTCCCTATGGCGAAAAATCCAGCGAATTCATCCGTGAGCGTTGTGCCACGGTTGCGCATTTTTTTCACGGCCAGGGCGCCAAGGCATTGGTGCTGGCCTGCAACACGGCCACGGTCGCTGCAGTGGCGGATCTGCGTCGAGGCTATCCCGACTGGCCCATCGTTGGCATGGAGCCAGCGGTCAAACCTGCCGCGGCAGCGACCCGCAGTGGTGTCGTCGGTGTGCTGGCCACCACCGGCACCCTGCGCAGCGCCAAATTCGTGGCACTGCTCGATCGTTTTGCCAACGAAGTGCAGGTCATCACCCAGCCGTGTCCCGGACTGGTCGAACTGATCGAAACCGGCGATCTGGACAGTCCGGCGCTGCGTCTGTTGCTGCAGGGGTACGTGCAACCGTTACTGGACGCTGGCTGCGATACCCTGATTCTGGGCTGCACGCACTATCCGTTCCTCAAGCCCCTGTTGGCCACCATGGTCCCGGCCAACGTGGCGCTGGTCGATACCGGCGCCGCAGTAGCGCGTCAGCTACAGCGATTGCTGAGTGCCGGAAACCAGCTGGCTGATGGGCCGGCGCGGCCCGCGCAGTTCTGGACCAGCGGATCGGTAGATATTTTTCGAAATGTCCTACCGAAGCTGTGGAAATTTTCTGACAATGTGCAAGTATTCACGTTGTAAAAAAAATGTGAAAAAAACGGGGTGTAACACTGAACTTACGTTCCAAGTCCGATTCCATAGCATGTCCATTTTTTCGACAAAAATTCTTACAACTGCATTCGGTAGGATGTTTCTCATGAAGAGACTGTTCAGTTTGGCTGCGCTTGCGGCTTTGATGTTGGGGCAATCGGTGACCGCGAACGCGGCCGACCTATCGTTTTCCGCGGGCGAAACGGGCGAATCGTCCCAGGTCTATCGCATTGGCTTGCAATCCAACTGGGACAAGAGCTGGTTCCAGACCGACGTCGGTCGCCTGACCGGCTACTGGGATGCCGGCTATACCTACTGGGATGGCAAGGACTTCAAGGACAACCACAGCCTGTCGTTCGCGCCAGTATTCGTCTACGAATTCGGCGGCGGTTCGATCAAGCCCTACATCGAGGCCGGCATCGGTGTCGCCGCCTTCGCGCACACGCAGATCGAAGGCAACAAGCTGGGTTCCTCGTTCAACTTCGAAGACCGTATCGGCTTCGGTTTGCGCTTCGGTGGCGGTCATGAGCTGGGTGTGAGAGCGATCCACTACTCCAACGCCGGCATCAAAGAGCCAAACGATGGTATCGAAGCCTACACCCTGAACTACCGCATGCCGCTGTAAGCTGTCCCTCGGCCAGCATTGGCCGACGCGCGGGCAGGATTCTCTGCCCGCGATTGCTTCAATCCTTCTTCCCTATTTGGCTTTGCGTGGCAGATTCTTGAATGCCGCCAAGGCGCGTGCGCGTCCTTCCTTCAGATCCACGATCGGCCGGGCATAGTCGTTCTGCTTGAGCGCATCACCTGACGGCGCATGGACCTGCTTGCGATCCAGTCCTTCCAGCTCGGGCAGCCATTGCTTGAGAAACACGCCTTGCTCGTCGAAACGCTGCGACTGGCTCACCGGGTTGAAGATCCGGAAATAGGGCACCGAATCGGTACCCGTGGATGCACTCCACTGCCAGCCGCCGTTGTTGGAGCACAGGTCGCCGTCGATCAGGTGCTGCATGAAGAAACGCTCGCCCTCGCGCCAGTCGATCAGCAGGTTCTTGCTCAGGAACATGGCGGTAACCATGCGCAGGCGATTATGCATCCAACCGGTGGACACCAGTTGACGCATGGCTGCATCGACGATGGGGATGCCGGTGCGTCCTTCTTTCCACGCCTGCAACTCGCTGGGCGCCTTGCGCCAGGGCAGGGCGGCGTATTCCTCGCGAAACGGCCGGTGCATCGAGACGCGCGGATAGCCCACCATGATGTGCCGGTAGAACTCGCGCCAGATCAACTCGCCGATCCAGGTCACGGCGCCGACGTTGCCGCTCTCGAACTCACCGCGATTGCTGTTGAGCGCCGCATGCAGGCACTGGCGTGGAGAAACCACGCCGGAAGTCAGGTAGGCGGAGATCTGGCTGGTCCCAGGGTGGGCGGGTAGATCGCGCTCGACCTTGTAGTCTTCGATCGGTTGGTCGGTGAAGGTGTCCAGGCGCTTGTGCGCCTCTTGCTCACCGGCCGGCCAGAGCTTGAGCAGCGCCTTGTCGGGGACGGCGAAGCCCTTCACTTGATCGGGCACTGTGTCGGCGGCAATGTGCACCGGTTTCTGCGCGTGGGGCTTTTTCACCAGCGCCGGGACGGACTGGTGCAGGCGTTCGTAACACACCTTGCGGAACTGGCTGAAGACCTGGAAATAAGTGCCGCCTTTGGTCAGTACGCTGCCGGGCTTGAACAGCGCCTGATCCAGATAACGGTGCAGGGGAATGTCCACCTTGGCCAGGGCCGCTCCTACTGCCTCGTCGCGGCGGTTCTCGTTGACACCGAACTCGTCGTTGCAATGCACGGCCTCGATCTTGTGCTCGGCGCAGAGCGCGCTGATGACCTTCGGTGCCTTGTCCCAGGTATCCGCTTCACGCAGCAACAGGGGGATGTGCAGGGCCTTGAGGCTGGCGCTCAGTTCCTTGAGATTGCGCAGCCAGAAGTCGACCTTGTTCGGTGAGTCGTCGTGCTCCAGCCATTGCTTGGGGCTCAGCAGGAACACGGCCAGGGTCGGGCCCTGCTCGCAGGCGGCCGCCAGGGCGGGGTTGTCGTGCACTCGCAGGTCGCTGCGCAGCCAGATCAATTGCATGAAAGCCTCGTCATTCGAATTCAGGGTTGCCGGTCGGCCAACACGCCAGACGCCTGCAGCAACTGCTGGGCGTGCAACGGATCGGTCGCCAGGTGCAGATCGGCAATGGGGGAAGGGCCGTCGCCTGCGGCGGCGCGGTGAATGAGCACGGCCGAGCCCACCAGCCATTTGGGGCACGTGCAACCGACCAGCAACCGCCCCAGCGCCGCGAGGTTGAGGGCCTTGTCGGCGTACAGCACCAGCGCGCGTGCCTCAAGCTTGTCGCAGGCCAGGGCCAGCTCGCCCGCCGGCAGCGGCGCGTCGAACACCTGCACCGGGCAATCGCTGCTGCTGATCAGCCAGGCGCCGAGCCACAGGTAAGGGTCCGGAGTGACGTCGGCCTGATTGACCAACACCACGGGCGCACCGTTCAGCTGGCGGTTGTTGTGATAGAGGCGCGCACCCAGTTTGCTGCGCAGCCAGCCATGGAAGAACACCCGCTGCATCTGCGCGCCGAACTGGCCGGCCCAACGCTGCTCCAGATCGGTCAGCAGCGGCAGCAGCAAATGCTCGCACAGGGTGGCAGGTGGATACAGGGCCATCGCTTGATTGAACAGATCATCCAGTTGACGCTCGGCCATGTCGGCGATGGCCTGGATCAATGTCTGGCGCAGCTGCTGCCAATCGCTCTGGACTTGCGGCCGGGCATCGCGAGGAGCGTCGAGCAGTTGCTTCACCTGACTGACGGCCACGCCCCGGTTGAGCCAGGTCAGCACGTGCTGGATCCGTGCGATCTGCGCGGCGTCGTACAGGCGATGGCCCTTGGCGGTGCGGTGAGGCACGATCAGGCCGTAGCGCCGCTCCCAGGCCCGCAGGGTGACCGGGTGCACGCCGGTTTGCCGGGTGACTTCGCGGATCGGCAGCCAGTCGGTGCCATTGGCGTCAGATGGCATTGCGCAAGCTCAGGTTTTCCGGGTGCGGCTGCAGGTAGGTCTGCTGGGCGATGTACGGGTCCGGATGGATGCGGAACAGGTGCTTGAGCAGCGTCATCGGCACCACCAGCGGCACAATGCCCTCGCGGTACTGATTGATCAGTTGTTGCAGTTCTTGCTTGTCCTGCGCATCGATGTCGCGCTTGAGGTAGCCGCTGATGTGCTGCAGCACATTGCTGTGGGTGCCGCGGGTGGCGCAGCGCTTTAGCGCCTGCATCAGCTCACTGAAATACTGCGGGCCGATCTGCGCGGCATCGCCGCGGCCCATGCTGCCCAGCAGCTTGCCCAGAACCTTGTACTGCAGCGGGTTGTTGGCCATCAGCTGGTATTTGAAGCGCGAGTGGAATTCGGTCAGGGCGCGGCGCGTCAAGCCGTCCGCCAGCAGCGCTTGCCACTGGGCATAGGCGCCGACGCGCACGAGGAAGTTTTCCCGCAGCACCGGATCGCACAGGCGACCTTCCTCTTCCACTGGCAGATCGGGGTGGCGCGCACAGAACGCCTGGGCATAGATGCCTCGGCCACCTTCGCGCTGGGGAGCGCCGTTGTCTCGATAGATCTTCACCCGCTCCAGGCCACAGGACGGCGACTTCTGCATGAAGATGTAGCCACAGAGATCGGTCAGCTCGCCGGCCATCCGTTCGCCGTAGGCGGCCAGGGGCGCGGTGACGTTGATGTCGGGGTGTACGGTACCCACGGCCTGGGTGTGATCCTTGTCGCCGACCAGGCGAATCGGCTCGCGGGGCGTACCCAGGCCGATGGCGACCTCGGGGCAGACCGGGACGAACTCGAAATGCTCGACCAGGATCCGACTGCACCAGCGCGATTCCTTGTGCCCGGCGTTGTAGCGCACGGGTGCACCGAGCAGGCAGGCGCTGATTCCGATCTTGGGTTTGCTGACGCTGGGCTCTTGCATGACGGACCTCTTCTGAAACCTGTACATACTGACAACGCTGTACAGCATAGTTTCATCTTAGGTCCGTATTTGTACAGGCCAAATGCTTTGTACAGAAATACAGCTCTTGGCAGGGTGTCACTGCCAGCCCATTTTCCAGTTCTGCATATCCTGCAAAGCCTGCCAGGGCATGCGCTCGGCACGGTGTGTGAGAACCGCCTGCAACTCGACCTCCAGCACGACGCCTTCGTCATCGCAGAACACTTCGCTGACCAGGAAATGCTTTTCCCGGTTCAGCGGGCGCACGGCGGTCCATTTCGACAGCAACAACTTGCGCGGATTGAGCCGATGCCGGGCATTCATTGCAGGTGCTCGAGCAGGCGCCGCGCGGCTTCCTGGCCACTGAGCCAGGCGCCTTCGACGCGGCCTGACAGGCACCAGTCGCCGCACACGTACAGGCCCAGGTCGGGGTCGGCCAGCGCACCCCATTCATGGGGCTGAGCCGGGCGCGCGTAGAGCCAGCGATGGGCGATGCTGAAGCTTGGCGCAGGCATCGGGCAGTTCACCAGCTCGGCGAAGGCGCCATGCAGCTGTTCGATCACCGCCTCGCGGGACAGGTCGATGTGCTGTTTGCTCCACGCGCTGGTGGCGTGCAGTACCCAGGTGTCGCTGCTGTCGTCACGGCCGGGCTTGCTGCCGCTTCGCGCCAGCCAGTCCAGCGCACTGTCCTGCACGAAGCAACCCTGCATCGGCGTGTCCAGCGGCGTAGCGAAACTCAGTGCCACCGACCAGGTAGGGTCCATCTTGACCCCGGCCACCTGCGTGGCGAGCTTGGGCGCACTGGCCAGCAGCGCCGTGGCCTGGGGCGCCGGCACAGCGAGCACGACGTGGCTGAAGGGTCCATGGCTGGTGCCCTCTGCATCCAGCAGCTCCCAGAATTCCTCGCCCTTGAACACCTCGGCGATGCGGCAGGAAAAAGCGGCAGGCAGGTCAACGGCCATGGTCTTGGCAATGGCGCTCATGCGTGGTGCGCCGACCCAGCGTACCTGCTCGTCCGGCGACGGGCTGAGGCGACCCTGCTTGGCGTTGTACAGCAATGGCGACCACGGCTGCACGCAACCTTCGGCCTGCCATTGCTGGACCTGCGCCACGAAGCGCCGGTCGCGGGCCGTGAAATACTGCGCGCCCAGATCGATGGAGCCGACCTCGCTGCGTTTGCTGGACATGCGGCCGCCCACACCGCGCGCCTTGTCGAACAACTGCACGGCATGGCCAGCCTTGTGCAACGCCTGGGCAGCGGAGAGGCCGGCCATGCCGGTACCGATGATTGCAATGGATACGGTCGCTGCAGGTCCAGTCGTCGTAGATGAAGTCGGCGTAGGTAAACTCATAGTGCCCTCGTAACAGCTTCGTAAGCGCTATGCACACGTGTGTTCGGAAAAACAAACCTGTACAAAAGACTTAATAAGTATAAGTTAACGGGATCCTTTTTGCTCAGGTGTCCTATGGTTCATGAGAGAGGCACGCGGATGGAAAGTGCCTGTCTCATGAAAATAGACTAGCGCTGCAGACGCAACGCCACATTGGAGAAACCTTATGCACATATTGCTGACCGGCGGCACCGGGCTCATCGGCCGCAAGCTTTGCCAGCACTGGGTAGGGCAGGGGCATCGGCTGACGGTGCTCAGTCGCCAGCCGGGACAGGTCAAGCAGCTGTGCGGAGCCAGCGTGCGTGGCGTGGCGCAGCTCGAGGAAATCGGCGACGAAACCGTGGATGCGGTGGTCAATCTGGCCGGCGCGCCGATTGCCGACCGTCCGTGGACGGCGCGGCGCCGGGCGTTGCTGTGGAGCAGCCGGATCACCCTCACCGAGCGCCTTCTGGCATGGCTGGAAAGCCGTGCGCAGCGGCCCGAAGTGTTGATTTCCGGCTCGGCGGTAGGCTGGTATGGCGATGGTGGCGAACGTGAATTGAACGAGACCTCGCAACCGGTCAAGGAGGACTTCGCCAGTCACTTGTGCATTGCCTGGGAAGAGACGGCGCTGCGCGCCGAAGCGTTGGGCGTGCGGGTGGTGCTGGTGCGCACCGGGCTGGTGCTGGCGAGCCAGGGCGGCTTTCTCAAGCGCCTTGTGCTGCCGTTCAAGCTGGGGCTGGGAGGCCCGATCGGCAGTGGCCGGCAGTGGATGCCGTGGGTTCACATCGACGACCAAATCGCCTTGATTGATTTTCTCTTGCACCAGACCCAGTGCCGCGGTCCCTATAATGCCTGCGCGCCAGAGCCGGTGCGCAACCGTGAATTCGCACGACAACTGGGACGTGCCCTGCATCGCCCGGCTTTCCTGCCACTGCCGTCGCTGTTGCTCAAGGCAGGGCTCGGCGAGCTGTCAGGGCTGTTGCTAGGTGGCCAGCGCGCACGCCCGGTGGCGCTGCAGGCCGCAGGTTTCAATTTCCGCTACAGCGAACTATCCGCCGCCCTGACCGAACTGTCGCGGCGCCTCTGAGCTCTAAACGACGAACCTGAAATAGGACGCTGCATGACCGATCACGCCCTGCTGCTGGTCAACCTGGGGTCGCCCGCATCGACCCAGGTGGCCGATGTACGTAGCTATCTCAACCAGTTCCTGATGGACCCTTATGTCATCGACGTGCCATGGCCGCTGCGGCGTCTGATCGTGTCGCTGATTCTGGTCAAGCGCCCCGTGCAATCGGCACACGCCTATGCCTCGATCTGGTGGGAGGACGGCTCGCCGCTGGTGGTCCTGACCCGGCGCCTGCAGGCGGTCATGGCCGAGCAGTGGCGCCATGGTCCGGTGGAAGTCGCCATGCGTTATGGCGAGCCTTCGCTGGATACGGCGCTCGCGCGCCTGGCCGAGCAGGGGGTGCAGAAAGTTACCCTGGCTCCGCTTTATCCTCAGTTCGCCCAGAGCACCGTGACCACGGTGATCGAGCAGGCACGCAAAGTGGTGCGCGAGCGCAAGCTGGCCATGCAATTCAGCGTGCTGCAGCCCTTCTATGACCAGCCGGAATACGTGGATGCCTTGGTGGCCAGTGCCAAGCCCTACCTGGCGCAACCCCATGACCATCTGTTGATGAGCTTCCACGGACTGCCCGAACGGCACCTGACCAAGATCGACCCTACCGGCGGCCACTGCCTGCGTACGGCCGACTGCTGTCAGAATGCACCGCCTGAAGTGCTCGCTGTCTGCTATCGCGCGCAGTGCCTGCGTACGGCCAGTGCCTTCGCCGAGCGCATGGGCCTTGCCGACGGTAGCTGGTCGGTGTCCTTCCAGTCGCGACTGGGCCGGGCCAAGTGGATCGAGCCCTACACCGAGGCGCGTCTGGATGAACTTGCCAAACAAGGGGTGAAGAAGTTGCTGGTGATGTGCCCGGCGTTCGTCGCCGATTGCATCGAGACCCTGGAGGAGATCGGCGACCGTGGGCGCGAGCAGTTCTGCGAGGCGGGGGGCGAGGAGTTGGTGCTGGTGCCGTGCCTGAATGATCACCCGCAATGGGGTGAAGCGTTGAATACCCTGTGCGAGCGGGCACCCTTGATGCTTTGACGCTGAATCTGCCAGCAGGGAGCGCCGCCATGGCGCTCCCTGACGGCTTCAGGCCTGCGAGTCCTTTTTCCAGTCACCATGCCCCGGCAGCAACAGGTTCAGGGCAATCGCCACCACGGCGCACAGGGCAATGCCCTTGAGGCCGAAGTCATCGGGCCCGGTTCCGGTGCCGACCAGCACCCCGCCGATACCGAACACCAGGGTTACCGAGACGATCACCAGGTTGCGCGCCTCGGCCATGTCGACCTTGTGGCGAATCATCGTGTTCAGGCCCACCGCTGCGATGGAACCGAACAGCAGGCACAGGATGCCGCCCATCACCGGTACCGGAATGCTCTGCAGCAGCGCGCCGAACTTGCCGACGAACGCCAGGCTGATCGCGAAGATCGACGCCCAGGTCATGATCTTGGGGTTGTAGTTCTTGGTCAGCATGACCGCGCCGGTCACTTCCGCGTAAGTGGTATTGGGCGGTCCGCCGAACAGGCCGGCGGCAGTCGTGGCAATGCCATCGCCAAGCAGGGTGCGGTGCAGGCCGGGCTTCTTCAGGTAGTCACGACCGGTCACGCTGCCCACGGCGATCACGCCACCGATGTGCTCGATGGCCGGTGCCAATGCCACGGGCACAATGAACAGGATGGCCTGCCAGTTGAACGCCGGCGCCGTGAAGTGTGGCAGGGCCAGCCAGGAAGCTGCGGCGATCTTGGCCGTGTCCACCACACCGAAGACGAATGCCATGGCGAAGCCCACCAGCACCCCGGCGATGATCGGCACCAGGCGAAAGATGCCCTTGCCGAACACGGCGACGACGATGGTGGTGAGCAGCGCCGGCATGGAGATCCACATGGCTGTGGCGTAGGGGATCAGTTCGGTGCCATCGCCGGCCTTGCCCATCGCCATGTTGGCGGCGATCGGCGCCATCGCCAGGCCGATGGAAATCACGACCGGGCCGATTACCACGGGTGGCAGCAGGCGGTCGATGAAGCCGGTGCCCTTGATCTTCACCGCAAGCCCGAGGAAGGTGTAGACGAATCCGGCCGCCATGATCCCGCCCATCGTCTCGGCCAGGCCGAACTGGCCCTTGGCGAGAATGATCGGCGTGATGAAAGCAAAGCTCGATGCCAGGAATACCGGCACCTGACGACCCGTCACCAGTTGGAACAGCAACGTGCCCAGGCCCGCAGTGAACAGCGCCACGTTCGGGTCAAGGCCAGTGATCAGTGGCATCAGTACCAGCGCGCCGAACGCCACGAAGAGCATTTGCGCGCCTGACAGCACCTGCCGCCAGAGCGGATCGTTGAACTCGTCCTGCATGGGTCAGGCGTCCTTCTGCTTGGTGCCGAAGATCTTGTCACCGGCATCGCCCAGCCCGGGGATGATGTAGCCATGCTCGTTCAGGCGCTCGTCGATCGAAGCAGTGTAGATCTGCACGTCGGGATGTGCCTTTTCCACGGCGGCAATGCCCTCGGGGGCAGCCACCAGCACCATGGCGCGGATTTCCTTGCAGCCGGCCTTCTTCAACAGGTCGATGGTGGCAACCATGGAGCTGCCGGTGGCCAGCATCGGGTCGATGATCATCGCCAGGCGCTCGTCGATTTCATCGACCAGCTTTTCCAGGTAGGTGTGCGCCTGCAACGTATCTTCGTTGCGCGCAACGCCGACGGCGCTGACCTTGGCACCCGGGATCAGGCTGAGCACGCCGTCGAGCATGCCGATGCCGGCGCGCAGGATGGGCACCACGGTGATTTTCTTGCCCGCGATTTTTTCGACCACCACCGGGCCGGCCCAGCCTGCAATTTCGTAGTTTTCCAGGGGTAGATCCTTGGTGGCCTCGTAGGTGAGCAGGGCTCCCACTTCCTGGGCGAGCTCGCGGAAGTTCTTGGTGCTGATGTCGGCACGGCGCATGAGGCCGAGCTTGTGGCGGATCAGCGGGTGGCGGATCTCACGGATAGGCATGGGGAAAGGCTCCGAACGGGCAAAAAAACGGCGGTAGATTAATCTATTGTATCGGGCTGTCCTATAGACATACTGCACGTTAGTGCATGAAAGCCTGGATTGTGCTTGATTCATGCCAGGTGTGTGCGTACCTTTGCCCGCTTTTCTTCCACCGCCCCCCTTGGAGAGCGTCATGTCCGCTGATCTCGAGCACATCCGTCAAGTCATGCGAGAGGCCGACTGCCTGTACACAGAAGCCCAGGTCGAGGCTGCCATCGCCAAGGTCGGCTCGCAGATCAACGCTGAACTGGCCGACCGCAACCCCGTGGTGTTCTGCGTGATGAACGGCGGGCTGATCTTCTCCGGCAAGCTGCTGACCCATCTGGATTTCCCGCTGGAGGCGTCGTACCTGCACGCCACCCGCTATCGCAACGAAACCCGCGGCGGCGATCTGTTCTGGAAGGCCAAGCCGGAAATCTCTTTCATCGACCGCGACGTGCTGATCATCGATGACATCCTGGACGAGGGCCACACGCTCAGCGCCATCATCGATTTCTGCAAGCACGCCGGCGCCCGCGCCGTGCACACCGCCGTGCTGATCGACAAGGACCACGACCGCAAGGCCAGTCCCGACCTCAAGGCCGACTTCGTGGGTCTGCCGTGCATCGACCGTTATATCTTCGGTTACGGCATGGACTACAAGGGCTACTGGCGCAACGCTGCGGGTATCTTCGCCGTCAAGGGGATGTAAGGCCTCCCTCCCGAAACCGACCCCGGGTTTATTGCATTCCTCCAGACCCATGGCACGCACCGCCGACGCGGCTTGCGCCGCTGCTACAGGGATTGCGTGTGCTGCCGGACGCGGCTCGCGCCGCTGCTACCGGGATTGCGGGCGCTGCCGGACGCGGCTCGCGCCGCTGCTACAGGGATTGCGGGCGCTGTCGGACGCGGCTTGCGCCGCTGCTACAGGGGTTGCGGGCGCTGCCGGACGCGGCTTGCGCCGCTGCTACAGGGGTTGCGTCGTTCTTGTAGCAGCGGCGCGAGCCGCGTCCGGCCTCGCCGCAGACCCGCCCCCCTTGCAACATGCTAAAGTCCGCGGCTCTTCCACAAGGAGCCGCCCATGCGCCTGACCGTTGCCGCCATTGCCTTGCTGACCTGTCTGCCGCTGGCCGCAGCGCCTGTGCATGGGCTCGTACATGAACAGTTCCTGCCGCCCGATGAGCAGTCCCTGCGCGAAGGCGATCCGCAGCAGCAACTGGTGCAGGTGACCAGCTACTCGGTGGTCATGGGCAATCAGCGCCTTTCCAACCAGCAGCCCATACCGGTGACCGCGCCCATGCTGTTGCGCTTGAAGGGCAAGGCATTGAGCAAGGACGCGAAACTGGCCGAAGTGCTGATCACCTTCGATGGCGAGAGCAAAAGCCTGAAGCGGCCAGCCTTCGATGCGGCCACCGGCACCTTGGCCCTGACCTATCCGCTGAGCCAGTATCGGATCCTGCTCGACCTGCTGCGAAACGACACCGTTTACGTGCAGTTCCTCAGCTACCCCAATGGGCATGTCTGGGCCGATCTGCACACCGGCAGCCTACGCGCGCGTTGAGCCCATCGCCAAGCCGAGGGTAAACTGCCTGCCCCGTGAATGACCGTGATAGCGAGTTGGAGTCGGTAATGCGTAAAGACAAGAAGCAATTGATTGGCGACGAGATCGGCGATGAGCAGATCAAGCTGTTCCTGAATTTCGAGCCGGTCGATGCCACCTCGCCGTCGCTGCACAAGCTGATCAAGGCGTACCGTGGCCTGCGCGTCGATGATTTCGCACGCTTTCTGGTGTTCTTCAAGGAAGCCGGTTACGACCTCGACGGCAAGGACGAGCACGGCAACGATTTCATCACCTTGATTCGCGACCAGCGCAACGCCCAGGAATACATCGACCTGATCCAGCGAGCCTGAAACGACCCCTGTAGCAGCGGCGCAAGCCGCGTCGGCGGCACGCGCGGTGTGTCTGTAGAAACGCGGTGAGCCCGGACGCGGCTTGCACCGCTGCTACAAGGGCGGTGCGCCCGGGCGCGGCTTGCACCGCTGCTACAAGGGCGGTGTGCACGGACGCGGCTTGCACCGCTGCTACAAGGGCGGTGCGCCCGGACGCGGCTTGCACCGCTGCTACAAGAGCGATGCAATTCCCTGTAGCAGCGGCGCGAGCCGCGTCGGCGGTACGTGCGGTGTATCAGGCGTAATGCTGCACGCCGTCCGCTTTTTCCGCGAGTTCGAGCGCCACGTCGCTGTCATGGCTGACGCGACGGTAGGTTTCGGCATCGTTCGCCAGCACCTGTTCACGGGCAGGGAAGATCTCCGCCAGCTTGGTCGCCCACGCCTGTGATTGGGTCTGCTCGGGGAAGCAGCGTTCCAGCAGGTCGAGCATGATCGACACGGTCACCGAGGCTCCTGGTGATGCACCGAGCAAGGCCGCCAGCGAACCGTCGGCGGCAGACACCAACTCGGTGCCGAATTGCAGCACGCCGCCTTTCTTCGGATCCTTCTTGATGATCTGCACGCGCTGGCCAGCCACCTCCAGGCGCCAATCCTCGGCCCGGGCCTGCGGGTAGAAGCGCCGCAGCGAATCCAGGCGCTGCTCCATGGACTGACGCACTTCGCTCATCAGGTACTTGGTCAGGTCCATGTTGTCGCGGGCCACGGCCAGCATCGGGCCGATATTCGCCGCGCGCACCGACAGCGGCAGGTCGAGGAACGAGCCGTGCTTGAGGAACTTGGTGGTAAAGCCGGCGTAAGGGCCGAACAGCAGCGACTTGTTGCCATCGACCACCCGAGTGTCCAGGTGGGGCACGGACATGGGCGGTGAGCCCACCGCCGCCTGGCTGTAGACCTTGGCCTGGTGCTGCTTGACCACCTCGGGATTGTCGCAGCGCAGCCACTGGCCGCTGACCGGGAAACCACCGAAGCCCTTGCCCTCTTCGATCCCGGACATCTGCAGCAGGGGCAAAGCAGCACCGCCTGCGCCGAGGAATACGAATTTGGCGTCGATTTCGCGGGTATTGCCGGTGTTGACGTCCTTGACGCTGACCGTCCAGCCGGTGCCCTTGCGCGCCAGGCCGGTGACCTTCTTGCAGTACTTCACCTGCGCGCCGGGTGCGCTGGCCAGATGAGCCAGCAGCTTGTTGGTCAAGGCGCCGAAGTTGACGTCGGTACCGCCCATCACACGGGTGGCACTGATGTGCTGGTCGGCGGGACGCCCCGGCATCATCAGCGGCATCCACTCGGCCATCTTTGCCTTGTCTTCGGTGTATTCCATGTCGGCGAAGGCATGGTGGGCCTTGAGCATTTCATAGCGCTTCCTGAGGAAGGCCACACCCTTGTCACCCTCGACATAGCTCAGGTGCGGGACCGGGCTTATGAACGAACGTGCCGAGCCGAAGCTGCTCTTCCTGCTCAGGTAGGCCCAGAACTGCTTCGAGACCTCGAACTGAGTGTTGATCTGTACGGCTTTCTTGATGTCGATGGAGCCATCGGCGGCCTGCGGCGTGTAGTTGAGCTCACACAGGCCGGCATGGCCGGTCCCGGCGTTGTTCCACGGATTGGAGCTCTCCGCGGCACCGGAGTCCATGAGCTCGACGACTTCCAGCTTCAATGCCGGGTCGAGTTCCTTGAGCAGTACGGCCAAGGTGGCACTCATGATGCCGGCCCCTACCAATACCACGTCGACTGCTTCGTTTTGCGCCATTTAACGCGTCTCCAAAATCTTCAGCACCCATTGACAGCATGGGACCCCGGTACGTCTGTGCAGGCCTGGGTCGCCATGTCCGAATCTTCGCAACTGCATCGCTGAAATGGCCTGTGCCGACAAGTCTGCCGGGCATTGCCCATGAACTCACGTTCGGCCCGCCAACGCCATAGGACCATGGTTGATACGTGCGTTCAGCGAACTGGAGCCATCATGCGAAGCGTTCGATCCTTCCTCGTTGGGCTGTTCGGGACGCAGATAGTGCTGGTACAGATCCAAGACTTTTCATTTGCTCGCCACACTCTTGTGAAGTTGTGAAACCCGTTTATTTCACGCTCTTTTGGAGTCGTGAACCTCAAGAAGGCTGCTTGGAGGATCGGCAGCGGCAGGGTGGCACGAGCGAATGGAAACGCCAGCGCGTGACCTGCGTGGGCGGCTCTCTGTGGGCGGTGCGGAGGCCAAGACGAGTGTGTTGGCAGTGCTGCGAGGCCCGATCAGGAGACGTCCTTATAATCGGGGGAAGATTATAGCGATGAAACGCGGCGAGTTGATCGTTATTTACAGGCTTTTGGTGACCGGCCGGTCAGGCGTGCACGGCCCGAATCCCGCCAGCCCCCGTAGCACGGGAGCTGACGCGGGCATGGGCAGGCAATGGCTGGCCCAGCCATTGTGGGCGAATATCGCCAACCTCGACCCAACCCTCGCCGACGGGCGCCTGCTGGCACT
Source organism: Pseudomonas sp. CFBP 8758 (assembly GCF_014841725.1). Classification (NCBI taxonomy): domain Bacteria; kingdom Pseudomonadati; phylum Pseudomonadota; class Gammaproteobacteria; order Pseudomonadales; family Pseudomonadaceae; genus Pseudomonas; species Pseudomonas sp. CFBP 8758. The sequence continues at coordinate 201,854 of NZ_JACYUK010000004.1, read as the reverse complement.
GCTTGAAGGCGCGACACAGGCCCTGCTGGTCGAGCGCGACGTAGCAACGGTAGGGCTGGCTGGCGCTGAACAGAGACTTGAGAAAACCCATGAGCGATTCTCCGTGCGATGGCGTGCGGTGGACTGTAGACGCGATACTGCCCGCCGACGGTGACAGGCTGATGACACGGACCGCACCGCACTGGCCTGCACGTGTTTCATAACTGGTCCATTGCCCGCAGGCCCCGCTATACTCGCGGCTTATCCACTGCCCGTTGCCGGAGAGATGCGCATGTTGCACCGCCTGTTGTTCGCTATGATCGCTGTGACCAGTCTGACGTTGGTCGGTTGTGCCAACAGCCCGCAACAACTCAGCCCGCAGCCGCGCCTGACCTCGCAGTTCGCCGCCGTAGGCCAGGGCCAGGCAGTGGCCGTGCGTGTGGTCGACGGTCGACCTTCGCCGACCCTGGGCACCCGTGGCGGCCTGTATCCGGAAACCAGCGCGGTCAGCGTTGCCGCCAACGACGTGCTGCCCAAGCTGCAGGCCCAGGCCGAAGCGGCCGTGCGCCTGCTCGGCTTCACGCCCACCGGCAACAACGGCAGCGCACCCACGTTGACCATCACCCTGGCCGAGCTCAAGTACCAGTCGCCCAAGGACAAGATGTACGTCACCGAGGCCAACATCGGCGCCACGTTCAAGGCCGACGTCACCAACGGTGGCCGCCACTACAGCGGCCGCTATGGCGCTTCCTTGAACCAGCGTTTCGGCATGGCGCCGAACCAGGAAACCAACACCAAGCTGGTCAGCGATGTGCTGAGCGATGCGCTGACGCGCGTGTTCAAGGACGCCACCATCGGCCAGACCCTGTCCCAGAGCAATTTCTGACAGCCTGTGCCAGCCATGAAAAAGCCCGCGATGTTCGCGGGCTTTTTCATGGGCCGGATTCGACTGCGTGCAGGCTTCAGGCCGCCTGCAGGTGGAAGTCGAGCACGCTGATGCCCGTGCCCAGGTCCAGATCGGGCCAGTCACCGTGCTGATGACCGCCTAAGGCGCAATACACCAGCCACTGTCGGTCCTGGACATTGAACGCCAAGGCGTCGATCAGGGCTTCCTGCTCGTCGCTGGCGGTAATGTGGTAGAGACGATCCTGGTTCAGGGCGTGCAGCATGACGGGCATCCGAAGCGTGTTGGGTGAGGGTGCAACACGATGCCTGTTTTGTATGAAGGGTGCATGAAGGGCGCATGACAGAACCATGACGGCCGCGTGGCACCCCATGCCCAGAGTGACCCTAGAGCGGCAGCCCTGCCTTGACGCGATACTGGTTGCGCACCGGTGTGGCGTATTGCACCACCAGGAACGGTCGTTGTTCCACCGGGCACTCGCGCAGCCGTCGCAGCCATTCGGCACGCGCCTTTTCCAGCTCGGCGGCCGGAAATACATCGGCTGCCACAGGCACCTGCAGCTCGGGGTCGGCATCCGTCCACTGCGCGTAGGCCAGGTAGTGCACCGGGAACAGGCGATAGCCGCCCAGGATCTGCCGATCGATCTCCATGGCCAGCTGCTTGGTGTCTTCGAACGACTCGGTGATGGGCGAGGCAAAGTTGATGTGCACGCGGCCCTTGTAGCCGGTAATGCCCTGGGCAATGCTGACGTCGTCTTCGCCAGGCGCCTTGTTGTAGGCGCCCTTGGTTGCACGGATGTACAGCTCGCGCGCCTTGGCCTGATCGCAGGGGTCGTATTCGTAGCTGATCGACACCGGCGTCAGGTTCAGCGCCTTGATGGTTTCGCCGAAAGGCTCGTCCTTGCGGCTCATGTGAAACATCTTGAGGATCGCCGAGTCGGTGCGGTCGTCGCCGTCCTTGGCGCGGCCTTCGGCCTGGGCAATCCAGATCGAGGCGCAGTCGTGGCGGATCGAGTGGTTGATGTAGGCCGAGAGCAGCTGGTAGGACGCCAGCTTTTCACGCCGCCCAACCAGCGAGCGATGAACGATGAAGCTTTTGTTCAGGCGCATCAGGTCGCTGACGAAAGGCTTCTGCAGCAGATTGTCGCCGATGGCAATGCGCGGCGTCGGCAGGCCTGCGTGGTACACGGCGTAGTTGACGAACGCCGGGTCCATGACGATATCGCGATGGTTGGCCAGGAACAGGTACGCACTGCCGGACTTGAACTGCTCGACACCGGTGTAGGTCACACCGTCGGTGGCGCGGTCGATGGTGTGGTCGACGTAGAATTCGACCTTGTCCTGCAGGGTGGCGACGTTGTTGACATCCTTGAACTCGCGGCGCAGGCGCCGTGCGATCAACGGCTTGAGCAACCAGCCAAAGGTCTTGGCCTGACGCGGGAAGCGGAAGTGGGTGAGGATATCCAGAAATGCCGGGTCGCTGAGCAGCCGTGCCAGAACGGCAGGTACTTCGGCGTCGTCGTACGGTCGGATGGCATCGAATTCGCCCATCATGCTCTCTTGTTGGAAACGGCTAAGGTAAAGGTACAGGCGCAAGGTTGTGGGCAAAGGGTAGGGGCCCATGTAGCCAACGGCCTGCAAACAGAGTGGCGATTATACGCACAAGTGAGCCGTGGAGGCCGCGATGCTGGAAACCCAAGATTACGATTGCCCCTATTGCGGAGAACCGGCCGAAGCGGTGCTCGACCTGTCGGGTGGCGATCAGCACTATATAGAAGACTGCCCGGTGTGCTGCCGCCCCATCGTGTTCGCGTTGCACACCGACGGCGAGCAATGGTCGCTGCACGTGCGCAGCGAGAACGAGTGATGCAGCGCATCTACGAGCCTGCAAGCCTGCTCGAAGCGCAGATGCTTTTGGGCATGCTGGAGAACGAAGGAGTGGGTGTGCATCTGGCTGGTCGGGATCTGGTTGGCGGCATGGGCGACCTGCCCGCGATGGGACTGCTGGGTTTGCTGGTGGCCGACGAGCAGGCCGATTACGCACGGCAGTTGATCGGTGAGTACAATGCCGCGCTGCCCATGTCGGGCGACGAGCCTGACAGTTTCCCCGGGGTTCTGCTGTGCTAGACCCCTCAAGAGTTTTTGCCTGATGTGTGGACGTTTTGCCTTGTTTCGCTGGTCACCCGGTTTCGCCGCACAGGAGGGCTTTCCCGAAGGCCAGCAGGCGCAGTGGAATATTTCCCCGGGTGATTCGGTGCTGATCCAGCGTCGGGATGGAGAACGCTCGACCCTGGCCAAGGCTCGTTGGGGGCTGACCCCGCCGTGGCTGACCGATCTGTCGCGAACCCCCGCCCATGCACGGGCCGAGACGGTGGCCGAGCAGCCGATGTTTCGCGAGGCCTTGCGTCTGCGGCGTTGCCTGATTCCGGCCAACGGTTTCTACGAGTGGCGGGGCAATGTGCGCAAGCGGCCTTTCTGGCTGACGCCAGGGGAGGGTTCTTCATTGTTTTTCGCGGGTATCTGGGAAGCCTATCCGGTGCAGGAGCAGGTCTGGTTGAGCACTGCAGTGGTGACTCAGCCGGCCATGAGCCAGCGCCGGCCGTTGATCCTCGATGCCGCCGGGCAGGCAGCCTGGCTGGACCCAGAAACGCCCCTGGCTGCCCTGCAGTCGCTGCTCGCCGCGCCCCAGGCCGCCCTGCGCGAGCGTCCGCTGGCCAATCTGGTCAACGACCCCAAGCTCAACGCCCCGGAGTGCCTGACCCCGGCGTGAGTCTTTGCACAGACCGCGTCGCCTGTTCGCGGCCACGGACCGCTCCTACGGGCGCGCGGGGTACAACTGTACCGACCGCGTCGCCTGTTCGCGGCCACGGACCGCTCCTACGGGCGTGCGCGGGGTACAACTGTACCGACCGCGTCGCCTGTTCGCGGCCACGGACCGTTCCTACGGGCGCGCGGGGTGCAACTGTACCGACCGCGTCGCCTGTTCGCGGCCACGAACCGCTCCTACGGGTTCGCGCGGTGCAACTGTAGGAGCGGTCATCGGCCGCGAAACAGGCACCGCGGTGCATCGGCCGGACTGCTTGCGCAGGTGTCGTGTCCGATACTCACCGTGTAGGATACCCGCCAGGTTTCCCAGGAGAGTCCCAATGGGCAAGTTCTTCATTCCGGCCACCTTGGCCGTCAGCCTTCTGCTGGCCGGTTGTCAGGCCGTCAACACCACCAGCTCCGGCGCCGTGGGTGTCGATCGCAAGCAATACATGTTCAGCATGTTGTCCACCGATGAAGTGAACAAGATGTACGCCCAGTCCTACCAGCAGACCTTGACCGAGGCCAGTGGCAAGGGCGTGCTCGACAAGACCAGCGCCGAAGCCAAGCGCGTCCAGGCGATCGCCGATCGGCTGATCGCCCAGGCGCCCAAGCTGCGCCCGGATTCGGCACAGTGGCAATGGGAAGTGAACCTGATCAAGAGCGACGAGCTCAACGCCAACTGCGGTCCCGGCGGCAAGATCATTTTCTACACCGGCCTGATCGACAAACTGAAACTCACCGACGACGAGATCGCCGCCGTGATGGGCCATGAAATCGCGCATGCCTTGCGTGAGCACGGCCGCGAGTCGATGTCCAAGGCCTACGGCATCCAGATGGCCCGCAACGGGGCAGGGGCGCTGCTGGGGCTGGGCGAAGACAGCCTGAAGCTGGCCGATACCGTGGTCAACTACAGCCTGACCTTGCCCAACAGCCGCGGCAACGAGAACGAAGCCGACCTGTTCGGGCTGGAGCTGGCGGCGCGTGCAGGGTACGACCCCAATGCCGCCATCACCCTGTGGAACAAGATGACGGCGGCAGCAGGCAGCAATTCGCCACCGGAATTCATGAGCACACACCCGGCTTCAGCCAGCCGGATATCGTCACTGCAGGCGGCCATTCCCAAAGTCATGCCGCTGTACGAGCAGGCGAAGAAATCCTGATGGATCGCGGCGCCTGATTCGCGGGCAGAGACCCGCTCCCACAGGGGACTTCCCATACAAGAATCCCCTGTAGGAGCGGTCAGCGGCCGTGAAAGCCGCGCCGCCGCTCCGAGCACCTTACACCCAGCCGCTGACCTTCATCGCCTGATACACCGCAACGAACGCCAGAATGAAAAACGCCCCCGAGGCCAGCCGGCGGATCAGCGTCAGCGGCAGCTTGTCGGCGGCAAAATTGCCCGCCAGTACCACCGGTACATTGGCAATCAACATGCCCAGCGTGGTGCCGATGATGACCATCAGCAAGTGCGGGTACTGCGCAGCCAGCATCACCGTCGCGACCTGGGTCTTGTCGCCGATCTCGGCAATGAAAAACGCGATCAGCGTGGTCATGAACGGCCCGTAGCGCCGCGCGGTGTTGGCTTCGTCGTCGTCGATCTTGTCCGGTATCAGGGTCCACAGAGCGGTCGCGGCGAAGCTTGCCGCCAGGATCCAGTGCAGGGCGGCGTCGGAGAAGAAGCCGCTGAACCAGGCGCCTACTGCACCTGCCGCCGCATGGTTGGCCAGGGTTGCGGCGACGATGCCGGCGATGATCGGCCAGGGCTTGCGAAAGCGTGCCGCAAGGATCAACGCGAGCAACTGGGTCTTGTCGCCAATTTCGGCCAAGGCCACCAGCCCGGTAGGGACAAGCAGGGATTCCAACATCAGGAGCGTTCCTATGGGGGCGGGTCGACACGGCTATGACACGAACAGCCTCCCCGCCCCGGGTAAGGTGTGCGTGTCATAGGTCTTGTCAAACCCGGGCCGTCTGTGCGGCCGCTGGGTCGCACGCGCCATGGCCTGAGGGCCAAGTATGTTGACGCGTGCCATGCGAGCTGGCGCTCGCGGGAGACTACTCCCCTAGGACGGTGCGGATTCTGCCTAGGCAATCACGATAGGGCAAGCGAAGATTTGGCTATTTGATGGCACGATAGACCTTGAAGCCGCGCCCCTCGGACAGCGTCTGGCAGCGCCCGAAAGCGCCCTCGATCAGCGGTTGATAACGCAGGAAACTATTGGCAACCAAGCGAAGTTCGCCGCCTTTTTTCAGATGTTGGCTGGATTTTTCCAGCAGATTCTCTGCGGCGTGGTAGCTGGTGTGCACCCCGGCATGGAACGGCGGATTGCTGATGATGGCATCCAGATGCAGCGGCGCGGCGTCGATACCGTCACCGGTAATGACATCGGCATCCAGCCCGTTGGCCGCCAGGGTCAGACGGCTGCTGGCGGTGGCGAAGGCATCGACATCGAGCAAGGTCAGCTGGTTGTCCGGGTAGCGCCGCTTGAGACTGGCGCCGACCACGCCGGCGCCGCAGCCGAAGTCCAGCAGATGGCCGCGAGGAAGGCCACCGATGTGATCGAGCAGCAGTTCGGTACCACGGTCCAGCCGACCATGGCTGAATACCCCCGGCAGGCTGATCACGGTCAACGGCTCACCGGCGATCTCCAGCTCATAGCGCTGCGCCAGGCTTTCCAGGTCCACGGCCGCTGGTGCCTGGTCGACAGTCACCTGCCACAGCTGGCAATGCCGTGCGCTGTCCAGCTTGCGCGGTTTGCCGAAGGCATGCAGCAACTTCGCCGCGCCCTCGATGCCGCCACGCTTCTCGCCCACCAGGTACAGCTCACGCCCCTGCAACCGAGCGGCCAGGGCATTGAGCAGGTAGCTGGTCAGGTCGCGGGACTTGGGCAGGAACAACACCGCGCCATCGAACGGCGTCTCGGGGACGTTGACGCCGAAATGGCTGCGACCCTCGAAGCGCGCGTCCAGCGCTGCCTGGTCGCCGGCATGCCAGCACCAGCCGGCGGCGTTCGGCAACTGGCCGAAGAGGTCGTCGGCAGGCAGCCCGGCCAGCAGCAGTTGCCCTTGAAACAAGTTGGCCTGACGAAGCAGCACTTCACTGCGCGGGTCCATGGGAGGGCTCCTGGCAAAAGCGCGGATTCTAGCAGACCAGGGCCGGTTTCAGACGCTGCGGATGGGCTGGCCAGCGAAGAAGGCCGTGGCATTTTCCGCCAGTTGGCCAATGATGCGCTGGCGCGCCTCGACACTGCCCCAGGCACTGTGCGGGGTAATGATCAGGCGTGGGATATCGTCGGCCAACAGGGGGTTGCCGTCTACCGGTGGCTCGACGCTGAGCACGTCGGTGGCCGCACCGCCCAGGTGGCCACGACGCAAGGCATCGGCCAGGGCCTGCTCGTCGATGATGCCGCCGCGCGCGGTGTTGACCACGAAGGCGCTGGGCTTGAGCAGCGCCAGCTCGGGTGCGCCGATCATGTGTCGGGTGTGCTCGTTGAGCGGGCAGTGCAGGGTCAGCGCGTCGATCTGCGGCAGCAGTTCATGCAGCGGCAGGCGATCTGCGCGTGCCGGGCGGCCGGGAATCTGCCCCGACAGCACGCGCATGCCGAAGGCTTCGGCCAGCCTGGCAACCGCGCCGCCCAGCTCGCCATGGCCCAGCAGGCCGAGGGTCTTGCCCTCCAGTTCGACGATGGGGAAATCCAGCAGGCAGAACTGCTTGGCTTGCTGCCATTTGCCGGCCGCGATGGCGCGCTGATAGTCGGGCAGTCGGGTCGCCAGGGCGAGCAACAGCATCAAGGTGTGCTGGGCCACCGATGGGGTGCCGTAGCCCTGACAGTTGCACACGGTGATACCCAGCTTGCGCGCGGCCGCAAGGTCGACGTTGTTGGTGCCCGTGGCCGACACCAGTACCAGCTTGAGGTCCGGGCAGGCCTGCAGGGTCGCGGCATTCAGGGCGATCTTGTTGCTGATGACCACGTTCAGGCCGCGCAGGCGCTCGGGCAGTTGCGCAGGCGTCGTGCTGGGGTAGAACTGCAGGTCTTCGAAGCAGGCCTTGAGCGCGGCAGGGTCCAGGTCACCCAGGTCCAGGGAGCTGTAGTCGAGGAAGGCGGCACGGGTAGCGGGCATGGGTGAACCTCTTGAAGGGGATGTGGATGTTCTACCATAGCTGCTGGATGAAAATCTTGTGGCCCTGGCCTGCTGACCTGAGGTAGCGTCCGGGGCTGTTTTTTGCAATCACCGTGTTTGCATCTGCCGCGCCTGGAGCCTGCCGTCATGTACTGGACCGAATTTCTCACCGTTGCCTTCATCCACTTGCTGGCGGTGGCCAGCCCGGGTCCGGATTTTGCGGTGGTGGTGCGCGAAAGCGTCAGCCACGGACGCCGGGCCGGTCTGTGGACCGCGCTGGGGGTGGGCACGGCGATCTTCGTCCACGTGGGCTATTCACTGCTGGGGATCGGCCTGATCGTGTCCCAGTCCATCGTGCTGTTCAATGTGCTGAAGTGGGCCGCTGCGGCGTACCTGCTCTACATCGGTTTCAAGGCCCTGCGCGCCAAGCCGGCCGCGGTCGACGTGCAGGCCAGCAGCGCGGCGCCGGTCCAGCGCACGCCCAAGGGCGCGTATGTGGCCGGGTTCATGACCAATGGCCTGAACCCCAAGGCCACCTTGTTCTTTCTTTCCCTGTTTACCGTGGTCATCAGTCCGCACACGCCGCTGCCGGTGCAGGCCGGTTACGGCGTGTACCTGGCGCTGGCCACGGCGCTGTGGTTCTGCCTGGTCGCCATGCTGTTCAGCCAGCGCCGGGTGCGCGAAGGCTTCGCGCGCATGGGCCATTGGTTCGACCGCGCCATGGGCGTGGTGCTGGTGGCGCTGGGGGTGAAGATCGCCCTCAGTGAAATACGCTGAAACCTGCCGCGCGCTGGCGTCGGATAGCGCTTCTGGCTGGCTATAATGGCGGCGCAGTGCCCCTTGCCAGCACCCTAACGAACAGAGAACAGCGGAACATGGATCAGCGTCGATGAACTCAGTACACCTGTCCTGTCGCCGGGCCAGATTACCCCTGGCAGTTGGTCTGGCGACGCTTGCCGGGCCGGCGCTTGCCGTCAGCTTCAACATCGGCGAAATCGAGGGGCAGTTCGATACCGCGCTGTCGGTCGGCGCCAGCTGGTCCACGGCCGGGGCGAACCGCAACCTGATCGGCGCCAACAATGGTGGCTCGGGCCTGTCGCAGACAGCCGACGACGGTCGCTTGAACTTCAAAAAGGGCGAAACCTTTTCAAAGGTCTTCAAAGGGCTGCACGACCTGGAACTGAAATACGGCGACAGCGGCGTGTTCATTCGCGGCAAGTACTGGTACGACTTCGAACTCAAGGACGAAGGCCGTCCCTTCAAGGACATCAGCGACGTCCATCGCAAGGAGGCCGCGCAGTCCTCCGGCGCGCAGCTTCTCGACGCGTTCGTCTACCACAACTACGCCATCGCCGATCAGCCAGGCGGCGTTCGTCTGGGCAAGCAGGTGGTCAGTTGGGGCGAGAGCACCTTCATCCAGAATGGCATCAACGCCCTCAACCCGATCGACGTCTCGGCCTTGCGCCGACCCGGTGCCGAGATCAAGGAAGGGCTGGTCCCGGTCAATCTGTTCTACGTCTCGCAGAGCCTGACCGACAACCTCTCGGCCGAGGCCTTCTACCAGCTCGAATGGGACCAGACGGTGGCTGACAACTGCGGCACGTTCTTCGCCCGGGCAGACGTTGCCGCCGATGGCTGCAGCGACAATCTGCGCCTGCTGAGCAAGCGCTCGGGCCTGCCTGCCGCTGATCTTCCAGCGCTTGCCGCTGCCGGTGTGAATGTCAACGAGGAGGGGGTGCTGGTGCGCCGCGGTGCGGACCGCGATGCGCGCGACAGTGGCCAGTTCGGCGTGGCGCTGCACTACAACTACGACCCCCTGGACACCGAGTTCGGTGCCTACTTCATGAATTACCACAGCCGCCTGCCGCTGTTCAACGCCACCGGCGCATCGACCGCGACCTATGCGTCAGCGTCGCGCGCCGGGGCCTTGGCGCCGTTGCTGGTGGCCGGCAATTCCAGCTACTTCTACGACTACCCCGAAGACATTCGTCTTTACGGGCTGAGCTTTTCCACCACGCTGCCTACCGGCACTGCCTGGAGTGGCGAAGTCAGCTACCGGCCCAATGCACCGGTGCAGCTCAACACCACCGACATTCTCTATGCCGGTGCGCGCCCGCTGGGCGGCACCTACAGCAATGCGTCGCTGCTCGACGGCACGCCCGGCCAGGACTTGAAGGGCTACCGCCGCAAGGAAATCACCCAGCTGCAGACCACCCTGACGCATTTCTTCGATCAGGTCATGGGCGCAGATCGGTTGACCGTGGTGGGCGAGGTAGGCGTTACCCATGTCGGTGGCCTGGAGAGCAGTTCGCGCAGGCGCTACGGTCGCGACGCGGTGCATGGTCCCGGTGCGTTGCCCGCCACCAATGGCCTGGACACCTGCGCAACCCTGCTCAACAGCGCTACCCTGGCCGCTGCGGGTCCAGGTGCCTCGACCAGCAATCGTTCGCGCAACTGCACCGACGGCGGTTTTACCACCAGCACCGCATGGGGCTATCGTGCCCGCGCCATCTGGGACTACAACAGCGTGCTCGCCGGGATCAACCTGCGCCCCAGCGTGGCGTGGTCGCACGATGTGTCCGGCTATTCGCCGAGCCCCGGCGGCAACTTCGAGGAAGGTCGCAAGGCGGTCAGCCTCGGGCTCGATGCCGAGTACCAGAACACCTACACGGCGAGCCTGTCGTACACCAACTTCTTCGACGGCAAGTACACCACGGTGGATGACCGCGACTTCCTCGAACTCAGCTTCGGCGTGCATTTTTAAGCGGCTCTTTGCAAGCTGCAGGCGTCGAGCCTGGTCGGCCCGGTGTGGGGAATCTTTCCCGGGGTTTGCCGTCCAAAGCAGTCATAGGTCCATGACCCGCCGTATTTTGTTTTGCAGATTTCCGCCTTCTTGTAGTAGGAGTTGCCCATGTTTACCTCGCGTCGCTTGATCACTGCCGCCGCTGCCATCGCCCTGTTGTCCGGGTGCGCGTCGCAGAATCCGTATGAAAACCAGGGCCAGGCCCAGGGTTCGTCGGGCATCAGCAAGACCGCCAAGTATGGCGGGCTGGGTGCACTGGCCGGTGCCGTGGCCGGTGCCGCCATCGACCACAACAACCGCGGCAAGGGTGCCTTGATCGGCGCTGCCGTGGCGGGTGCCGCTTCGGCAGGCTATGGCTACTACGCCGACCGCCAGGAAGCCGCGCTGCGTGAAAGCATGGCCAACACCGGGGTCGAAGTGCAGCGCCAGGGCGATCAGATCAAACTGATCATGCCGGGCAACATCACCTTCGCCACCGACTCGTCGAACATCTCCAGCAGCTTCTACTCGCCATTGAACAACCTGGGCAATTCGTTCAAGCAGTTCAACGAGAACAACATCGAGATCGTCGGCTACACCGACAGCACCGGCAGCCGCCAGCACAACATGGACCTGTCGCTGCAACGCGCCCAGGCGGTCAGCAACTACCTGACCTCCCAGGGTGTCGATGGCTCGCGCCTGTCGGTCCGCGGCGCAGGTCCCGACCAGCCGATCGCCAGCAATGCCGACGCCAACGGCCGCGCCCAGAACCGCCGTGTCGAAGTCAACCTCAAGCCGATTCCAGGCCAGCAATACCCGCAGCAGTAATCACTGCTTCGGCCATGAAAAATCCCGCTCTGACAGCGGGATTTTTCATGGGTGATCAGTGTGTCTCGAGTCGCTCGAGCGTCGCGTCCTTCTGCGTCCACAGCGCGTTGACCCATGCCTGGAAGCGAGCCCGGTACTCGTCGTCCTGATCGTAGCTGTGGCCGATGAATTGCGCCGGAATCGGCAGCTCTTCGAACAGCACATGAATCTCGCCCACCCGACCGCACAGCAGATCCCAGAACCCGGGGGCGCCCTTGGGATAGAACACCGTCACGTCGACCATCGACTGCAGTTGCTCGCCCATGGCATCGAGCACGAAAGCAATGCCACCGGCCTTGGGCTTGAGCAGGTGGCGAAACGGTGATGCCTGGGCCGCGTGCTTGGCCGGGGTGAAGCGCGTGCCTTCGGCGAAGTTGAAGATGGCGGTCGGCTTGCCGCGAAACTTGGCGCAGGCGCGCCGCGTGGTGAGCAGGTCTTCGCCTTTCTTTTCCGGATGCCTGGCCAGATAGGCCTTGGAGTAGCGTTTCATGAACGGGAAGCCGAGCGCCCACCAGGCCAGGCCAATGACCGGCACCCAGATGAGCTCGCGCTTGAGGAAGAACTTCAGCGGGCGAATGCGCCGGTTCAGCACGTATTGCAGCACCAGGATATCGACCCAGCTCTGGTGGTTGCTGGTCACCAGGTAGGAGTGCTGGTAGTCCAGGCCTTGCAAGCCCTCGACTTTCCAGCCGATACCGCCGAGCAGGTTCATCCAGCCCTTGTTGTTGCTGATCCAGGCTTCGTGGATGTGGCGCATCAGTTCGTCGGTCACACGCTGCGCCGCCGCGAACGGCAGGCACAGCTTGATCAGGCTGACGATGAACAGCGGCGTGCAGCAAACGAGGGTGTTCAGCGCCAGCAGCAGCGCGGCGCACAGGCCGGTAAGCGTTTTCAAGAGAAGGGTCCTAGAGGTCGATGGTGCGGTTGGCCTGGATGGCAGTCAGGGCAATGGTGTAGACGATGTCATCGACTTGAGCGCCACGCGGCAGGTCGTTGACCGGTTTGCGCAGTCCTTGCAGCATCGGCCCCAGGCTCACGCAATCGGCGCTGCGCTGGACCGCCTTGTACGTGGTGTTGCCGGTGTTCAGGTCGGGAAACACGAACACCGTCGCGCGGCCGGCGACCCGGCTGTCCGGGGCCAGTTGGCGCGCCACGTTTTCATTGGCGGCCGCATCGTATTGCAGCGGGCCGTCGATCAGCAGGTCGCGCTGGATCTCCTGGGCCAACTGGGTGGCCTCACGCACCTTCTCGACTTCTTCGCCACTGGCCGAGTTGCCACTCGAATAGCTGATCATCGCCACTCGCGCGGCAATGCCGAAGGCTTCGGCGGAGTCGGCGCTCTGCAGGGCGATCTCTGCCAGTTCCGCAGCGCTGGGGTGCGGGTTCATCACGCAGTCGCCATACACCAGCACCTGATCGGGGAACAGCATGAAGAACACCGAGGACACCAGGCTGCAGCCGGGCGCGGTCTTGATCAACTGCAGGGCCGGGCGGATGGTGTTGGCAGTGGAATGGACGATGCCCGACACCAGGCCATCCACTTCATCCAGGGCCAGCATCATGGTGCCGATCACCACGTTGTCTTCCAACTGCTGCTCGGCCATGGGCGCGTTCAGGCTTTTGCTCTTGCGCAGGGCAACCATCGGCTCCACGTAGCGACCGCGGATCAGGTCGGGGTCGAGTATCTCGAGCCCTTCGGGCAGTGCGATGCCGTGGGCGCTGGCGACCGCCTGCACCTCGTCTGGCTTGGCCAGCAGCACGCAGCGTGCAATGCCGCGCGTCTGGCAGATGGCGGCCGCCTGGATGGTCAGGGGGTCGTGACCTTCGGGCAGCACGATGCGCTTGTCGGCCTGTTGCGCGCGTTGGATCAGCTGATAGCGGAACACCGCCGGTGACAGGCGCAGTTCGCGCGGGGTACCACAGCGCTGGTGCAACCATTGGGCATCCAGATGGCCAGCGACGAAATCGGTGATGATCTCCGCGCGCTCGCGGTCATCAATGGGGATTTCCTTGTTCAGCTGGTTCAGGCGCGTGGCGGTGTCATAGGATCCCGTGCTCACCGACAGCACCGGCAGGCCGGCCTGCAAGGCGCCCCGACACAGCTCGAGAATGCGCGGGTCGGGAAGGGTGTCGCTGGTCAGCAGCAGCCCGGCGAGGGGCATGCCGTTCATGGCGGCCAGGCTCACTGCCAGAATGATGTCGTCACGGTCGCCTGGGGTGACCACCAGAACCCCCGGTTTGAGCAGCTGCACGGTATTGAGCACTGTGCGCGCGCAGATGATGATCTTGTTCATGCGCCGCTGCTCGTAGTCACCGGCGTTGATCACCTGGGCGCCGAGCAGCTCGGCCACGTCGCGCGTGCGCGGGGCGTTGAGGTCGGCCTGATAGGGAATGCAGCCGAGCAGGCGAAAATCGCCGCCACGCAGCAGGGGCGAGTGTTCCTTGAGACGGGCGGCGAAGACGTCAATGCCTTCATCGGTGCGGACCTTGTTGAGGATGACGCCCAGCACCTTGGGATCACGCGGGCCCCCGAACAGTTGCGCCTGCAACTCGACCCGGCCGGAAAGCTCGGCGAGCACTTCGTTCTCGGCACTCGACACCAGAATCACGTCGGCATCCAGGCTTTTCGCCAGATGCTGGTTGACCCTGGCCGCATAACTGGCGTGGCGCGTGGGCACCATGCCTTCGACGATGACCACATCGTTGCCGACGCAGGCCTGCTGGTACAGCGTCAGGATCTCTTCGAGCAACTCGTCGAGCTGACCGTCGCCCAGCATGCGTTCCACATGCGCCAGGCCCAGGGGCTTGGGTGGTTGCAGGCCATGGGTACGGGCCACCAGTTCGGTCGAGCGTTCGGGGCCCTGATCGCCGGGGTGTGGCTGGGCAATGGGCTTGAGAAAGCCGACTTTCAGGCCGGCGCGCTCCAGGGTGCGCACCAGCCCCAGGCTGATGGAGGTCAGGCCGACGCCAAAATCGGTCGGCGCGATGAAAAATGTTTGCATGCGAGCTTCTCGGGTGAGCTTCGGGCTGCACGCTACAAGCATCACGCCACGGCCCGCAAGTAGAAACGAATCGCGCCGCAGGCAGTCATAACCTCAAGATGCGTGCAGAAGGCCCAACGGCCGCGCGCATCGTGTCCGGTCGACCACTGGCCGAGTGGGTTCGCTTTCACGCCATCCCTTGGTTACACTTGGTCGTTCTACATTCTTATGCAAAAGGTCTTACCTCATGCTGATCGCCGCCAACAAGGCTGTCTCCATCGAATACACCCTGACCAACGACGCCGGTGAGGTTATCGACAGCTCCGCCGGCGGCGCGCCGCTGGTCTATCTGCAGGGCGCTGGTAACATCATCCCCGGCCTGGAAAAGGCGCTGGACGGCAAGCAGGTCGGCGACGACCTGGACGTCGCCATCGAGCCTGAAGATGCCTATGGCGAGTACGCGGCCGAGCTGGTCAGCACCTTGTCGCGCAGCATGTTCGAAGGCGTCGACGAGCTGGAAGTGGGCATGCAGTTCCACGCGTCCGCGCCTGATGGCCAGATGCAGATCGTGACCATCCGCGATCTGGATGGCGACGACGTCACCGTCGACGGCAACCACCCGTTGGCCGGTCAGCGTCTGCACTTCAAGGTCAAGGTCGTCGACATCCGCGACGCCAGCCAGGAAGAAGTCGCCCACGGCCACGTGCACGGCGAGGGTGGTCATCACCACTGATCTGGGCAAGGCGCTCTTGCGAGCGGCCAGGCGCAGATGCAAAAAAGGGGCACGTCTGCGACGTGCCCCTTTTTTTTGCCCCGCCACATCTCTACCTCTGTACGAGCGGTCAGCGGCCGCGAAGGGGCGCTGCGGTGTTGGCCAGGGCCACTGGAGACGTCACGTAGCACGCACCGCTCAGCTGCTTCTCGAACTGCTCGACGATGGCCGCCCAGCCCTGACGGCTGGCATGTCGGCGCGCATTGAGGCGGACCCGCCGCAAGTTCTCTTCATTTTCCAGCAACCAGCCCGCCGCCTCGAGAAACGCCGCCTCGTCGCCCGGCATGGCCAGCGCGCCACTGTGCCCGTGGCGAATGTGCTGCGCGGCGGCGGCCTCATCGTAGGCCACCACGGCCAGCCCTGATGCCTGCGCTTCCAGAACCACGTTGCCGAAGGTTTCAGTAAGGCTGGGAAACACGAAGATATCGCCGCTGGCGTAGTGTTCAGCCAGCACCTCGCCGCGCAATGCCCCGCAGAATATCGCCTCGGGCATCTTTTGCTGCAGGTTGCTTCGCCGCCCCCCGTCACCTACCACGATCAACTTCATCACGCGCTGTGGATACTGCGCCTGCAGATGGCTGAAGGTGCGTGCGAGCAGGTCCAGATTCTTCTCCCGCGCCAGGCGTCCGACATGGATCACCGCCAGGTCGCCCTCCGCCAGTCCCCAACTCTGGCGCAACGTCAGGCCGCGCCGCGCAGGATGAAACAGCTGACCATCGACGCCGCGCGCCAGCAGATGCAAGCGCTCGAAGCCGCGTCGTTGCAATTCCAGGCGTTGGCCGTGGCTGGGCACCAGGGTCATGTGCGTACGGTTGTGAAACCAGCGCAGATAATGCGTCACCACACGCGTCAACAGCCCCAACCCACTTTGTGCTGCGTATTGCTGGAAGTTGGTATGAAAGCCGCTGACCACCACGATACCCAGCAGCCGTGCCGCGCGCAGTGCGCTCAAGCCCAGTGGACCCGGTGTGGCGACATACACCACATCGGGCCGCCTCGAGCGCCAGTGCCGCACCAGCCGTCGCCCGGACGACTCGCCCCACTGCAGCCCCGGATAGCCGGGTATCGGCCAGCCGCGACACAACATCACATCGTCGCCGAGGCCTCTGTCCTGTGCCTGTCGCGGACGCACCACATCCACTCGGTGCCCGCGGCTGCGCAACCCTTCGCACAGATACTCGAGCGTACTGGCGACCCCGTTTATCTCGGGGGTGAAAGTTTCGGTAACCAGGGTGATATGCAGAGAGGGAGCTGTCATCAGCTCAGTTTCGAAGCGTTGTGTTGCGCGAGTATGGCGCTTTCATGAGGTTTTTATGACTTCAAGTTTCCAGTCGAACAGTATTTCGCGTAATTCCTGCCACGGATGTTGTGGCTCGCAGCTGTCATTAGCGCATTTCGCCAAGTGATTCGAATTGAAAGGCTGAGAAGAGGTTGAATACGTTTGCAATCCGCCGCACTCGACGCAAAAGATTTCACGTTCCATGATATGCCAGGAAACATGCCAGTGCTTCAGTCGTTTATCAGCGGAAAAAGTCGGAATCATCACAGCCTCGCGATGGTTGCAATTGCGACGTGGGAGCAAGCGTACAGTATCTTGATAGAGTTTCATGACGAAGCGACCGAGCCTACACATGGGCGGGAATCTTCAGATCATTTTTCTCGCCCATGGCTCTGCCCACCCAGCCTCCGATCAATCCGCCCATGATCGGCGCGAGCCAGAACATCCAAAGCGCTGCTGCCGCGGCTATCGCTCCAGCAACCTGAGCCAGTACGTAGGGCAATACTTCACTGGAAGAGATCCTGCCACCGGCCCACAGTCCAACGGTGACGGCAGGGTTGAAGTGCCCCCCCGAGATAGGCCCTACCGCATACGCCATGGTGAGCACGGTCAAACCGAACGCCAGCGATACACCCGCGAATCCAATACCCAGTTCCGGGAATTTGGCGGCGAATATGGCACTTCCACACCCCCCGAACACAAGCCAGAATGTGCCCAGGAACTCAGCTGCCAGTTTCCGATTCATATTGATGATGCTCCAGTAGTTCAAGGTGATAGTTGCAAATCAACCTGACCACTGGAATGCACAGGTTACATCTTGAAGGCGCGATGTAAGGCAGTGGGATGTTACCGTTGCCAACCGCTGTGCGCGGCGTGGCTGGAAAGAACTGAAGAAACGTGTCAGGCGTTTGTCAATGACGCAAACGTTTCTGGGTAGAGGTAGAATAGTCGATTATGAACTGGCCGTAATCATTAACGACCAGTGGTTATCGCCAAAGACTTATTGTCGCTCGCGCACCCAGAACAATGTCGCGCCTGCCACCGCTGCAGGCATCATCAAAACGTTTACTCCCGGGATCAGCAGTGCCAGGTAAACGATGCCGCCGAAACTGAGGCTGCGCCAGCGCTTCTGCCGCAGCCAAGCGAGCATGTCCTGCCAACTCATCTTGTGGTTGTCGGCGGGGTAGTCGATATATTGAATAGCCATCATCCAGACCCCGAACAGCAACCACAGAGGGGCGGCAATGATATTGAGCATAGGGATGAACGACAGTACGAACAGTGCCAGGGCGCGGGGCAGGAAATAGCCGAGCTTGCGCGCTTCGCGAGCCAGCGTACGTGGGATCATTTCAAACAGTTCGGTCCAGCGGAAGGCAGGGAAGTCGTCCTTGCCCCGCGCGACCACCTCGACCTTCTCGGAGAGAAAACCGTTGAAAGGGGCGGCGATGATGTTGGCCAGCATGGTGAAGCTGAAGAACACCATGAAGGCTACGAGCACCGCAAACAGCGGCCAGAGTATGAAGCTGAGGAAACCCAGCCAGTTGGGCAGGCTTTGGATCAAGTGGTCGACCCACCCGCTGAACAGGTGGCCGGCGAAGTAGATCAGGCCAACGAACAGCACCAGGTTGATGCTCAATGGCAGCAGTACAAACAGCCGCAGCCCGGGGGACAAGACCATTTTCAGGCCCTCGCGCAGGTATTGCGGGCCGGACAGTGCAGGGACAGGCATGGACAACTCCGAGACAGGGGAAACGTGCTGACAGTACCGGCTTTGCCGACGCTCGGGAACCACGGCAATGGCCGGTAACAACCTTGCGTGCTCTGCACGAATGGCCCGTTCGCGTATAGACGAGGGCTATGGGTTGGATTGCCAAAGGGTATTTCCCTAATCGGGCCCACCTCGTTAAGCTTGGACACATCGAATTTCAACCCTTTCCCATCTTCGCTTCCAAGGAGTTCTTCATGAGCATTCTGGTCAACCGCCAAGCCCCTGACTTCGACGCCGCTGCCGTACTGGGCGACGGTTCGATCGTCGACAGCTTCAAGTTGTCGTCCCTGCGTGGCAAGTATGTGGTGCTGTTCTTCTGGCCGTTGGATTTCACTTTCGTGTGCCCATCGGAAATCATCGCCCACAACAACCGCATCGCCAAGTTCCGCGAGCTGGGTGTCGAAGTGGTCGGTGTGTCCATCGATTCGCAGTTCACTCACCACGCCTGGCGCAGCACGCCGGTGGAGAAGGGCGGTATCGGTGAGGTCGAATTCACCATGGTCGCCGACGTCAAGCACGAGATCGTCCGCGCCTACGGCGTCGAGCACGAAGATGGCGTGGCCCTGCGTGCCTCGTTCCTGATCGACCAGCAAGGTGTCGTGCAGCACCAGGTGGTGAACAACCTGCCGCTGGGTCGCGATGTCGACGACATGGTACGACTGGTCGAAGCGCTGCAGTTCACCGAACAGCATGGTGAAGTCTGCCCGGCCGGCTGGCGTCCGGGCCAGAAAGGCATGAAGGCCGATGCCCAGGGCGTCGCCGACTACCTGGCTGGAAATGCCAAGAGCCTGTAAGCGCTGACCCTGCCTGGATTTCACGGGCAAGTTTCTGGGCTGGCGGCGTTGAACCTTCCCCAAGGTGCCTTGCCAGTCCTTTTTATTCCAGCCGCACCGGATCGGCGCCAACGTCCGGCAGTCAGGAGTTAGTCATGTCTCAAACCCGTCATTCCCGCGTGATCATCCTGGGCTCCGGCCCTGCCGGTTACAGCGCTGCCGTGTACGCTGCGCGCGCCAACCTCAAGCCGCTGCTGATTACCGGCATGCAGGCAGGCGGTCAGTTGACCACCACTACCGAAGTCGACAACTGGCCAGGCGACCCCCATGGCTTGACCGGCCCGGCCCTGATGGAGCGCATGCGCGAGCACGCCGAGCGCTTTGAAACCGAAATCGTCTTCGACCACATCAATGCCGTTGACCTTGCTGCCCAGCCGTTCACCTTGACGGGTGACGGCGCAACCTACACCTGCGACGCGCTGATCATCGCCACCGGCGCCAGCGCGCGGTACCTGGGCTTGCCGTCGGAAGAGGCGTTCATGGGCAAGGGCGTTTCGGCCTGTGCCACGTGCGATGGCTTCTTCTATCGCAACCGCGAAGTTGCGGTAGTGGGCGGCGGCAACACGGCGGTCGAAGAGGCGCTGTACCTGGCCAACATCGCCAGCAAGGTGACCCTGGTCCATCGTCGCGATACCTTTCGCGCCGAGAAGATCCTGATCGACAAGCTGCATGCTCGCGTGGCCGAAGGCAAGATCGAACTCAAGCTCAATGCCACGCTGGAAGAGGTGCTGGGCGACAACATGGGCGTGACCGGTGCGCGCTTGCGCAACAACGATGGCATTGCCGAAGAGCTGAAGGTCGATGGCGTGTTCATCGCGATCGGTCACACGCCGAACACTTCGTTGTTCGACGGGCAATTGGCTCTGAAGGACGGCTACATGGTGGTTCAGGGCGGGCGTGAAGGCAACGCCACCGCGACCAGCGTCGAGGGCGTATTCGCTGCCGGCGACGTGGCTGACCATGTGTACCGCCAGGCAATTACCTCGGCCGGTGCCGGCTGCATGGCAGCGCTGGATGTAGAGCGTTATCTGGATGGGCTGGCCAACGCTTCGTTCTGATCCAGAACCGCAGCGCGGCTTTCGCGGGTAGAACCCGCTCCCACAGGGTGTTGTACTCATAGTGAGGGACACTGTCCCTGTGGGAGCGGGTTCTACCCGCGAAGAGGCCCCAAAGCCGGGCAGAAAAAAACCGACCCCTGCAGGTCGGTTTTTTCATGCCTGCCCGTTAGCCCCGACGGGTCAGCGGCTGTTCGGAAAACTTCACCCCCGCCAACCCATGCGCCATCAGGTTGCGGATATTACCGTGATCACTGCCCTCGGGCGTCGCCACCACCGAACGGTAGTGTTCGCCAAACGCCAGCAGTGCCTCTTCATCGCTCAAGCCTTCCAGCAGTGCCAGGCCCAGGGTCTTGCAGGACCCTTCGTTCTGCCCGGCAGCATTGTCCAGAGCGCCGTTGCTGAATGCCTGTGGCTCATAGGCATAGTGCTCGGCGACGAAGGCCAGCGTCGCGGCGAACTGATGTTCACCGCTGGCCAGGCTGGCGCGCAGCGAATTTACATCACGCATTGGGCGTCCCCTTGGCGAAGGCCGCCTGCTGTTCGGCGCTGGCTTCCTGCTGGTATTGCGCCTTCCACTGCGCATAGGGCATGCCGTAGACGACTTCGCGGGCCTCATCGAGGCTGACCTCGACCTGCTGCTCGTCGGCGGCCGCCTTGTACCACTTGGACAGGCAATTGCGGCAGAACCCTGCCAGGTTCATCAAGTCGATGTTCTGCACGTCCTTGCGTTCGTCCAGATGCTTCACCAGGCGGCGGAAAGCCGCTGCTTCCAATTCCAGGCGTTGTTGTTCGTTCATGTCGCTCTCCTGCTGGGCGGCAACCGGTCAGCGGCTGCCGGCGAGGGTGATCGAAACCGATTCGGCGAAGCGCAGCGCATGGGGCTTGTCGACTTCCACTTCGGCATAGCGCACGGCGGTGTTCTGCATGACCAGATCGAGAATCTCCTGGGTCAGGCGTTCGAGCAGGGCAAACCGGTTGCCCTCCACATGCTGGATCACCGCCTTGGTGATGGTGCGGTAGTTCAGGGCATGCTCGATATCGTTGTCGCGCACCGCTTCGAGCGCCGGATACAGGACGGTGAGGTTGATCAACACATCCTGCTTGTTGACGATTTCGTCTTCGTTGATACCGATGAAGGTGCGCAAGCGCAGGTCCTTGACCCGGATGCGTGCCATTCCTGGCTGCAGTGGTGCCATCGTTGTGTGCTCCGCAGAATGTTCGGGGCCAGCGTCGTGCCGAACCGACGCAGGCATGCCTATTTTACGTGTCTGCCGCCGTTGACGGTCAAGGTCGTGCCCGTCACATAGGGGTTTTCCAACAGGTAGCGCAGGCTCTGGTAGATGACCTCGGCACCCGGCTCGATGCCCAGGGCCGACTTGGCCAGCGATTTGTAGCGATAGTCGGCATCGTCATCCGGGTTGAACAGAATCAGCGCCGGGGCAATCCCGTTCACTTTGATCGCGGGCGCGAACCGTGCCGCGAACGACAGCGTGAGGTTGTCGAGTCCCGCCTTGCTCGCGCAATAGGCCATGTGCTTGGCGCTGCCCTTGCGCGTCACGTCATCGCTGATGTGCACGATGTCGGCAGGTTTCGACGCGCGCAGCAGGTCGGCGCAGTGCAAGTTGATCAGATAGGGCGCCAGCATGTGCACATTGACCATCTGCTGGAACGCGGCGGCTTCGTCTGCGGCGCTGTCCGCGATCCAGGCCGAGGCATTGTGCACGATGGCACGCAGCTGGGTGGTCTGCGCCTTGAGTGCGTCGATGAAGGCCAGGATGCCGGCTTCGCTGGCGAAGTCGGCATGGATGGTCACCGCGCCCATCTCGCGCAGGTGCGCAACGGTTTCGCGCTCCTGGCGATAGCTGATGATGACCGGTTGGCCTTCGCCCAGCAGGCGTTCGGCACAATGCAGGCCGATGCGCTGGCTGGCGCCGGTAATGAGGATCGGGTGAGGCATGGGGCGAGCTCTTCGTCGGCAGGTTGCTGAGCCGATTTATATCACAAAGCGCAGCAGGTCCGGCCGTTCACGCCACCTTGGCCTTGGGCAGCGGCGCCCGGCTCGGCGTGGCGTGCAACCAGCCGCGCAACAGGCGCGTCGACAGCGGAATGAAAAAGAACACCATGAGCGGGGTCAGGGCCAGGGTGCTGAGCATGACTCTGGGCACCAGGCTGATCTCGTTCAGCACGTGACCGAACAGGAAGTTGAAGATCAGCGATACCGGAAAGAACGCCAGCCAGATGGCCACCGCCTGTTTCCAGCGCGGCGGGCGCTGCAGGCCACTGTCGCCGAACCAGCCTTCGGTGCCGCTGACCCGGTGCACGTGTGGCTGGGCGAACAGTTCACTGCCACGGCCAAGCCAGGAGCGACGGGAGGCAGAATGCTCCCATGCATGCAGCGTGGTTTCATCGGCAAAACGGAAGATGATCTGGAATTCGTCATCGCCCGGCGCGGGCGCCAGAACGCCTGAACCCAGGTAACCTGGAAAATCGGTGGCCAGTTGTTCGCCCTCATGCAGCCAGGCGATCAGGTCCTGATATTTGCCATCGGCCACGCGGCGCGCAACCATCAGGGTAACGGGGGAGGTAGACATCGTGTATCTCCAGGCAGTCTGGCGCTCCGGGTAGGAGCCTCCATCGAATGCAGCGCCGGGGTGGTGGCGTGCATCTGAAATCAAGCAAGTATTATTCCCGAAAACCGCTGCGTGCACATCTACCGTCGGTTGGATCATCCACAAACCCCAAGCCTCTGCCAGCGGTTACACTGTGCGTTCCTGTTCCTGGCGGCGGTTGACTAGCAATGAGCGAATCCGGCACCCGATTGCCCGGCGTGCAAGACCACGCGCTGGACGAGCTGTACCCCATTCGCGAGGTGGCCCGGTTGACCGGGATCAACCCGGTCACGCTGCGTGCGTGGGAGCGCCGCTATGGTCTGGTGCAGCCTACCCGCACCGAAAGTGGGCACCGCCTGTACTCCCTGGCCGATATCGAAGAGGTGCGCAGTATCCTGGGCTGGATAGAGCGGGGCGTGGCGGTGAGCAAGGTGGGCAAGATTCTGGCGCGCACCCAGCAGGCCAGAACCGCGCTGCCCGGGCCCTGCGACGAGCACGGTGAATGGCAGCAGTGGCAGGAGCGGATTCGCCAGTGCGTACGTGAGTTTGCCGAAGCTCGGCTCGATCAGATCTACGGCCAGGTGTTTTCCAGCTATCCGCTGGCCGTGGTATTCGAACAGGTATTGATGCCGGTCTGGCAGGAGCTGCTGGTGCATCAGGGCCACTTCGGCCGGGCCAGCGAATGGTTGTTCCTCGACACCTTCCTGCGTGCCCGCACGCTGCAACGGCTGCGCCTGGCTTCCGATCAGGGCCAGGACAACCGGGTATTGCTGGTGGCCATACCAGAGCAGTGCCGGGAACTCGAGCTTCAGGTCGCAGGCCTGCTGCTGGGCGGACCGCAAGTCGAAGTGCAACTGCTCGGTCTGGGCCAGCCGCTCGAAGAGCTGAGCCTGGTCTGTGAAAAGCTCGCGCCCCAGGCAGTGGTGCTGTTCTCCAATCGCCCAGCGCCACCGGCACTGCCACGGCAGCTGGCCAGACTGAACAACGCCCTGAGCTGCCCGTTGCTGTTGGCCGGAGAGCTGTCCGAAATCATGCAGGACAGCCTGCGATCCACTGAGATCGCCTGCCTGGGCAGCGATGGACGTTTGATGCAACGGCGTTTGCAGCAGTACCTAGCCGGGCATCTGGACAGCTGATTCGGCGCATTCAGGTGTGCAGTTGCGGATGCACCAGCTGGTGGTGCATCAGAATGAACTGGCGCAAGGACTCTATCGCCTTGGCGTTGTTCTGGCTGAGCCGGTAGGCAAACAAGCCGTGCTCGGCCTCGCGAATCATCGAACCGCGCAACGGGATCGGTGCGCACCCTTCGGGGGTGAACCACAGCTGGAATTGCGAGGGGGCCTGTGCCCCATTGCGGACCTCGAGCAAGGCGCCCTTGAAGGAAATGTCACGGACCCAGAAGTCGCTGTCACGCCCTTCGCCGTCGCGCAGCACGATCGGCTGCGCGAGGCTCAGCCGCCACGGGCGCAACATCGGTCCGTCCTCATAGATGCTGGGTGCCCCGAGCTCCAGGTGCGCCGCCTGGAACTCGTCTTCCACGACCTGCAGCGGAAAGCTGATCTGCTGGTTTTCCAGGTGTGCTTCGATGGTGACCTGTTCGTGGGATGCCAGACGCATCAGCAGATCGCGAACCTGCGGTCCACCCTTGATGGAAAGGTTGAGCAGGGTATCGCGAACATTGAGCTGCGGGTTGGCCTGCATCGCCCGCAGAAACTCCAGTTCGTCCTGGGTCAGCAACACATCAGGCGGCATGGCGTGCACTCGCGGCAAAGGGTGACTCGAAGCAACATTGGAAAACGTCCATGGCGGTCATACCGCACCGGGCGGGGCAGGGGTTTCGAGTTCGACGATGCGCTGTTGCAGCGCCGCCACCTGCTGCTCGAGCGCGACGATGCGCTGCTGCGCTTCGACCTCGCTGCTGACATCTTTCTGGATGCCGATGTAGTACATCAGTTGATCGCTGTCGTTGTGTACCGGGGTGATCGACAGCTCATTCCAGAAGAAACTGCCGTCCTTGCGGTGGTTGCGCAGCACCTCGCGGCACGCCAACCCCTGGTCGATCGCCTCGCGCACGCGCTGGCGCGCAGGCTGGTCGCGGTCGTCACCCTGCAGCAGGCGGCAGTCCTGGTAGAGCATTTCCAGTGACGTATAGCCGGTCATGCGCTCGAACGCCGGATTGACGTAGATGAGGATGTTGTCCTCGCCTTCCTGTTCGGCGACGACGATGCCGTCGTTGGACGCATCGATCACCAGTTGCAGCAGCTTCGCATTGATCATGTCAGGGTTCCCTAGCGTGCAGCGTAGTCTAATTCATACGGGCTGCGGGAGGGATCCCAGTACGTCAGATCCTGTCTTTCAATGCGCGGTCGGGCTGGTAAGATCAGCGCTTTCAACGGTCCGAGACAGTCATCATGAAAGTTGCCATCCTCAGCGGTTCGGTCTACGGCGCGGCCGAGGAAGTCGCCCGGCATGCCGAGCAGCTGCTAAAGCGACAGGATATCCAGGCCTGGCACAACCCGCGAGCCACTCTGCAGGACGTGCTGGCATTCGCGCCCGAGGCTGTTTTGGCGGTGACCTCGACCACCGGCATGGGCGAACTGCCGGACAACATCATGGCGCTGTACGCTCAGCTTCGCGATGAACTGCCGGCGGCGCTGCGTGGCCTGCCCGGTGGTGTGATCGCGCTGGGCGACTCCAGCTACGACACCTATTGCGGCGGCGGCGAGCAGTTGCGCGAGTTGTTTGCAGAGCTGGGCGTGCACGAGGTTCAGGACATGCTGCGCCTGGACGCCAGCGAAAGCGTCACCCCGGAAACCGACGCAGAGCCCTGGCTGGCCGAGTTCGTGCAAGCGCTGCAGGCCTGACGATCAGGCCTGCTCGGCGGGGTCGGCCGTAGCCGTGAGCAACTCGTTCAGGGCATCGGGCTGACTCTTGAATGCCTTGGCGAAGATGTCGCGGTTTTTCGCCATGTAGATACCGGCGTCTTCGACCTGTTTGTCATCGAGTGACGGGACGGCTTTTTTCAGTACGTCTGCCAGCAACTCAGCCAGCTCGAGCATTTTGTCGTGACGATCGGCTTCAGCTTTGTCCATAAACAGGCGCTCCAGATCTCGGCTGCTGCGGTATACCACTTCGACGGCCATTGACCACCTCATTTGCCTAGGGAATGGTTTCAGTAAAACTACTGTTCGTTTATACAGTGCCAAGCATAAGGCAAATCGGCAGGCTTGAACAGAGGTGCCGACGAGGGGCCCTGCGACAGTCTGGCTGCTTCTCACCAGCCATGCCTGGCCCTTATGCTGCAGGCCCTGAACGAGCATAGGCGTTCAGGCGCATCTCACCATCGGTTGGCAAAAGGAATACAGGCAATGAAATGGGCCGAAAAGCTTCGCGGGAGCCTGCACGCCCAGGCCGATTCGCTGGGCAATCTGTGTGTTGAGGCGTTCCACTATCTGGCACTGTTCGGCATTGGCGCCATTACCGCCTGGGCGGCCGTCAGCGCTTTTCTGGGGATGGTAGAGAAGGGCAGCGTGAGCGTGGACGACATCCTGCTGCTGTTCATCTATCTGGAGTTGGGGGCGATGGTGGGGATCTACTTCAAGACCAACCACATGCCCATCCGCTTTCTGCTGTACGTGGCAATCACCGCCTTGACTCGCCTGCTGATCGGCGATGTCTCGCACCACAATGCACCGGATCTGGGCATCATCTACCTGTGCGGTGGCATCCTGCTCCTAGCTTTCGCCATTCTGGTGGTGCGCTATGGGTCTTCGCGCTATCCATCGGTAAAGGAGAAGTCCGACAACTGAGCCGCACGGCGGCTCATTGCAGGCTGGCGGCGACCGGTGAGGTGTGCGCGGCGTTGGCGCGGAGGGCTGGCTTGCTGCCCAGCTTCTCGACGTTGCCGGCATCGGTCATCGCCGCCAGGATCTGCATGGCGCTGCCACCTTGCTCGATGGCCATGCCGAACTGAATGCTTTCGATCAGCCGACGCATGCGCTTGGGGTCGTTGCGCTGTTCGGCGGTGATCACGCGCTTGGCGGCAACGCCGCGCTCGTTGGACAAGGTCAGCATGATGCTGCCATCCAGGCGCTGAATGCTCAGGTTGACGCGGTACTCGGGTTGGAACGCATCGCTCAGGGCTTGGAATGGATTATCCATGATGTACTACCTGCAATAGTCGAACTTCGTTAATGGACTAGGCGATTAGTTACTGGTTCAAGACCGCTGGTCGGCACCGCGTTTCATCTTTTGCTATATGTAACTGCCGCCCTACTTTGTCGCAATTGATGTAGCAATCGCCGTGCCCGGACTGAAAAACTTATTCGCAGGCAATAAAAAAGGCGAGCCCAGGGCTCGCCTTTTCCTACGTTGCAGGGCTCAGGACTTGCTGTTGAGCACCTGTTCGTTTTCCAGAAACTCTTCCTCGAGCAAGGCTTCGTTCGGACCATCGGGAATGGTTTGCTGGTTGGCTGCACGCTTGTTGCGCAGCCTGCCGAACATGTGCTCCAAAGCGTGGCTGAGCTTCTCGGCGGCGCCATCGACCGCCAGGTCCAAGGTTTCAGCCTTGTGCGTCACGGAAATGGGCTGGTGACCTTTTGGACGCGCTTCCATCTGGCAGCGCATGTCGTCGGGCCCGGATTTCTGGCCGTTTTCGTCGGCGAGATGAACCTCGATACGGGTGAGATCCTCCTGATAATGCTCGACTGCGTTTTCCACTACGGTGCGTACCCACTCCTGCAGGCGGGCATCGCCTTGAATATGGTTATCGCTATTGACCTGGATCTGCATAGTTCATCCCTTATTCGGCTTGCTAGCTAGAGATTCGATGACACTGATATTCATCGCCTCTTGAAGTACAAGGTCAGGGAGTTGAAGAAACAATTCAACCCCCTGACGAAGATAAATATTCAGTAACTTTTTCGAACTTTTTCCGAAATAAGTGCGAAACCCGAAACTCTGCGGGGCGCAATTCCGGCCTCCGACCCGCTGCCACAGGGGTTCAGCGGCAGCAGGCGCACGCTGCCAGCGTCAGAAGGCGACGGAGGTTTGCACGTAGACGGTGCGCGGCTCGCCCACGTACTTGCCCTTGTTGTTGTCGTCGAAGGAACGGGTGTAATACTGGTGATTGAAAATGTTCTTCACGCCCACCGCGACGTTCAAGTCGGACAATTGCGGGCCGAAGTCGTAGCCGGCGCGGCTGCTGAAGAGCATGTAGCCTGGGATGCGCCCGGTGCTGCCGTCGGCGCTTTCGGCCTGGGTGTTGGCGTTGTCGGCGAACTGGCTGCTCTGGTAGCTGCTGTCCAGGTCGAGCTTCCACGGGCCCTGGGTGTACCCGACGCCCAGGGTGCCCTTGTGGCGCGAGGAGAACGGCACGCGGTTGCCCTTGTTCGGGCCGTCTTCGCGGATGGTGGCATCGACGAACGCGTAGCTGGCGTGAACGTCGAAACCGGCCAGGGCCGGGCTCAAACCGTCCAGTGCGTAGTTGATGCTGGTCTCGATACCCTGATGGCGAGTCTCGCCGCGAGCGATCACCGTGTCGTTGGTCTGGTTGCTGTCGTACTGGTTGTCGAAGTTGATCAGGAACGCACCGATTTCCGCGCGCAGATTGCCGTTGTCGTAACGCGTCCCCAGCTCCCAGGTCCGGGCCTTTTCCGGCTTCACTTCGCCGCCGGTCACACGGTTGGGCATCTGGCTGTACTGCACACTGCCGAACGAGCCTTCGGTGTTGGCGTACAGGTTCCAGTTTTCGTTGACGTGATAGAGCACGTTCAGGGCCGGCAAGGCGGTGGTGTAGTCGCCCTGGTATTTGACGTTGGTGAGGTTGTTGGTCTGCTGCGAGTCGATCATCTCGTAGCGGATGCCGGGCGTGAACGTCCAGCGGCCGATATCGATGCGGTCGTCGACATAGAAGGCGTGGGCCTGGGTGCCGCCGCGGGTATCCCGGTCGTTGCGGCTGTCGGTGCTGGGCAACTGCTGGTTGGCGCTGATCGGCGTGCGGTAGCGCAGCTCATGGCCCGCCTCGCTGATGTAGCGGTAGCCCACGCTCATTTCGTGCTGTGTCTGGCCCAGATCGAAGCCTTGGGAGAAGCGCGTCTCTACACCGCGTACCCAGTACTCGCGGGGCGACAGTGAGAGAAAGTTGCCCTGGTCCAGGTAGCCGCTGCGCAGGGTCTTGGTGAAGAAGGTGTTGGCGGTGAATTCGCGGCGATCTTCCTGGTAGCGGTAGCCGAAGTTGACCATGGTGCGGCGCCCCCAGAACTTGTCGTAGCGGCGGGTCGACTGATAGGGGTCGGCCTTGTAGTCGGCTGCGCTGAGGCCACCGGGCATGTCGGCCTCGCCTTCGTAGTACTGCGCCTGGGCATTGAGGCTGTTGGCCTCGTCGATCTGGTACTTGCCCTTGAGAATCAGGTCGTCGATCTGGGTATCGCTGTGCTCGCGCCAGTCGCCGCCGCGCACGCCGGAGTAGAGCAGGGCGCCGCCCAGGCCGTTGTCGGCAGTGCCGCCCGCCAAGAGATTGCCGGTGGTCTTGAAGCCGTCCTGGCTCGACGAAGGGCTGGCCTGGGTCTGCAAGCCGCCCTTGACGGTAGGGGCATCGGGAATCGCGCGGGTCACGAAGTTGACGATGCCGCCGACGTTCTGCGGGCCGTAGCGCACTGCGCCGCCGCCGCGCACCACGTCCACGGCGTCCATGTTGCCCATGCTGACCGGGGCGAACGACAACTGCGGCTGGCCATAGGGCGCGAACGGCACCGGGATGCCGTCCATCAGCACCGTGGAACGGGTCGCCAGCCGTGGGTTGAGCCCACGGATGCCGAAGTTCATCGCCATGTCATGGCTGCCCGTGCCGTTGTTCTGTGGTGCATTGACACCCGGAATGCGGTTGAGGACATCGCGCGCGCTGGTGGCGCCAGTGCGTTCGAAGTCTTCGCGGCGCACCACGTCCCGGGCACCGGCGTGCTCGAACACGTTGGTCTGTTCGGCGGCGCCGAGCCAGTCGCCCACGACACTGGACGCACCCAGTTCGACCGTAGCACCGGCGCTGCCAGGCTGGGCCACAGGTGTGGCTTCCAGGCTGTAGGCGCCATCGCCCAACGGCTGCGCGTGCAAGCCGGTACCTTCAAGCAGTACCGCCAGTGCCTGTTCGACGCTGTAGCTGCCTTGCAGGCCACGGCTGGGCTGGTCTGCCAGGGTCGTCGAGCCGAATGAAATCAGTACACCTGCCTCGCGGCCGAACTGATTGACCGCGCTTTCGACCGACGCGGGCGCGATGTGGTACTGGCGGGTAGAGCCCTCGGCGGCCATGGCGTGCGGCAGTTGAGCCACGCTCACGGCAGTGCCGAGCAACAGACAGCGCAGGGCGCGGGCGAGTGGGGTGGGCAGGTTGGACATTCGGCGTTTCCAGGCAGGATGTAGTGGGAGTTACCCTGTCTGTCACGCGAGCAAGGCAAAACGGCTCACCGAGGGTGTAAATAAATGCTCGCCGCCAAACCTGGCATGGCTAGACCCGGGATTGCACCGTGACCCAATAGCGGGTGAAGCGCCGGACTTTCACTGGCAGCGCCGCCTCCAGTGAATCGAGAATTTTCTCGGTATCGCCCAGGGGGAAACTGCCGGAGAGCAACAGATTGGCAGCGCGGGCGTCGCAGTCCAGCTGGCCGCGGCGATAACGGCCTACCTCGGCCAGGAAGTCGCCCAGGCGCATGCGCGCGGCGATCAGCATGCCGTCGACCCAGGCGCCACTGTTGGCGTCCAGTGGTCGCGCCGGATTGAAGCGCTGGCGTTCGAACTCGAGCTGCTGGCCTTCGGCCAGGCGCCGTGGCTCATCGTGCAGCCCGGCGGCCTCGAGGGCGACGGCGCCCTGCAGTGCCTGCACCTGGGTGCTGCCCGGCAGTTGGCGAACATTGACCTGCCCCCGGCCAGCGGTGATCAGCCCTTGGTCGGTGCCGATGAGCAGGGGCCGCGCATCGGCACCCGCCGTGAGCATGATCTCGCCTTCGAGCAAGTGGATCAGGCGCCGACCCGCATCGAAGCGCACGTCCACGGCGCTGGTGGTGTTGAGGTGGATCCGGCTGCCGTCGTCCAGTTGCAATTGGCGGCGCTGGCCCAGCGGGCTGCGGTAGTCGGCCACCAGCGGCGGCAGCCAGTGCTGTTGTCGCAGGGCCAGGGTGGTTGCACCGGCCATTCCCAACAGCAACAGCGCCTTGAGGGCGCGTCGGCGGCCGGGCGAGTGGGGTGCGCCCACGGTAGCCTGCGCCAGGGAAGCGGGCAGGCCGGCGAACTGCTGATTGACCTTCTGGATGTGATCCCAGGCGCGACGGTGCTCGCCGTCGGCGTGTAGCCAGCGCTGCCATGCCTGCTGCTGGCGCGGATCGAGCGGGCCTTGTTGCAGTTCAAGCAGCCACTGCACGGCCTGTTCGGCCACGTGCGGAGAAAAACTGCGGGCTTCGTTCACAGCGCGAAGTAGCAGCGCAGGGCTGCCTTGTGCAGATGGCGCTTTACCGTAGCCAGGGATATACCGAGTTCACTGGCGATTTCGCGGTAGCCCAGGCCATCGACCTGTGCCATCAGGAACGCACGCTTGACCGTGACCGGCAGACCTTCGAGTAGCGCGTCTAGCTCGAGCAGGGTCTGCAGGATGATCGCCCGGTGTTCTTCGCAGGGTGCAAGGGGCTCGGGCATCTGGCTCAAGGCCTCTAGATACGCGCGCTCCAGATCCTGGCGACGGTAGTGATTGAACAGCACGCGCTTGGCCACTGTGGTGAGAAACGCCCGCGGTTCACGGATGGGCGCGACCTCGCGCGCGGTCAACAGGCGCATGAAGGTGTCCTGGGCGAGGTCGGCAGCGTTGTCCGGGCAGCCCAGACGGCTGCGCAGCCACTCGGTCAGCCAGCGGCGATGGCCGAGGTAGAGGCCCTCGACCGAATGCGAGGCAGGGGAAGTCACAGAGCTCACCGCGAACACTCCGGCGCCATGGGTTGCGCAGCAGAATAAGAATTGTTCGTATCTTACGGATGAGCCGCCGTTTGAGCAAGGTCGACAGCCGTCCCAGCGTCGGCAAAAAGTGTTGCAGCACAAGATAAACGTCAACGGTCTTTGCGCATGAGAATATTTATCATTATTATCAGCACGATTCAGTGCCGCGTTCGTACGTTTGAAGGTCTTTCATGAGAAGCAGAATCGGCGGGGTACCTGCCTCGTATCGTTGGGCGGTGGCCTCTCGCATCGTCGCGGCCGTGTTTGGCGGCTACGTGCTGGCGGCACTTGCAAGCGTATGCATCGCCTGGCTGCTGCCCATGGCACGCGGCGAGGCCGTGGTCAGCGCCATGATGCTGTCGTTCCTCGTGTATCTGGTGGCCGTGCTCTGGTGTTTCGCCTCGCACAGCGCCGGTCGAGCCTGGTTGGGCCTGGCCATTCCGGGCCTGATACTGGCCGCGATGGCGGGTCTTCTGCACTGGCAGCACCTGCCGTGAGAGAAGGCTTCCGCCAGGCGATGGCGTGGTTGCATACCTGGGCGGGGCTGGTGTTCGGCTGGTTGCTGTTCGCCATCTTCCTCACCGGAACATTGTCCTATTTCAAGGACGAGATCAGCCACTGGGCGCAGCCCGAAGTGCCGGTGCGCGTGCTCGACGCTCGGGCCAGCCTGACGCAGGCGCAGAGCTACCTGCAGGCCAATGCCGGGCAATCGTCACGCTGGTTCATCAGCCTGCCGGATGCGCGCGAGCCAGCGCTTTCGGTCATGTGGCAGGACCCGAACAAAAGCGGGCGCGGCAGCTTCACCCGGCATACCCTGGACCCGCAGACCGGGCAGCGAATCGAGGCGCGCGACAGCCGCGGCGGCGACTTCTTCTATCGCTTCCACTACCAGCTGCAAATGGGCTACCCCTGGGGCCGCTGGCTGAGTAGCCTGGCGGCGATGGTCATGCTGGTGACGCTGGTCACCGGCATCATCACCCACAAGAAGATCTTCAAGGAATTCTTCACCTTCCGCCCCGGCAAGGGCGCGCGTTCCTGGCTCGATGGGCACAACGCGATCGGCGTGCTGGTGCTGCCTTTTCACCTGATGATCACCTACAGCAGCCTGGTGATTTTCATGACCATGCTCATGCCGGCGAGCATCAACAGCCGCTACGATGGCGATACCCAGGCGTTCTTCAGCGAGGTCTATCCGGGCAACCAGCGTTTGGTCGCCGCCGGGCAGCCTGCGCCGCTGGTGAATCTGGGAGGGCTGTACGACCGTGCGCTGCAGCAATGGCCCGGAGGCAGCATCGGCCGGGTGTCGGTGCAGATGCCGGGCGATGCCAACGCCCAGGTGCAGTTCAGCCGCCATGACGGCGATAGCGTGAGCCGCGACCTGGGCGCAGCCATCACCTTCGCCGGTACCACGGGCGCGGTGCTCGAGCAGCCGCGCGAAAGCTCCACGCCAATAGCCATCGCGGGCACGTTCTATGGGTTGCACATGGGGCTGTTCGCCGGGCCCGTGCTGCGCTGGCTGTATTTCTTCTGCGGCCTGGGCAGCACCTTGCTGATCGGTACGGGCCTGGTCATGTGGCTGGGCAAACGTCAGCTCAAGCATGCCCGCAGCGGTGTGCGGCCCTTCGAGCTGCGTCTGGTGGAAGTGTTGAACGTGGCCGGCATGGCCGGGCTGGTGCTGGCGGTGGCAGGCTTCATGTGGGCCAACCGGCTGCTGCCGGCGACCTATCCGGAGCGTGCCGGCATCGAGGTCGACAGCTTCTTCGTGGTTTGGCTGTTGAGCATCGTGCATGCCGCTGTGCGCAGTGGCAGCAAGGCCTGGATCGAGCAATTGGGCCTGGCGGCGATTGCCCTGGCGGGCGTGCCGTTACTGAGCCTGCTCACCACCAACCATGGCCTGCCGGCGTCCATCGCCGCCGGCGACTGGGTATTGGCAGGCGTCGATCTCAGCGCCCTGGGCTGCGGCCTGGTGCTGGCGTGGGTGGTCATGAAGATACGTCGCCGCGCAGTGCTGGCGGCATTGCCGGCGGCGCGGACGGTGCGTGCGCGTCCTACCATGCCTGGCGAGGTGCACTGATGTTGGCTGCAGGTTTGCTCAGTTATGCCGGCTTCAGTGCCCTGTGCCTGGCCATGGAACGTCATCATCAGGAAATGCTCGGGCATCGACCCAGCCCTTCGCGCAAGGTGCAATTGCGCATGGCAGGCTGGGCTTTGCTGGCCTTGTCGCTGTGGGTCTCGGTGCTCAGCGCTGGCTGGGCCATGGGGCTGGTGCGCTGGACCGCAGTGTTGATGGGCAGCGCGGTATTCCTGGTGTGGCTGTTGCCGTACCGACCACGCTGGGCCCTGGCATTGGCCGCAGTCGGCCTGCTGCTGGGGCCGTTGGCGGCAGTGGCACACTGGTAGCGCGAGCTGCTCGCCAGTCTGCCGTCAGGTGCAAGCCAGGCGATATTCGCCTGGGGATACCGCACTTGCCTGGCGAAACCGATTGCTGAAGTGACTGGCGCTGGCGAAGCCGCATGCCAGCCCCACCTCGCCCAAGGGCAGGTGCGTCTGTCGCAACAGCGTGCGGGCGCGGGCGATCCGTCGAGCCAGCACGTATTGATGCGGCGGCAAGCCAAAGCTGGTGCGAAACATCCGTGCGAAGTGGTACTCCGACAAGCTGCACAAGGCTGCCAGTTGGCCGAGGCTCAGAGGTTCGGCCAACTGCGACTCGATGAAGTCGCGAAGCAGGCGCCGCTGATGAGGTGCAAGCCCGCCTTTGAGCCGAAGCTGCGGACGCGCGATCGCTTGGCTGAGCAGAGCGTGGGCGAGCATCTCGTGGGCCAGGCTGCTGGTCAGTACGCGCTCCCCGGGTTCGTTCCAGTTCAACGTGATCAGACGAGCGAAGCGTCGTGCCTGTGCCGGGTCCTCGAGGAAGGTATTCTCGCGCAACTGCATTTCGCGGGGCTCACGGTCCAGCAGCGTCACGCAGCCCAGCGCAAACTGCTCTGCGCTGAAATAGAGATGGGCCAGGCGGATATCACCGTTGATCACCCACGCCGACTCATGCCCGGCCGGCAGGATGCACTGCTTGCCGGGCGCGCCTTTCTCCCAAGGGCGATCGCGGCGAAAGGTGCCCGTGCCGCCGCCGATGTAGCACGACAAAGTGTGATGGGTCGGCGCCTGATACTCCTGGGCATCGTGGTGATTGCTCCACAACGCCGCCACCATCGAGTCGCCCAGTTCGGCACTGTGCTCGAGGCGCGCGTGGCGCGAGTTGTTCAGCGCCTGAAACACTTGCAGGTCCAGCAAAGCAGTCATGGTCGATACCTCCGTGGCCATGGTACTGCGTCGCGGGAAAGCTGCCAGTGCAGCGGCAGAAAAAGCGCAAGTTTGTGCAAGCCGGGATCGGCCGCTGCTCGGACAATGGGCCCCTGACCCCGGAGGGCCTTGTCATGAACCTATCGTTGTATCTGCTGACCGTACTGATCTGGGGAACGACCTGGATCGCCCTCAAGCTGCAACTGGGCGTGGTCGAGATTCCCGTGTCCATCGTCTACCGCTTCGGCCTCGCCGCGCTGGTGCTGTTCGTGATCCTGCTGGCCACCCGGCGACTGCAGGCCATGGGTCGGCGTGGTCACTTCATCTGCCTGGCCCAGGGGCTGTGCCTGTTCTGCGTGAATTTCATGTGTTTTCTCACCGCCAGCCAGTGGCTGCCGACCGGGCTGATCGCGGTGGTGTTCTCCACGGCGACCTTGTGGAATGCACTCAACGCGCGGATCTTTCTGGGGCAACGGATCACCGCCAGCGTGATCGGTGCAGGTGGTCTTGGCC
Source organism: Pseudomonas sp. CFBP 8758 (assembly GCF_014841725.1). Classification (NCBI taxonomy): domain Bacteria; kingdom Pseudomonadati; phylum Pseudomonadota; class Gammaproteobacteria; order Pseudomonadales; family Pseudomonadaceae; genus Pseudomonas; species Pseudomonas sp. CFBP 8758. Next base: position 166,313 of record NZ_JACYUK010000004.1, on the reverse strand, counting down.
TGCTTGGCCTGGGCCTGCTGTTCTGGCCGGAGCTGGCCGGCCATGATGCCAGCCCGCAGACCCTGCTCGGCCTGGGCCTGGCGCTGCTGGGCACCTTGTGTTTCTCGGCGGGCAACATGCTCTCCAGCGTGCAGCAGAAAGCCGGGTTGAGGCCGCTGACCACCAATGCCTGGGGCATGTTGTACGGAGCGCTGCTGCTGGGCGGCTATTGCCTGCTGCGCGGCACGCCGTTCACCATCGACTGGAGCATGCGCTACGTCGGCTCGCTGCTGTACCTGGTGATACCCGGCTCGGTGATCGGCTTTACCGCCTACCTGACCCTGGTGGGTCGCATGGGCCCCGAGCGCGCCGCTTACTGCACGGTGCTGTTCCCGGTGGTGGCGTTGAACGTCTCGGCCTATGCCGAAGGGTACCAATGGACCGCACCGGCCCTGGGCGGGCTGGTACTGGTGATGCTCGGCAACGTGCTGGTGTTTCGCAAGGGCGCCAGGCCGGCGACGCCCCCGTCGACTGGGTCGCTGGGGGCGCAGCCGGTGCCGGGCGGCGCGGCGCTGGTTCGCCCTAGCCCTTGAACGCCTGCGGGTTGACCAGATCCTGAGGGCGTTTGCCGAGCAGCGCCGCCGTCAGGTTGTCGATGGCGCGATAAGCCATGGCATCACGGGTCTGCGCCGTGGCCGAGCCGATGTGCGGCAGCGTCACGACGTTGCCCAGCTGGAACAATGGCGATTCGGCCAGCGGTTCCTTCTCGTAGACATCCAGGCCGGCGCCGCGCAAGGTGCCGTCGCGCAGCGCCTGCACCAGCGCCGCTTCATCGACCACCGGCCCGCGCGAGATATTCACCAGAATGGCGCTCTTCTTCATTTGCGCCAGCTCGGCGGTGCCGATCATGTGCCGCGTCTTGTCGCTGAGCGGCACCACCAGGCAGACGAAATCCGCCTCCGCCAGCAGTTGCTCGAGGCTGCGAAACTGCGCACCCAGTTCCTGCTCCAGTTCAGGCTTGCGGCTGTTGCCGCTGTACAGGATGGGCATGTCAAAGCCCAGCCGTCCGCGGCGTGCCACTGCCGCGCCGATATTGCCCAGGCCGACGATGCCCAGCGTCTTGCCGTATACATCGGTGCCGAACTGGTCGGGGCCAACGCTGGCTTTCCAGTTGCCGGCCTTGGTCCAGGCGTCCAATTCGGCCACGCGCCGGGCGCTGCTCATGATCAGGGCGAAGGCCAGGTCGGCGGTGCTTTGGGTCAGTACGTCAGGGGTGTTGGTGAGCATGATGCCGCGCTCGTCGAAATAGCTGACGTCGTAGTTGTCGTAGCCCACCGACACGCTGGAAACCACCTCCAGGTTGGCGGCGTCGGCCAGCTGCTTGCGGCCCAATGGCCGGCCGGCGCCGATCAGGCCGTGGGCCTTGGGCAGCGCCTCGTTGAACTGCGCGGCGATGTCCCCCGCCTTCGGGTTGGGCACGATGACGTCGAAATGCGCTTCGAGCCGCTCGACCATGGCAGGGGTGATACGACTGAACGCGAGGACGGTTTTTTTCATTGGGCGTGTGCTCGTCGGGAGGTAATGAGAGCACGCTAACATTCCCGCTCGAGCAGAAACAATCCCGGCTCAGTTGGCGATCTGCAGGTCGAAGGTCTGCAGGTCGGCGTCGTGCGCCGCCAGAATGTCGGGCAGCGAACCGCGCAGGTATTCCACCCAGGTCTTGATCTTCGCATCCAGGTACTGACGGGACGGATAGATGGCGTACAGGTTCAACTCCTGCAGGCGGTATTCGGGCAGCATGCGTACCAGCGTGCCGTTGCGCAGGCCATCGATGGCCGCGTAGATAGGCAGCACGCCCACGCCCATGCCACTGCTGATGGCGGTCTTCATCGCATCGGCGGAATTGACCTGGAACGGTGCGTTGCTGATGTTGACCATTTCCTGACCATCGGGGCCCTGAAACAGCCATTTTTCCAGTTGCACCACCGGGCTGACCAGGCGCAGGCAGGCATGGTCGCGCAGATCGCCGGGCGTGCGCGCCGAGCCATGAGCCTTCACGTATTCGGGGGAGGCGCAGACGATGCTGTAGGTGATGCCCAGGCGTTGCGAGACGAAGCCCGAATCGGGCAGCTCGCTGGCCAGGACGATGGACACGTCATAGCCTTCGTCGAGCAGGTCCGGGACCCGGTTGGCCAGGGTCAGGTCGAAGGTCACGTCCGGATGGGTACGCCGGTAGCGCGCGATGGCGTCGATCACGAAGTGCTGGCCGATGCCGGTCATGGTGTGCACCTTCAACTGCCCCGAAGGCCGCGCATGGGCGTCGCTGGCCTCGGCCTCGGCTTCCGCCACATAGGTGAGGATCTGCTCGCAGCGCACCAGGTAGCGTTTGCCGGCCTCGGTCAGGGCAATGCGTCGGGTCGTGCGGTTGAGCAGCCGCGTCTGCAGGTGGGCTTCGAGGTTGGACACCGCGCGCGAGACGTTGGCGGTGGTAGTGTCCAGTTGCGCGGCGGCGGCGGTGAAACTGCCGGCTTCGGCCACACAGGTGAACGCACGCATGTTTTGCAAGGTGTCCATGATTCGGTCTCTGGTTCGACGGACAAATTGTCGCATGAAGCAACAATTATACAGAAGGATTATCACCGGTTCGGTAACAAAGATTCGCAGTAATTCCAGCTTATCGCCGCTGTGCACCCGCTCTAGAATGCCGGCCCAGACCCCTCCGCACGCCTACCCCCTTTCCGGAAATCGCCGCAGTGCCGCGCCGCCTCATCGACGAGTTGAAAACCCTCAGTATCTGGATCTTGACCCTGGCCTTGACCGGCTGTATCGGCACTGCCGGCATCGCTCCTGAGGGCGAAGCCTTGTCGGCCGATGCGCTGGCCACCGACGCTGCCATTCAAACCGCCGTCCAGGATGCTCGCTGGCCTGAGGGCCAATGGTGGCAAGCGTATGGCGACAAGCAGCTCGATGCCTGGGTGAGCCTGGCCTTGCTCGGCAGCCCGAGCATGGCCATGGCGGCCGCCCGCGTGCGCCAGGCCAAGGCCATGGCGGGGCTGGCGGAGTCCGCCGAATCCCTGCACATCGACGCCAGCGCTCATTTGCATCGCCACGCCTGGCCTGCCGACCCCTTCTATGGTCCCGGCGACCTGTCGCGCCAGACCACGTGGGACAATGACGCCGGTCTGGGCTTCACCTATGCGCTGGACCTGTGGGGCCGTGAGCGCAATGCCAGCGAGCGCGCCGTCGACCTTGCACACATGAGCGTCGCTCAGGCGCGGCAGGCCCGGTTGGAGCTTGCGAGCAACGTGGTGCAGGCGTACATCCAGCTCTCATTGCACTATGCACAGCGCGACATCGTGCACAGCACACTGACCCAGCAAGAGCAGATCCTGGCGCTGGCGCAGCGGCGTCTGCGCGGCGGCATCGGCACCCATCTGGAAGTCAGCCAGGCCGAGACCCTGCTGCCGGAAACCCATCGGCAAATCGACGCCCTGGATGAGCAGATTGCTCTGGCCCAGAACCAACTGGCCGCACTGGCGGGCAAAGGGCCGGGGCAGGGCAGCCAACTCATGCGTCCAGGCCTGTCTCTGCAAGCGCCGCTTGGGTTGCCCTCGGTGCTGCCCGCGCAGTTGCTGGGGCAGCGCCCGGATGTGGTCGCCAGCCGCTGGGCGGTGGCGGCGAACGCACGGGGTATCGACGTGGCCCATGCCGGCTTCTATCCCAATGTCGATCTGGTCGGCAGCCTGAGCTATTTGGCCACTGGCGGCGGCATGCTGGAGTTCCTCGCCGGCCGCAAGCTGAGCTACAACGCCGGCCCCGCATTGAGCCTGCCGATCTTCGATGGCGGTCGGCTGCGTGCCCAGTTGGCCGATGCATCGGCCGGCTACGACCTGGCGGTGGCACGCTACAACCAGACGCTGGTGGAGGCGCTCAAGCAGATCTCCGACCAGCTGATTCGGCGCGCCTCCATGGACAAGCAACAGGCCTTCGCCGAGCAATCGGTGGCTTCGGCGCGCAAGAGCTACGACATTGCCCTGATCGCCTACCAGCGCGGTCTGACCGGCTACCTGGAAGTGCTCAATGCACAGACCCTGCTGTTGCGCCAGCAGCAGATCGAGCAACAGGTGCAGGCTGCGCGGCTGGCGGTGCATGCGCAGTTGGTCACGGCCCTGGGCGGTGGTCTGGGGGCGGGCAGCGATACCCCTGCCGCGCAGCGTCTGCAGGTTCCCAAGCCACTGGTGGTGATCGGTAGATGACCACTTGGCTGGGCAGCCTGCCCTGGCGCCGGGGTTTCTTCGACTGGGCACGCAGCGATGGCGTCACCTGGATCTACATCTTCAAGGTGCTGCTGGCCGCATTCACCACGCTGTGGCTGGCCATGCGCCTGGAGCTGCCACAACCGCGTACCGCGATGATCACTGTGTTCATCGTCATGCAGTTGCAAAGCGGCCACGTCTTCGCGAAAAGTTTCTATCGTCTGCTCGGCACCCTCGTCGGGTCGGCCGTGACGGTGGTGTTGATCGCCCTGTTCGCGCAGAACACCGAGCTGTTCATGTGCGGCCTGGCGCTGTGGGTCGGCCTCTGCTCGACCGGTGCCATGCGCTGCCGCAACTTCCGCGCCTACGGCTTCGTCTTGGCTGGCTACACCGCCGCCATGGTCGGTCTGCCGGCCCTGGCCCATCCGGACGGTGCCTTCATGGCGGCGGTCTGGCGCGTGCTGGAGATTGCCCTGGGCATTCTCGTCGCGACGGCGGTCAGCGCGGCCATTCTGCCGCAGTCGGCCTCCGCTTCGATGCGCAACGCCTTGTATCAGCGCTTCGGCGTATTCGCCCGGTTCGCCGCCGATGGCCTGCGCGGTGGCAGCGCACGGGAACAGTTCGAAGCCGACAACGTGCGCTTCATCGCCGAAGCGGTGGGCCTGGAGAGCCTGCGCAGTGTGACGGCCTTCGAAGACCCGCACATGCGCCGGCGCAATGGTCGGGTCAGCCGACTGAACAGTGAATTCATGGTGGTGACGACCCGCTTCAATGCGCTGCACCAATCACTCGAGCGTATCCGCGCGCGCGGTCATCGCCAGGTGGTAACCGCCATCGAACCGGCCTTGCAGGCATTGACGCAGGTGCTGGACGACTTCGCCGGGCAGGCCTTGACCGATGCCGATGCCGCACGTTTGGCCCGGCGCATGGTGCAGTACAAGGACGCGCTGCCAGCACAGGTGCGCAGCTTGCGTGACAGCTTCGAGCAGAGTGGTCCGGAAGATGACGACCTGCTGGACTTTCACACCGCTTCGGAGTTGCTCTATCGCTTCGTCGAAGAACTGCACGGCTATGCCCAGACGCATGCCTCGCTGGCCGAGCATCGGCATGCCCGCGAGCGCTGGGACGAGCCGTACCGGGCGCAGACCAACTGGCTGGCCAGCGCCGCCGCCGGTATTCGCGGCGCGCTGGTGTTGCTGCTGCTGGGCGGCTATTGGATAGCGACGGCCTGGCCCAGCGGCGCGACCATGACCCTGGTGGCTGCCGCCACCGTGGGCCTGTCGGCGGCGTCACCGAACCCGCGGCGGATGTCGTTCCAGATGGCCTGCGGCACCTTGCTGGGGGCGCTGGTCGGCTTCTACACGACCTTTTTCGTGCTGCCGTGGATCGACGGCTTCGCGCTGCTGTGCCTGACCCTCGCGCCGGTGCTGACGCTGGGCGCCTTCCTTGCCTCTCGACCTCGCTTCGTTGGCTACGGCCTGGGCCTGCTGATCTTCTTTTCCATGGGCTCGGTGCCCGGCAACCTCACCCAGTACGATCCGTATGCGTTCATCAACGACTACATTGGCATGGTCCTGGGGATGCTGTTCTGCGCTGCCGCTGGCGCGGTCATCCTGCCGCCCAACAGTCGCTGGATGTGGCAGCGCCTGGAGCAGGACCTGCGCGCTCTGGTGGTGTTCGCCATCAGCGGCAGGCCGCGCGGCCTGGGCTCGGCCTTCGAGAGTCGCACCCGCGACCTGCTGCATCAGGCCTATGGCCTGGCGGCCGGGCAGCCACAGGTGCAGCGCAACCTGCTGCGCTGGATGTTCGTGGTGATGGAGGTGGGGCACGCCATCATCGAACTGCGTCGCGAGCAGGAGCGCTTGCCGGTGCACCCGGCCTATGCCCCGTGGCAGCCGTGGCGCCAGTCGATCCGGGTGCTGGGGCGTGCGCTGATTCGCCTGTTCATCCAGCCCCAGGCGGGCAACCTCCAGCGCGCGTTGGCGGCCGTGGAGCAGGCCATTCACCTGGTCAGGAACACCGACGAGCCCTTCGCCCGACATTTCGATACCTCGGCGCTGCGCCGGGTGCAGAGTTACCTGCACTTCATTCGCAGTTCGTTGCTGGACCCGCAATCACCCCTTGCCGAACTGGCCGCGCCTGGAGCCGAGCATGCCCCGTGAGATCGCCTTCCATGGTCTGTACATGCCGACCATGACCCTGTTGTTCGTGCTCGCCGCCGGGTTGGCCTGGGCCTTCGACCGGCTGTTCGCCAGCCTCGATGTGTACCGATTCTTCTGGCACCCGGCGCTGTTGCGCCTGAGCCTGTTCGTCTGTCTGTTCGGCGCCATGGCGCTGACTGTCTACCGGTGAGAACCTGCGCAATGAAAAAGTTTTTCAGCCTGTTGGCGACCCTGCTGGTGCTGGCACTGGCGATCTTCATCGGTCGCCAGTTGTGGGTGCACTACATGCAAACACCCTGGACCCGCGACGGACGCGTGCGCGCGGACATCGTCAACGTCGCCGCCGATGTGTCGGGCTACGTCACGGCGGTGCCGGTGCGCGACAACCAGCGTGTGCGCAAGGGCGACGTGCTGCTGCAGATCGATCCGGCGCACTACCGCCTGGCGGTCAAGCAGGCGCAGGCGCTGGTGGCGTCGCGCAAGGCCGCCTGGGACATGCGCAAGGTCAATGCCAGCCGTCGTGCCGATCTCGATGAACTGGTGATCTCCAGGGAAAGTCGCGAGGACGCCAGCAACGTCGCCGCTTCGGCGCTGGCCGACTATCAACAGGCCGAGGCGCGCCTCGAGGCCGCGCAGCTGGACCTGGACCGCACCCGTGTGCTGGCCACGGTGGATGGCTACGTCACCAACCTCAACGTGCATGTCGGTGACTACGCGCGGGTGGGCGAGGCCAAGCTGGCCGTGGTCGATGAACATTCGTTCTGGGTCTACGGCTATTTCGAAGAAACCAAGCTGCCCCATGTGCATGTCGGCGACGCGGCGCAGTTGCAGATGATGAGCGGCGAGACCCTCAAGGGCCATGTGGACAGCATCTCGCGCGGCATCTATGACCGCGACAACCCGCAAAGCCGCGAGCTGACCGCCGACGTCAATCCGTCCTTCAACTGGGTTCGCCTGGCGCAGCGAGTGCCGGTGCGCATCCAGCTGGACGAGGTGCCCGAAGGCATGCTGCTGGCAGCCGGCACGACCTGCACGGTGATCGTCACGCCCGCACTGCGGTGATCACTGCGCAAGCGTTCGCCATTACCGATGCTTATTGGGAAAAACTGCCCTGCAAGCGTTCGGCGCGGAATTCCAGGGTCTGCGGGCGATAGCCGGGGCGCAGTGGCGGCAGCGGCAGGCAGTCCTGCCAGTCGGCACCGGCCTGCAGTTCACCAGGGCCGCGGTAGCGAGGTGCGGTGTAGAGGTTTTCGGCCAGGTTGGCGGTCTGGCCGGGCGCGTAGGCAGCTATCTGCCACTGCAGTTCCTGCATCGGTACGTTGTTGCCGTTGTTCAGGTTCAGGCGCAGCGGACGGTCGCCCGGACAGCCCTGCGGATCGTAGGTGATGCGCATTTCCAGGCGCGCCAGGCGGTGGGCTTCGCGGGTGTCGCTCCAGATCACCCACAGCGAGAGCAACGCCAGGCTGAACAGGGCAGCACCGGAGATCGGCAGCGCCTTGGACGGGTAGCGGACCAGCAAGACGATCCAGGTGATGACCAGAAAGATGCCGATTAACATGACTGCCAGCCTTGGTTGGGAAGAGAGAGGTATCGTACAGAACGTTGGCGTGTCAGTGGCAGGCGCACCCACGCCAGGTCAATCATCCGGGTGATCGCGCAGGAACACCAGGTGGTCGGGCCGTGACTGCTCGGCGCTGTAGCGATAGCCCTGGCGGTCGAAGCCCTTGAGCTGCAGGGGGTCGTGGAGTTTTTCGTCGATCACGAAACGCGCCATCATGCCGCGGGCTTTCTTGGCATAGAAGCTGATGATCTTGTACTGGCCATTCTTCAGGTCCTTGAAGTCGGCAGTGATCAGGCGCGCCTGCAAAGCCTTGCGCTTGACCGCCGAGAAATACTCGTTCGACGCCAGGTTGAACAGCACGTCGTCGCCTTGTTCGGCCAAGGCCTGGTTGAGCCATTGGCTGATGCGCTTGCCCCAGAACGCATAGAGGTCCTTGCCGCGCGCGTTGACCAGCTTGGTGCCCATCTCCAGTCGGTACGGTTGCATCAGGTCCAGTGGCCGCAGCAGGCCATAGAGGCCCGACAGCATGCGCAGATGTTTCTGCGCGTAGTCGAAACCCGCTTTGTCCAAGGTGGTCGCGTCCAGTCCGGTGTAGACGTCGCCCTTGAAGGCGAGCAACGCCTGCTTGGCGTTGGCTGGCGTGAAGTCGGGTGTCCAGCTGCCGAAGCGTGCCGCGTTGAGGCCGGCCAGCTTGTCGGAGAGATGCATGAGCTCGGCGATCTGCGCGGGGCTGAGCTCGCGCAGTTGTTCGATCAGCACCTGGGAATGGTCGAGAAATTCAGGCTGGGTGTGGCGCTGGATGACCGGCGGGGTATCGAAGTCGAGGGTCTTGGCGGGGGATATCACCATCAGCATGCAGAGGTTCTCCTGTGAGCGTGGGCAAATTCTGGAGCAGTGCCCGGAGCGCGTCCACCATTAAGCGTGGGTGCATCCAGATGGACCGCAGCGACCCCGGACGCGGCCCGCGCCGCTGCTACAGGAGATCGCTTGTGCCGTTGGTACGGCGTTCCTCTGTAGCAGCGGCGCACGCCGCGTCCGGCAACACCGCGAACCCTCTGGCACACCACCCACCCCCAACCGTATTGACGCCATCGATCCCACTCCCCCACAGTGCCCGGAAAAAGGAAATCCGCGCATGGACTACGCACTCATCGACTGGAGCATCATGCTTCTGGCAATCGCCGCCGCCTACATCGTCTTCGGCATTGCCGGCTTCGGCACGGCACTGGTTGCAGGCCCGGTACTCATCCACTTCATGCCACTGGCGACGCTCATCCCGCTGCTCGTGGTACTCGATTTCATCGCCGCCTTCGGCAATCTGCTTCCTGCCCGGCAATCGGTGGTGGGCGTGGAGCTCAAACGCCTGCTGCCGTTCATGGCGCTGGGCTGCACCCTGGGCGTGGTCTTTCTGCTCAACCTGAAATCCGACCTGCTGTTGCTGCTGATGGGTATGTTCATCACCGGCTACGCCCTGTACATGCTGCTGACCACGGCGCGACCCGCACGGTTGTCGCCCTGGTGGTCCGTACCGATGGGCACCATCGGCGGGCTGTTCGGGGCCTTGTTCGGCAGCGGCGGGTTTCTCTATGCGATCTACCTGGGCGCGCGGCTGGACGACAAACAGCAGGTGCGCGCCACGCAAAGCGCGCTGATCAGCTGCAGCACTATCGTGCGCCTGACCCTGTTCATCATTGCCGGGGTCTACGCCGACACCCAGCTGCTGCTGACTGCCGCCTGCCTGCTCCCAGCCATGGCAGCAGGCCTGTTGATCGGACGACGATTGACCCTGCGCATGTCCCGCGAAGCGTTCGTGCGGCTGGTGACCTGGCTGGTGCTGGCCAGCGGCCTGGCGTTGCTGTACCGCTATTTCAACCCTTGACCTGCGCGAGCAGGGGACTATCCTGCCGCTTTTGCGTACTGTCGGGCCCTTGCATGAACACTCAGAACATTCTCGTTCCGCGCCTCTCCACCCTGCCGGTGCACGAGCCGCGTGCGCGGGCAATCCTGCGCTGGCTGGTACGCAAGGACATCGTCGAAGAACAGCTGAGCACCTGTGGCCGCAGCGGCAACCGCATGGCCTACGCCATCGGCCCGGGCGCGCGCCAGGTCGTCGAAAACCCTGAGGTGCTGCCCTACGGACAAACGGTCAACGGGCTGGAAGTGGTCACCGATCGCTGCATTTTCACGCCCGTGGACGGTTTTCTGCACGAGGCCGGCTGCCCCGAATGCCGTCAGGAAGTGGGTGAAGCGCTGTTCGACAGCCTCGAGGAATGGATGCCCGGACTGACCGACAACTTCACTTGCCCGCTGTGCGGCCATGAAGATGACATCAATGGTTTTCTGTTCCTGCAGCCCTGCGCCTTCTCCAATCTGGGTTTCATCTTCAATAATTGGGGCCAGACCCCCTTCAAGGCGGAGTTCATCGCCGAATTCGCCGATTGGCTCGACCAGCCGATTGCGCAGGTGCTGGTAAAGTTCCAGGACAATTGACCGCCAGGCCATCTTTGCCTTTCTTGTGGGGGCATGTGTGGGTATAATGGCGCGCTTCCATTTTCCCGCTCGGGAGCCCCCGCATGCTGCGTATCAGCCAAGAAGCCCTGACCTTCGACGACATTCTTCTAGTGCCCGGTTATTCCGAAGTACTGCCCAATGAAGTCAGCCTCAAGACCCGTTTGACCCGCGGCATCGAGTTGAACATCCCGCTGATCTCCGCGGCGATGGACACCGTGACCGAAGCCCGCCTCGCCATTGCCATGGCTCAGGAAGGCGGCATCGGGATCATCCACAAGAACATGACCATCGAGCAGCAGGCTGCCGAAGTGCGCAAGGTCAAGAAGTTCGAGGCCGGCGTGGTCAAGGACCCGATCACCATCGAGGCTGATGCCACCGTTCGCGACCTGTTCGAACTGACCTCGCTGCACAACATCTCCGGCGTGCCGGTGCTGCACGACGGCAACCTGGTGGGCATCGTCACCTCGCGCGACGTGCGCTTCGAAAACCGCCTGGAAATCCCCGTCCGCGAAGTGATGACGCCCAAAGAGCGTCTGGTCACCGTCCGCGAAGGGGCCGACAAGGACCTGGTCCGCGACCTGCTGCACAAGCATCGCATCGAAAAGGTCCTGATCGTCGACGCCGAGTTCCACCTCAAGGGCATGATGACCGTCAAGGACATCGAGAAGGCCAAGGCCTACCCGCTGGCGAGCAAGGATGACCAAGGTCGTCTGCGCGTTGGCGCGGCCGTCGGTACCGGCAAAGACACCGGCGAGCGTGTCAGCGCTCTGGTTGCAGCCGGCGTCGACGTGGTCGTGGTCGATACTGCCCACGGTCACTCCAAAGGCGTGATCGACCGTGTGCGCTGGGTCAAGCAGAACTTCCCCGACGTGCAGGTCATCGGCGGCAACATCGCCACTGGCGAAGCCGCCAAGGCCCTGGCCGAAGCGGGCGCCGATGCCGTCAAGGTCGGTATCGGCCCAGGCTCCATCTGCACCACCCGTATCGTTGCCGGTGTCGGCGTGCCGCAGATCAGCGCCATCGCCAACGTCGCCGCAGCCCTGGAAGGCACCGGCGTGCCGTTGATCGCCGACGGCGGCATCCGCTTCTCCGGTGACCTGTCCAAGGCCATCGTCGCTGGCGCCTACTGCGTGATGATGGGCTCGATGTTCGCCGGTACCGAAGAGGCGCCAGGCGAAATCGAACTGTTCCAGGGTCGCTCCTACAAGGCCTACCGCGGCATGGGCTCGCTGGGCGCCATGTCTCAGGCCCAGGGCTCTTCGGACCGCTACTTCCAGGATTCCTCGGCCGGTGCCGAGAAGCTCGTGCCTGAGGGTATCGAAGGCCGCGTTGCCTACAAGGGCGGCCTGTCGGCGATCATCCATCAGTTGATGGGTGGCCTGCGTTCTTCCATGGGTTACACCGGCAGCGCCGACATCCAGGAAATGCGCACCAAGCCCGAGTTCGTCCGCATCACCGGCGCCGGCATGGCTGAATCCCACGTCCATGACGTGCAGATCACCAAGGAAGCGCCCAACTACCGCGTGGGCTGACCCCGGTAGTCCGCCTGCCGGCCGGTGCACACCCGGCGGCAGACGGAAATTCAATCCAGCGGGGCTGTTCACTACAGCCCCGTGTTGTTTCCGAATACATCTGACGAGAATGAGTCATGGCCCTCGACATTCACGCCCACCGTATCCTGATCCTCGATTTCGGTTCCCAGTACACCCAGCTGATCGCCCGCCGCGTGCGCGAAATCGGCGTGTACTGCGAGCTGCACCCGTTCGACATGGACGATGAAGCGATTCGCCAATTCGCCCCGCGCGGCGTCATCCTCGCCGGTGGCCCCGAGTCGGTCCACGAAGCCGACAGCCCGCGCTGCCCACAGGCGGTGTTCGACCTGGGCGTGCCGGTCTTCGGCATCTGCTACGGCATGCAGACCATGGCCGAGCAGTTGGGCGGCAAGGTGGCCGGTTCCGATATGCGCGAGTTCGGCTACGCGCGCGTCGACGTGGTCGGCAAGAGCCGCATCCTGGAAGGCATCGAAGACCACATCGACGCCGATGGCGTGTTCGGCCTGGACGTGTGGATGAGCCACGGCGACAAGGTCACCGAGATTCCCCAAGGCTTCAATGTGCTGGCCAGCACCCCGAGCTGCCCGATCGCCGGCATGTTCGACGACGACCGCCACTACTACGGCGTGCAGTTCCACCCGGAAGTGACCCACACCAAGCAGGGCGAGCGCATTCTGTCGCGCTTCATCATCGACATCTGCGGCTGCGAAGCACTGTGGACCCCGTCGAAGATCGCCGAAGACGCCATCGCTCAGGTCCGCGCCCAGGTGGGTACCGACAACGTCCTGCTGGGCCTGTCCGGCGGCGTCGACTCCTCGGTGGTCGCGGCCCTGCTGCACAAGGCCATCGGCGATCAGCTGACCTGCGTGTTCGTCGACAACGGCCTGCTGCGCCTGCACGAAGGCGAGCAGGTCATGGCCATGTTCGCCGAGAACATGGGCGTCAAGGTGATCCGCGCCAACGCCGAAGACCAGTTCCTCGACAACCTGGCCGGCGAAGCCGATCCGGAGAAGAAGCGCAAGATCATCGGCCGCACCTTCATCGACGTGTTCGACGCCGAGTCGTGCAAGCTGGACAACATCAAGTACCTGGCCCAGGGCACCATCTACCCTGACGTGATCGAGTCGGCCGGTGCCAAGAGCGGCAAGGCCCACGTGATCAAGTCCCACCACAACGTCGGCGGCCTGCCCGAGGAGATGAACCTCAAGCTGGTCGAGCCACTGCGTGAGCTGTTCAAGGACGAAGTCCGCCGTCTGGGCCTGGAACTGGGCCTGCCGTATGACATGGTCTACCGCCATCCATTCCCCGGCCCAGGCCTGGGCGTGCGCATCCTGGGTGAAGTGAAGAAGGAATACGCCGACCTGCTGCGTCGCGCCGACCACATATTCATCGAAGAACTGCGCAAGGCCGACTGGTACCACAAGGTCAGCCAGGCGTTCGTGGTGTTCCAGCCGGTCAAATCGGTCGGCGTCGTCGGCGACGGCCGTCGCTACGCCTGGGTCGTCGCCCTGCGCGCCGTGGAAACCATCGACTTCATGACCGCTCGTTGGGCGCACCTGCCGTACGAGCTGCTGGAAACGGTGAGCGGCCGCATCATCAACGAGATCGAAGGGATTTCGCGGGTGACCTACGACGTGTCGAGCAAGCCGCCGGCTACGATTGAGTGGGAGTGATGGGGTGGCCGGTATCTTCCGGCACTCGTTGATAAGAAATGCCCTGGAGCCCGCGTAATTGCGGGCTTTTGGCTTTTTTGGTCTGGCAAATTCTGGCAGCTTTGTGCATCGCCAAGCACCGTGTTTGTATGGCATGGTACGGGGCATTGACTGAGCTGAATGCCATGTTCGGTGCTTGATACCATGTCGACCTAGTAGGGAAGGGCATGGTATCAAATCTCATCATCAGCCCGGTTTCATTGGGTTTTATCGTGGTGCATGAGTGCTTTTCTGAGCATGGTATTTTTTCCATGGAATCCGTAACTGCCATGCTGACCGATACCAAGCTGCGTAACCTCAAACCGAAAGAAAAACTCTACAAGGTGAACGACCGCGACGGGCTGTACGTGGCCGTCACTGCTGCCGGTTCCATCTCATTTCGTTACAACTACTCAATCAATGGCCGTCAGGAGACCATAACGTTCGGTCGTTATGGCGTGGGTGGCATCACACTTGCGGAAGCCAGAGAGCGCCTGGGCGAGGCTAAAAAGATGGTTTCGGCGGGTAAGTCACCTGCCAAAGAGAAAGCCCGTGCCAAGGCACGCACCAAAGGGGCAGAGACGTTTGATGCGTGGGCTGAGAAATCGCTGCGTGGGTATCAGATGGCTGACTCGACGCGCGACATGCGCCGATCGGTTTACGAGCGCGAGCTAAAGCCGCACTTCGGTAATCAGAAACTGGTGGAAATTAATCATGAGGATCTGCGAACGCTGACTGATGCAATTGTGGAGCGTGGAGCTCCCGCCACGGCCGTTCACTCCCGCGAGATTGTGATGCAGGTATTCCGATGGGCGATAGAGCGTGGCCAGAAGGTCGAGAATCCGGCTGATCTGGTTCGTCCTGCAAGCATCGCTACATTCGAGCCACGTGACCGTGCTTTGGGCCTGACGAAATCGCGTTGATGTATCAGTACCTGGACCGCATCGGCACCGCCTCCTCCGTTAGGGTGGCCGCTAAGCTGTTATTGCTGACCATGGTCCGCAAAAGTGAGTTGACCAACGCTACCTGGAACGAGATCAATTTCAGCGAAGCCTTGTGGACCATTCCGAAAGAGCGGATGAAGCGCCGCAATCCTCATTTGGTGTTCTTATCTCAGCAGGCTTTGGATTTCTTCATTGCGTTGAAGACGTTTGCTGGCGGTTCAGACTACGTCTTTCCCTCCCGGTACGATTCTGATTTGCCAATGAGCACCGCGACGATCAATCAGGTGCTGACGCTCACGTACCGGCTTGCGCAGAAAGAAGGGCAGCCGCTGAGCAAGTTCGGACCGCTGATTTGAGGCGCACAGCGAGCACGCTGCTGCATGAAGCGGGTTACAACTCAGACTGGATTGAGAAGTGCCTTGCGCACGAGCAGAAGGGCGTACGGGCCGTCTATAACAAGGCTGAATACCGCGATCAGCGTCGGGCGATGTTGCAGGATTGGGCGGATATGATTGACGAATGGACGCGTAAGAGCACACGTTCAGAAAGTTGATTGCGTTTTGCGTGATGGGGTAATCGGCAGCTGATCTAGTTTTCCCTATCAAAAAACCACATTCGTGGTGTTTTTTCTGTCCGGAAACTACCCGTTTGTGGGACACATTTTTCCTGACGTCTTTGACGAAAAAAACTCCCGAAAGAACAACGACATCGCGTTGTTTTTCTGTCCCGAAACTATACGTTTGTAGGACAGTAAGATACTGATTTTAAAGGGAATAAATCAATAAATATCTGTGGAGTGCTCTGGAAATATGGGGTAATAATCGAACCTCAAATGCGACAAAACGAGGAGTTCGGTGTGGAAAAAGAATCGAGGAAGTCGAGCAAAGTGCTCATTAGCAAAAAGCAATTGCTAGCAATGATCCCCTTGTGTGAGCGGACGATTTATAACTTCGAAAAGCAGGGGAAATTCCCTCGTCGTATTGCCGTTAGCAGCCGGAAGGTCGTTTGGGATTTGGAAGAGGTCGAGACATGGATTGATACGTGCAGGCAATCCGGCCCCGCGACGCGTCCCGGAATGGGAGCTTAAATTGTGGTGATTGATGTACGGGCAGCGTTCGAGAATGAGCCGCCGCCGCTGGATTATGTTTTGCCTAGCATGGTCGCCGGTACCGTTGGTGTGCTGGTTTCACCCGGAGGAGCCGGTAAATCCATGCTTATCATGCAACTGGCCGCACAGATCGCTGGTGGCCCTGACCTTTTGGAGGTGGGAGATCTGCCCTTTGGCCCGGTAATTTACCTGCCGGCTGAAGATCCGCCCGCAGCGATCCATCATAGGCTGCACGCCCTCGGTGCGCACCTCAGTGACAAGCAGCGCGAAGCAGTTGCCGCTGGCTTGTCTATTCAGCCACTCCTAGGCAGCCAACCCAACATAATGGAGTCTGACTGGTTCGATTGGCTTAGGCGGTATGCCGAAGGCCGTCGTCTCATGGTTCTGAACACTTTGCGGCGGTTCCACGTCGAGGAGGAGAACTCTAGCGGTCCAATGGCTCAGGTGATTGGTCGTATGGAGGCTATAGCGGCCGAGACCGGTTGTTCTATCGTGTTTCTGCACCACGCTAATAAGGGGGCAGCCATGACTGGTGCAGGTGATCAGCAGCAAGCTAGTCGAGGGTCGTCCGTGTTGGTCGACAACATTCGGTGGCAATCGTATCTGTCCGGCATGACCCAAAGCGATTGTGAGGAATGGGGGGTCGATGCTAATCAGCGGGGGTATTTTGTTCGCTATGGTGTCAGCAAAGCCAACTACGGCACGCCCTTTCAGGAGCGTTGGTTCCGGCGGCATGAGGGGGGAGTGCTTAAGTCTGCTGTTCTGGAGAGGCGGCACAAAGCAAAGAGGGCGCGACTTGTCGCAGCGACATATTAAACCTGCCTATGCCCTGCTAGATCCTGCTCATGTATTTGATGGGCTGTTCGTACCTACCAAGGGTAAAAAACGTGGGCGTCTGCTCGTTGAGCCACGACGATTCCGCGAATTAGAGATTGGGTTCCAAGGTTTTGAACAGCTTGGGGCCGATGACCAATCCATCTTGTACGCCCTGACTGCCCAGCTAGGCATTGCAAAAACTGTGATCGAAAGTTCTTCAGCCGGGCCAATTAATAAGCAGCTACGCCTAGCGTTGGAGTTTAACCAAGATGACGGCGCACCTTTAGCGAGCAAGCGTACCAGCCTTCGGAGCCTCCTTGTTGACGCCGGATATCAAGACCCTGAGAGTGGACGGGCGCTAAAAGCTGCAAAAGAGAGCTTGAATCGTCTGGCCAACACACAGATTCGAGAGGTCAACCGCCAGACTGGGTGGGATCGGCGTTGTAACCTGATTTCGGTCAGCTTTAACCATAAGACAGGCGAGATACACGTCGCTGCGAACCCGCGTCTTACGGGCGCAGTTTTTCATGCGCAGTATGTCCAGTTCTCGCTGTTTGAACGACACGGGCTTGAGACAGAAGTGGCCAAAATTCTTCACGCTTGGCTTTGTTCGAATATTCGTTTAGGTCGAGCGTTGGGTAATGGAAACGGCGCGCATCTCGATACTATCGCACCGCATGTTTGGGGCGGGGCGGCTTGGGGTGGCTTCGCCGCATCGGATCGCAGCAAAAAGCGTGGCCAACTGCGGGCCGCTTTGCAAGAGATTGCTGACCAAACCCGAAGCCTACATGGTGGCTATGGCTGGTCTGTTGACCAGATGAGCAGTGGTCTGGTTCTAGTCAGTCGCCCGAAGCGTGTGCCACTGATCGAACAGTGTTCAGGTGGCAATAGGCAGTGAGCATTGCTGCATAGGTTAAGCCCCGGCGTAAGTGGCAACATCCCCTGGCCTAAGTGGAAAGTGCCCCCGGCGTAGGTGGCAACAGATCATTTGGAATACGTGGACGCAACGCTTTGCTCCTTATGCCCCCAAGCCTATTCGCGGAATTCCGCTCTAAGAGTTTCTAGGAAACTTCTAGCCTGCGCACGAAGTGCCGCGCCTTCAGGCGCAGCCCTTCGCTTGCTGCTCTTAGGTCTGCCTCCGGCCGTTTGACACCAAAAGGAAGAGCTGGGGGTCAAAATGCTTTGCACCCTTGCAGGAAGGCTGCTGGTGCCCTCAGAGAAGCTGTTTGGTACAAGGTCCGTTGTATAGCTGCTCAGCCCCTGCACAGAGGCTTTCGGGGATCCGTAATAGCTGACTGAGTCAGGTGCATGCGTATTACCAATAGCGAAAGCCGTGTTTTTAGGGGGCGTCTGCTGGTTCAGATCCTTGATCTGGTGAAGAGAGAAATGGCAATAATCGTCAGTGTAGCCAATTAGTCCGCTGCCGAAATGCTGGGGCAATTGCACTGACTTAACCACCCGTTTGTATCGAGCTTGACCTACACGATTCGTAGCCTGGACAGGCAGAAATCGACCTAAAACCTACATCGAGTCTTACCCACGATTTGGTTCGTTCTTACTCATATGCTTACATGCGAGGTACGAGCCATTCCTCGATAATTTTTTTGCGACAATGAGCTGTGGTCATTGGGAAGAAGCGATGATGACTGCGGTATGGGTACGTGAACGGCGTATGCGGTGCGAGGGAGATGCATTTTTGGAACTTGAAATAATGAAAGAAAAAAGTACGCCTATACATACTACGTTATAATTTAGTACTTCCGGAAGCTTAGAATTTGAGTTGAATAGATCATGATTTACATACTCAATATATAACGATCACAGATTTTTCAATAAAAATAATCAGAGGTATAAATTTTCAGGCTGTTTTTGTTGGTTGTTGGTTGTTGTGTGCGTAGGTGCTCTAAAAAAAATAAATTGTCCAATAAAATACGGTTAAATATCGCATCTTGCCTTAGCCGCCAAAAAACGTCGGTGCCATAAGGTGTGCGTAATAACGTAGATTTGTTATCGTTTGATTCACCATTTATGCGATGCGCGATGGTTGTGGTTTTATGGGTGTTGCCTGCAGGCGCTAGCAATCCCAAACAGATGAATAAAGCGGAAACCGTGATGGGCATCCTAGTGTGGTGGCTGTTGGTGAGTTATAAAGTGATCCGCCTACACAATAAATGCATGTCAAAAGTTCAGCTAAAAAATAATCCGTTCTCATCACTGCCAATTTCTTGGTGGATTTGGTACTTTACTTTACACCTGAAAAATTTACGAAATTTCAGTGTTGCCTCAAGAGCCCTTTACTTCTATAGTTGAGACCAACCTGCTGTCAAGTCGGTAAAAATAAATCGCTGTTTTAGGGGGTGGAGATGGCATCTAAGCGCATAAGCATACCGGCAAATCTTTCAGAAAGACTACTTTACGAGTCTGCATTCACCTGTTGCGTCTGCAAAGATCCTGAAGTGCACGTTGAAATTCATCATATAGACCATGACCCATCCAATAATATAGAAGAAAATCTAGTAGTGGTATGTAAGGGTTGCCACTCAAAAGCGCACTCTACTAATTCCATGGCGCAAAACTTAACCCAGGCGCGACTGAAAGCCATAAAGATTCGCTGGTTATTGGAAGTAAAACATAATGCGTCTAAAGCAATGCTCCCAAGCTCAAATATGGAGCAGGCTATGTGGACCTATATAAATCACCAACGTTTGCCTGACGTAATGAGAGCCATGGGTGTAAAATTTAACAGCTTCAGATTGATTCCTTTGGTAAAAAAAGGGATGTTAACAGAGGGCGGCTTACCTATATTTCAATTGCCACCTAAGAAATATAAGTTCTCTACCATCTATGATAGATTTGAATGGGATGTGTCCATGCAGATCCATGATTTATATAGAGATGCAGTTGATCACTTGATTGTAAAATCAAACCCGATTGAGCTTGGAGCGATTTGGGGGCGAAGAAGTATAAAAAACCTTGTTGGTCCAGGAGATATTTGCTTTTGCTTACGGGGCTTCAATTTTAGCCGGGGGGAAATATCTCGTGGTGAGGAAGATCGTCTAGTTGTAGGTCGATCAAAAGGAATTGAAATTAGATTTATGGCGAATACTCGACATATGTGGGGTTCCTCAGCGATCCTTTCAAATTTCGTCGGTAGCTCATTTTCTGCCGTGCTTCTTCTTGTAAAGAATGTTTTTGTTGATGGTAAGTATTTGGTTGTTGAGGGGACTCCCCTAGCAATGGGAGCAGGATTTTTGGGAAGATCATATAAGACCCCACACAAGCTAAAGTATGGTTGGAGTGGTGGCAGTGTATTTTCGGGTTCGAGGTATGATGGTGATATAGAAGAATCAGAGGATGTAGATTTCGACGAGCTATTTTAAAAATATGTCTTACTGAACCTCAATATATTAAAAAACTGATGTGCATAGGCTAACCAGAACCCCACGCTCGGGTGGGGTCATCTGAGGGGCAGGTCGTTTGTCAGCGATTGTCAGGGTTCCCTCGATTTTGTATTTCCTGCGCTGCTCGGATGGTCACCAAAACCTGCTGGTTCGAGTTAGCGTTGGTCTTGCTACCCAGCAATGGCAGCCGATTCAGAGCCTTTGCCCCTACAAACATGTGATATGAAGCGGACATTGCGAGCGGGCTAACGCGAAGCTGCAACGCCGTGTACTGGCGATCCAGCTTATCTAGCTGCGGCCCGTAACCTTTGCTTCGCAGCCACCGGCCGAGTGCCCACATGCCGACGGCGAACGTAAAAGCGAATACTACGAACCCAGCGAACATCAGAAAACCCATCATGACTATTTCTCCGTTTTTTCGTTGTTGGAAGCCGTACCCGGCACACTCAGCGAGGCTAGGCGACCATTAGTAGGGCATGCGTCCGAGGCTGGACGGATCACGTTGGAATCCCCCTGCTCGGAATTAGCGGCTAAATCTCCACCGCTGTTTATCGGGGCCGAATTGCCCTCGCTATTTGAAGGTGGGGTTGATCCAGCACCAAGGGACAGGCCGTGCGCATTCTCCATGCCCGGTACAGCCATTGAAGCCATCACCCCAAGCACCTTTGCACCTCCATTCGCCGCTTGAGAAAGGGCATTTCCAGAGCCTTCAGTACCCCTTTTTGGTGTCTCTTGCTGTTTGTCTTTGTCGTCGTTGTCTTGCATTGGCTTTCCAGCCTGCTTGGCGGCCTGCTGTACGCCGCTGTTAGATTGCTGGGCAGGGCTAGTCCTCGCATTAGCCGTACTGCCGCCTACGCTCGATCCCGCTGATGTAGAGCCCTTGAGGGCTGCGCCGCCACCAGTGCTGGCACCCGCTCCAGAGGATGCGGCTTTGTCCATTGACGCTCGAGCTCTGCGACAATCGTTTTTTTCGGACTGTTGAACCAGCGACTGCCGGTTACGAGCTTGCAATCTCGTGGATGCGAGGAAAGAGCTATGGGGAAATTTTTAAACAAGCTACAAGCATGCACGTCAAGAAGCAGGCCGGTAGCCGGAAGCAAAAGGTTAGTGACGATGACATTCTCGATTTCCTCGAGAGCGCTTTGGCGTTTGACTGTGGACTCATCCTAGCGGCAATTGCGCAATTCCTCTTTACTCCACAAGAGCTTTCGGGAGACGAGGGGGAGTCATTCGCACACTTTCAAAAGAGCCTAAAGACCGGCCTACCGGATATCCTGGCTCTCAACGCCTATGGAGCAGGCTTTGCGGACCGCTTCCTAGCACAGGCGATACGCGATGCGCTTCTAGAAGATGGTTTTCAGGGTGATTACTTTGAAGATGCAAAAAAAAAATAACCTTAGCGCGATTCAAAGCATAGTCGCATCAACTCCAGCGTATTTTTCTAGAATTTTGAACGGTGCCGGAGTCAGCTAATAGGCAACGAACTGATAACTTTGCGAGCAGCGACCTATGAAAATTCTGTGGTGCGTAATTAGGTTTAGACAAAGTTTTGCTTAACAGGTGATGGATGAAGTGACTGGACTGACCTTGAATGAGAATTATAAGAGTCCTAAGTGATCACGCAAAGTCCTATGCATCCACGAGCTCGCTGCGGTGCTATCTGGATTCGTAGGATATGAGTGTGGCACAGCCACAAGTGAGTGTCGAACCTTCCGGGGATTTGACGTTTCACCTAAACTTAATCATGGTCTTACGTGCGTGCGAATTCCTGAAGTTGATCATGAGTTGGTATTTGTTGTGAGACGTATAAGAGAGGTTTTTAGTTTGCTGGATTGTATAAGTCTATTTTATCCGTCTATAGCGTAGTGGGAGTGTCCCCACCATTAGCTGATATACCAGAGCCCGCATGATAGCGGGCTTTTGTTTTTTTGATTCCTTATACAGTTTGTAATTAAGCCTGCTCGTACTCGTGAACTGTCTTGCTTACAATGTATTTTATTGGCGCGGCGGGAGTTAACGAGTCTCCGTCGAAGAAGACATAGTTTTTCCCCTGGCCGAAGGAGCTATTAAAGACGATTCCGTCAAATTTTGCTTCGCTTTTAATGAATTCGCATAGAAACTGAGTAGGGATATAATCTAGGTTGCTATTTTCAGGTCTAATAGGTTTAGAAAGCTCATTGGAGAACAGCTCAAGCAACCCAAGAAATCCTAATACAGCTGATAGCTGTTCCTCACCGAACGCTGAGGCTGAACAGTGTTTTCTAGGTGTCGTTAAGTCAAGTACTGACAGTTCTCGTACAGGGGTCACTTGCGCAACATATACTCCACTTGAATTACTCGGTCTTACCTCGCTTATACAAGTAATTAAACTGTCCGCCACATAAAGATATGGAATTCCCAGCGGGTTCGCACGTCCACCGGTAACTACCTCGCGTGGGGGACAGCCCATTTGGACAGCATTTAAGGGTTCTTCTGATATTCTAGCCCTGAAGAAGCTTTCCCTCACATCAACTGGGATTTTTAACTGTTCTAAAAGTTGAAATAATACGCCTTCGTTACTGCCAGGTGTCAATCTGCTAAATAGGGAGGAGTGTATTGTGGCCTTTGGGAAAAAACGATTTTTGTGCTTCAACTCAAATTTGAAGTCTTCCCATTCATCAGTATAGCTGGCAACGTCAAAATTAAATGAAAATCGCTTGTTTGCTGTATTGTTTCCGAAAATATCATTAACAAGTATGTCTGTTTGCCGAACGCCATTACTCAAAACCCCATACGATTTCAATATGTCAGCAAATGAATATCCATTTTCATCCTCGCGCAAGCCATAGGTGAATAGTTCAAGTTTGTCAGCTAGGCCAGAGGGGTCGATACAGGAAACCTGATTTGTACCACAATAGCTGCATCGGCTTATCGCGCCTTCTGCATTTATTTTGGCGACTATTACGGAGTCGTGAAAGCACTGAACGCAGCATTTAGGCATCATGCACCCCTAACGAAGTTACATGTGGTTTCAATATGATGCTTTATCGAGTACTTCTTAACCTGACCTAGTCCAGGGAATGGATTGCCTCTTAATGATACAAGCTCTTGAAATCCTTGAGTTTGGTTGAAAATTCCGGGGTTGGATACGGAAAAATCCCATAACTTTTCAAGCGCTGATTTGAATTTGCCGCCTGGGTTGGCGGGCGAATCATCATTGAAAGATGAAAAGTGGCGAACGTACATAGCGTCAAATTCGGCTGGATTAATATAGCTTAGGTGGATAGTTACCACATAGGCGGGTCCACCAGCCTCACTATATTCCTCACTCAATATTGTATAATCGCCAAATCCAATAGCATTTGAATAGGATCTCCATTCAGTGTGTAATGCAGAGTAAAAGGATTTTTCCTCGTAGTCTGCATTTCGAATTTTTTTATCAAAAAAATCGCCAAATAACACGACGTTCTTCAACAACGACAGAGCGCCGGGATGGATTTTCTCTTTATTGACAAGCACGCAAGATGCAAAAGTAAGTTCTTCTACGAATGCTTTGTCGATGCCGCCATCTATTAGGATGGCGCTCTCAGACATCGAGAAGCCAAGATCTGATAGTAGAGACAGATCTGAGATGCTTTTGGCTTTTATACAAGGTATAAAAGAATCTCGATCTCCTGCAATCTCGAGTAGGATTTTTTCACTTTTTGAAAAGTCCCCGATGCTCGGGTTGATAATTACAAGAGGTTTAATTCCGGACTTGTTCAGTGCTTCAATTGTTTTGTGTAGGGGGGCAAGGTTACCCCGCACAGGCTCAATGACAGGGCGGATTAGCTCAGGAGAGATGGTTTCTGCAAGCTCTCTCAGAGCTATCAGTTCAAACTGTTTGCCTCGTAATATTGGGTAGTACATGTAGTATCCTTACTAAAAGTTTTATTTAGATTTTCTGCCAGGCTGCGTCGATGATCAGTACGCAGTTTAAACCCAATGCCAGCCATTAATAATGAACGCGGGAGAGATGAAATAAATTCTTTCTCTATCTTTCTGCTTTTTTTAAGCGTTGCGCAAAAGGCTCTTCTAACGTCAGTAGAATTCATTTTCTGTAAAATGCTTTCGCACGCCGAAAAGATTTCTGTGTTTGGGAGGTCGATGTTTTGATCTGATAGTGTAGATACAATATCCCGATATTCATGTACGCGAAGTGATCTCATCAGAATTGAGATATCTACTGGCTCTGTCGATATCTTAGCTTCTCTGATTATTCGAAGGTTTTTCCTGGGGGTCAGTTCCAGAATTCCTACATCCTCCTCACAGGAACTTAAGACTTTAGATAAGTGTGATTGTCCTACTACTACGTACACCTTGTCGAATAGTTTTTTGTAGGAGGCTAGCTGCTCCGGCAGTCGATCTAAATTATCGAAGTCAGATTTTATTTCATAGCATGTGGAACTGCCATTTAAAATAACGCAGTCGGCCTTGTTACGTCCTACTCGAAATTCCGGTAATACGGTTGCTGTGTTAAGGGAGTGTCTACCCAAAAGTAGGCGCTCAGCGACAATATTTTTAAAAAAATATTCTGTCCTGTATTCTTTTGATAGGGCTGAATATGAGCACTCAAATACTTCGGCGGCAGTAAACTCTTCGCGAAGCCCATCTCCATAATGAGTCGCAACTTTCAGGAGAAAATCGAAATTTCCGGATGCTACTTCCGTAAGCCGTTTGCTGGAAAACAGTCTCGCTGCATCTCTTGTAGTGAACACTCTCTGGACCTCGTACACCATCATGTCAGCCATCGTCAAAACCTGTGGTGAGCGTCTTGTCGACATACGGTGCTATTTTTCATTAATACGCCAGCCAGAACGCGCCCTGTGCACATTCGGTCAGGTAATACGGGGAGCATGTCCCATGCCCTTAGGATACGCCAACATGCAAGGCTTCGCATGATCATCATGCCTCCTTAACTTCATGATAGCGGCGTAGCCAGTTGAAATCGGAGGAGAGGCGTGTCCCGCGAGCAGGAGCGGCCCTATGGACTCAGATTTCACGGAGCAACGTGCTAAAAAGGCGCCTTCACCAACCAGTCCTCTGGCATTTTGAGAGCCGACATTTTCAACAGAATCAGCCGATTTCTGTCAGTCGCCGCAAGCAGCAACGACCAGAGGCTGGCGGATTTGTAGTGGCCTGTGCAAGGCTACTCCTGAGGCTGAGGGCATTTACGAATCGGGGCAATTAATGAAAGACCGTAGTCATGACGAGGCAGTTGCAGAGCTTTTCCAGGCCGATCCTTTTTATGCGGCGGAGCTGCTGGCCGAGGTTGTTCAGGATGGTAGCGCGGATGAGTTGGCCATCCTGGAGAGGCAGCTATCGGTAGCCTTTGCCACGAGAGAGATTAATCCGAATTCTTGAAAATTTTAATGTGCATGGCATTTTTCATGGTTATTCCACTTTTATGTATCTTAACTAATTGAATTTCAAAGAGTTTATTGTTCGGTTGATGATAGAGTGGGAGTGATGGGGCGTCCGGCGCTGTCCGGCACGATCTAGCAAGAAATGCCCTAGAGCCCGCGTAATTGCGGGCTTTTGGCTTTTTGGGTCTGGCATTTTCTCGGAACGCCCAAACGGTCCCTTTGCGCTGCAGTCGTCGCTACAAGTAGGATAACCAGCGTAACGAAATGCCACCACCTGTGCCATTGCGTTCAGATTGCTAAAGTGCAACCAATCGCAGCATGGAGGGATACGAGATATGCCATCCATTACCGTTCGAAACGTCTCTGATGAGGTCTATCGCGCCATCCGTATACGCGCTGCTCAACATGGCCGCAGCATCGAAGCTGAGATGCGCGAAATTCTCGAGTCTGCCGTGAAGCCGGAAGGTCGGGTCAAACTGGGTTCGCTGTTGGCCCAGACTGGTTGCAAGGTTAAGTTGACGGATGAAGAGCGTGCGGTCTTCCAAAGCGCACGCGACAAAGCCCCCGCCCGCGCAGTGAGCTTGGAATGATCCGTCTGGACACCAATTTGATTTCGGAGCCTCCACGCTAATCGCTTTTGATCCACGTCATTCAATGGATCGACGAGCAGGCATTGGAAACGCTTTACCTGTCCGCCATGGCCGTGGCTGAGCTTCGTGCAGGTATAGCGCTGATGCCGGTTGGGCGACGTCGCCACTCGCGATACTCACCCGTTCCGGGCTGCAGGTCTGGCGGTCATCAATCCTTGGGAGCTATAGAGCAAGCCTTGCTGCGAAGCCACGAAATGACAGGAAAAACGTAGGGCGCCGTGGTCGATGACCAATCAGCTCACTTCAACACATGCCCCGCAATCAGCCGCGAAATCTCCACCATCGACGTCTTCCCCGAGAACTCGAAGCGCACCTTCCCCAGCGCCGAAAAATACACCTCCAGCTCCGAATCCAGATCGAACGTGCCCGATGTTTCGATCGAGTACGCCACGATGTTCTTGTAGGGCAGGGAGGTGAAGTCCTTCTTGCTGCCGGTCAAGCCCTGCACGTTCACCGCGATGATCCGTTTGTTGGTGAACACCACGCCGTCGCGCATCGACTTGTAGGCGTCGACCACCTGCTCGTCATCCAGCAGCAGGGCGGTGACGCGTTCGGCGTATTCGGCGTTTTGCTTGAGTTTGAAGAAGCCTTTGTTGTTGAAGTCGATCATGGCCTGGAGTCCTGTATATAGGGGTGGCCAGAGTTTACCTCGATGGCGGTGGCAGCAAGGGTGTTGGGTCGCAGTAAGGTGCCTGAATGGTGAGGCCAAATATGTAGGCCAGGAGGGTCCAGGGCACTTGCCACACTCGCAGCTCCTTCAGAAACCGATCCCTTTGATATGACTGATGTACTTCCGAATACGCAATTAGGCGATGTGCTCGCAGGCATCGCACGGCAGGTCACACAACAAGTGCCGGATCTGCACCAAATGGCTGTCGCCACTGCCACCCAACTGCTCACGTCCATGGCCATCGACACCCACCCCGACGCCTTTTACTGGCATCGCTTCGACAATGCGCAGTCCAGCCATCGCTCCTTCAGTGGCTACGCGCACATGGGCCCGCCCAGTGAAACGATGACGTTTACCGAACTGGTGATGCGGCGGTTCCGAGCGAGCGACCAGGATAATGCCGACTTGCTGCATGTCATGGGCGGGTTCTACACGGGCGATGCGCGGGCAGGCTGGTTCGATGAGCGCAACGAGGTAAGACTGGCGCCCGACAAGGTGCTCAACGCGTTATGGCACATCGATTTCGCGGCGGCCTATCGCCAGGCGCTGGCGACGTTCTGGACCGACAATGGGCCAGGGGTGCAGACGCTGATCCGCATCAACTGCCTGCGCGCCGCCGTGGATGCAGCTCAGGCCGGGGCCATGATGCGCCAACAGGTGCAATGTGTGTTCGACGGTCTGGGTTGCGAGTACGCCATGGCACCGACCTTGGCCGACTTGACCGGTAGCCATCCGCCGAGCCACGGCGTTACGGTCAGCACGCTGCAGATTGCCGGCCACGGGTTCGCCAGTGTGTTGTGTTTCAAGGCCAGCGGCGGCGAGTGTCTGTTGTACCTGGCCGGTCGCGACAAGGCGTTTGAAGTGTTCGCCGATGTGAAAGCGGCGCAGGCATGGTTGCACCAGCAGCTGCAGGACGTGCAGCGCCGGGAGCGCTTGCTCGATCATGGCAGGTTGCTGGAGCCGGCGGCTGCATTGGCGCGTGCGCGCAGCCTGGCGCTGCTGGCGAAGAAGCCGCTGGCGCTGTTCGCAGCAAAGGTGTCCTGGCCATCCATCGCAGCCGATGCGGCGCACTGGCTGCAAGGGCAAACCCGCGAGCAGATGCTGGCCGAGGCCAACCTGCAGTTGCACAGCAACAGCGAGTTGCGCCAGCAGTTGTGGATCGGTTATCTGGGTGCAGGCGTGCACTTGTTCGGCGCGGCAGCCATGGTCAGCTGGCCGATCGCATTGATCGTGGTAGTGGCGAGCGCCGGAAAATTCGCCCTCAATGTGGAACGTGCGGTGAATGCGGGCGCCGCCACGGACCGTCGCGCCGCCTTGTATGCATCGATATTCAGCGGTATCGAGTTGCTGCTGAACATGACCCTGCTGATTCCCCAGCGAGCCGCGCAGAGCGCCGAACTGCAGCCACTGCAGTCGCGACCTCAGGTGTCAGCGCTGACGCCTTTGCTGCCCAGTGCCGAAGGGCTGTTGGCAGTCGAGGGGGAGCAGATGATCCGCTTGCACGGCGATCTGTATCGCGTGCGCTACGACCCCAGCCTGCGTTACTGGTTGATCGTCGATCCGCAGCGCCCCTATGCCTTCACCGGTAATTACCCGGTGCGTTTCAACGACCAATTGCAATGGGAACTGATGCCGACCGGTTGCCTGCGGGGCGGTGGCGGCTGCCTGAGCGTGTCACGGCAAATGGAACTTGAACCGCCACCGGTGAGCTACGTGCAGTTCGAGGTTTCGGCCACTCGCTACGAAGTACCGCTGGTGGCTCGCGCTGCCACCGGCGAGCTGTTGGGCGACCAGTTTCGCAAGATGCTCTCCGGTGAATACTTCGACCCCTACACGCCGCTCAATCCGGTGCTCGACAGCCTCAACAAGCTGCGTGTTCAACTGATCGAGGACGCCAACGCATTCATCGCCGAGTGGCGCTCGCCCGGCAGATCGCCGTTGCCTGTGCCCGATGCTTCGCTGCCGCCCTATATCGCCGTGCGCCGACTGTTGGACGAATCCGGGGCACTGGTCATCGGTGAGTCTCATCAGGCTATCGCCAGCAAGCGTTTCCTGATCGAGAACATGCGGGCGCTGGCCGGCGACGGTGTCGACACGCTGTACATGGAGCACTTGATGACCGATCTGCATCAGGCCGATCTGAACCAGGTGGCCAGTGATGGCCGGCTGCCCAGTGGGCTGCAGGACTATCTGCGCGATCAGGATCTTGGCCATCGTACCGATCCGGCTCGACAGTACAACTTCACCACGCTGGTGCAGGCTGCGCGGCGCGAGGGTATCCAGGTGCGCGCCCTGGATTGCGCGGCCAGCTATCGACTCGATGGCATGGACGACCTCTACGGCGCCGGCCAGACGCTGCGCCAGCGGGTGTTCAGCTACCACGCCAGTCGCGTCATTGCAGCACGCACCGCATTGCCCGGCCGGGGCAAATGGATCGCCTTGGTCGGTGACACTCACGCGTCCACCTACAAGGGTGTTCCAGGTCTGGCGCAACTGCACGACGTGACAGCACTGCGCATCGTCGATGCCGGTGCCGGCCAGCAGACCAACATCACCCTGGACCCAGGCGAGTACTACCTGCCGTCGATGGGCCACCCGGACGGAGTGGTCAAAGCCGATTGGCGCCTGGCGCTGACCGTACGCGAAGCGCCGTTCACCTACCTGGATCCGTCCCTGGCCCCACCGGGTATGATCAGGCCATGAACGCAGGGACAGGCATCACGCCCCTGTAGCAGCGGCGCATGCGATCTGTCTGACACCCAGCCGCACGGCAGCGCAAGTCTTAATCTTTCTCAATTGCAGGTGTATGGTGTCGGCCTTTCACGTTCATCACGCAGGTGCCCATAGCCATGTCTTTCACTCGTCGACGATTCCTCGGTGGCCTGGCGGGCGTTGTCGCGGTCGGCGTGGGTGCCGGGGGCGCTGCCCGTTATTGGTTGGGTACGCCTGTGGACCAGGCCGGCGTGGACTATCAGCTGATTGCCGCGCCGCTGGATGTCGAGTTGGTGGCAGGCCATCAGACCCCGGCCTGGGCCTTCGGTGGTTCGGCACCCGGGCGTGAGCTGCGGGTGCGCCAGGGCGAATGGCTGCGGGTGCGTTTCATCAACCAGCTGCCGGTGGAAACCACCATCCACTGGCATGGCATTCGCCTGCCGCTGGACATGGACGGCGTGCCCTACGTGTCGCAGTTGCCGGTCAAGCCCGGTGAATACTTCGACTACCGGTTTCGTGTGCCGGACGCCGGCAGCTACTGGTATCACCCGCACGTTGCCAGTAGCGAGGAACTGGGCCGCGGCCTGGTCGGGCCGTTGATCGTCGAGGAGCGCGACCCCACCGGCTTCGCGCATGAAGCGGTGCTCAACCTGAAGAACTGGCACGTGGACGAGGAGGGCGCGTTCCTGCCGTTCAGCATCCCCCGCGAAGCGGCGCGCAACGGCACCCTGGGCCGGCTGTCGACGATCAACGGGGTACATCGGGCGACGGTCGATCTGCCGGCGGGTCAAGTCGTCAGGGTGCGCATTCTCAACCTGGACAACACAGCCACCTATCGCCTGAACTTCCGTGGCAATGCCGACATGCGCCTGTATGCACTGGACGGCAACCCCATCGAACCGCGCGCGTTCGGCAAGGATTACTGGATGGGCCCCGGCATGCGGGTTTGCCTTGCAGTCAAGATGCCACCTGCCGGTGAAGAGATCGCCATACGTGACGGTCCGGTTCGCCTGGGCACGCTGCGCTCGGTGCAGGCCGCAGCGGCGCCGAGCGATTGGCCGCCGGCGTTACCGCCCAATCCGATCGCCGAGCCGGACCTGGCCAATGCCGAGAAGCTCAATTTCAACTTCGAATGGGTCGGCGAGGTGTCGGATACGACCGAGGGCAAGCCGCCCAGCCTGTGGCAGATCAACGGCATCGCCTGGGACATCACCGACAAGACCTGCGCCGACCGCCCCATCGCCAAGCTGCAGTTGGGCAAGAGCTACGTGCTGGAGTTGAAGAACATGACTCAGTACCAGCATCCTATCCACCTGCACGGCATGAGTTTCAAGGTGATTGCCTCCAACAGGCGCAAGATCATTCCTTATTTCACCGATACGTTCTTGCTGGGAAAGAACGAGCGTGCCCAGGTGGCGCTGGTGGCGGATAATCCTGGTATCTGGATGTTCCATTGCCATGTGATCGATCACATGGAAACCGGACTCATGGCGGCAATAGAGGTTTCCTGAACGTTGAAACAACCCAAGATCATTGATCGCAGCCGCGATCGGTTTTTCATGGCCCAGGCGCTAGAGCTGGCCGCCCAGGGTGCGGCGCTGGGCGAAGTGCCTGTGGGCGCAGTCGTGGTGCAGGACGGCGAGATCGTCGGCCGCGGCTTCAACTGCCCCATCAGTGGCAGCGACCCCAGTGCCCATGCCGAGATGGTGGCCATCCGCAACGCCGCGCAGTCCGCGCAGAACTATCGCCTGCCGGGCAGCACCCTGTACATCACCCTGGAGCCTTGCAGCATGTGCGCCGGGCTGATCGTCCATGCGCGCATCGCCCGGGTGGTGTTCGGCGCGCTCGAACCCAAGGCGGGCGTGGTGCAGAGTCAGGGGCAGTTTTTCAGCCAAGGCTTCCTGAACCATCGGTTGATGGTGGAGGGTGGCGTGTTGGCTGAAGAGTGCGGGGCGATATTGAGCGAATTTTTCAGGGCGCGTCGGGCGAAGGGCTGAGATTGAAGGAGGGAGTGCTGCCGAGGGCCTTTTCGCGGGCAGAGCCCGCTCCCACAGGATCACTCGGGTGCTCTTAGAGCGGCGGCGTCTGCTGTGTGGGCTTTGACTGGTCCACACCAGGCACGTGCAGGTTGCCATCGGCGACCTGGCTGCCTTCGAGCTGTGGCTGGGTCACCCAGGTGAGGATGTCGTAGTAGCGGCGGATGTTGGCCACGAAGTGCACTGGCTCGCCGCCGCGGGCATAGCCGTAGCGGGTCTTGCTGTACCACTTCTTCTGCGCCAGGCGCGGCAGCATCTTCTTCACATCCAGCCACTTGTTCGGATTCAGCCCTTCACCTTCTGCCAGCTTGCGCGCGTCGTCGAGGTGGCCACTGCCCACGTTGTAGGCCGCCAGGGCGAACCAGGTCCGGTCGGGTTCCTGAATGCCGGCGTCGAGCTGATCCTTGACGTAGGCGAAGTACTTGGCGCCGCCATTGATGCTCTGCTTGGGGTCCAGGCGGTTGCTCACGCCCATGGCCTGGGCAGTGTTCTGGGTCAACATCATCAGGCCCCGCACCCCGGTCTTGGAGGTCACGCTGGCCTGCCACATGGACTCTTGATAACCGATGGCGGCCAGCAGCCGCCAGTCGACCTTCTCCTGCTTGGCCGAGGCCTGGAAGGTTTTCTCGAACTTGGGCAGGCGCTGCTGCAGGTGCTGGGCGAAGGTGTAGGCGCCGACGTAGCCGAGCACATCGACATGGCCGTAATAGCGGTCCTTGAGGCGCTGCAGGGTGCCGTTGCCCTTGACCTTGTCGATGAAGCCGTTGACCTCGTTCAGCAGGCTGTTGTCTTCGCCCCCGGCAACGGCCCAGCGCTGGTCGCGGCCATCGCCCAGGTCGAAGGCGACCCGCACGTTGGGGAAGTACACCTGGTTCATGGCCACTTCGTTGGAATCGACCAGAGTCAGGTCGATCTGCCCCTCGTCGACCATGCGCAGCAGATCCACCACCTCCACCGCGTCGGACTCTTCGTACTCGAGCGCCGGGTACTGCAGCTTCAATTTGGCCAGTTGCTCGGCGTGGCTGCTGCCCTTGAGCACCATGATCTTCTTGCCCACCAGCTCGGCGGCATCGGTGGGGCGGTTCTGGCCGTTGCGATAGATGACCTGCGGCGTGACTTCCAGATAGGGGTGCGAGAAGCGCGCCTGTTGTTCCCGCGCCTCGCTGGTGACCAGCCCCGCAGCCGCCAGCACCGGGCCCTGGGGCTGGCTCAGGCCGGCGAAGATATCGTCGAGGTTGTCGGCGGTTTCGATCTGGAGTTTCACGCCCAGGTCATCGGCGAAGCGCTTGACCAGCTCGTACTCGAAGCCGGTTTCGCCATTGCGATCCTGGAAATAGGTGGCCGGGCTGTTGCGGGTTATGACGCGCAGCACGCCGTCCTCCTTGATCCGTTCGAGTGTGCTGGGTTTATCAACGCAGCCACTGAGCAGCAGGAGAAGTCCGGTTGCGAAGAGCCATTTGGCGCAGCGCGAGCGTAAGACGGTCTGGGTGAGCATGGGTGCAGTATACGCAAACGGTCGCTCGAGCCATATCTCGACAGCAGGCGAAGGAGTCTGGTAGAGCGAAGCGCAACCTCTTACTGGCCCCCAGCTAGGGATCTGACGAACGATCGCGCTGTTTTTCCATCCGTCGGGTGCCTAGGTGAACGGTTTAGGCTAGAATGCACGGCCTCCAAGCACACCCCCTTTCGAGGCTGTCCCGACGATGTTGATCCTGCGCGGCGCTCCTGCCCTTTCTGCCTTTCGCCACGGTAAATTACTCGAGCAACTGAGCCAGAAGGTCCCCGCTGTTACTGGCCTGTATGCTGAATTCGCCCACTTCGCCGAAGTCGAAGGCGAGCTGGCCAGCGACGACCGGCAAGTCCTTGCCCGTCTGCTCAAGTACGGTCCCAGCGTTCCCGTTCAGGAGCCCACCGGGCGGCTGTTCCTGGTGCTGCCGCGCTTCGGTACGATTTCGCCGTGGTCGAGCAAGGCCAGCGACATCGCGCACAACTGCGGCCTGACCCAGGTTCAGCGTCTGGAGCGCGGCATTGCCTTTTATGTGTCTGGTGATTTCAGCGAAGCCGAAGCCGAGCTGATCGGTGCCGTCCTGCACGATCGCATGACCCAGGTGGTGCTGGCCCGTCTGGAAGACGCCGCCGGCTTGTTCCGTCACGCCGAACCCAAGCCACTCACCGCGGTGGATATCCTGGGTGGCGGTCGTGTCGCGCTGGAACGGGCCAACGTCGAGCTGGGCCTGGCCCTGGCCGAAGACGAAATCGACTACCTGGTCAGCAGCTTCCAGGGGCTGGCGCGCAATCCGCACGACATCGAGCTGATGATGTTCGCCCAGGCCAACTCCGAGCACTGCCGCCACAAGATCTTCAACGCCAGTTGGGACATCGACGGTCAGAGCCAGGAAAAAAGCCTGTTCGGCATGATCAAGAACACCTATCAGATGCACAGCGAAGGCGTGCTGTCAGCCTACAAGGACAACGCTTCGGTCATCGTCGGCAGCGTCGCCGGGCGTTTCTTCCCGAACCCTGAAACCCGCCAGTACGGCGCGGTGCAGGAGCCGGTGCACATCCTGATGAAGGTGGAAACCCATAACCACCCGACGGCGATCGCGCCCTTTCCGGGCGCCTCCACCGGCTCCGGCGGCGAGATCCGCGATGAAGGCGCGACCGGCCGCGGCGCCAAGCCCAAGGCTGGCCTGACCGGTTTCACCGTGTCCAACCTGAACATTCCCGGTTTCGAACAGCCGTGGGAAAAACCCTACGGCAAGCCCGAGCGCATCGTCACCGCGCTGGACATCATGATCGACGGCCCGCTGGGCGGCGCGGCGTTCAACAATGAATTCGGTCGCCCGGCCCTGACCGGCTATTTCCGCACGTTCGAGCAGCGCATCGACACCCCCCACGGTGAAGAAGTGCGCGGCTACCACAAACCGATCATGCTCGCCGGCGGGATGGGCAACATCCGCGCCGAGCATGTGCAGAAAGGCGAGATCACCGTCGGTTCCAAACTGATCGTGCTCGGTGGTCCGGCCATGCTCATCGGCCTGGGCGGCGGCGCCGCTTCCTCCATGGCCACCGGCACCAGTTCGGCGGACCTGGACTTCGCTTCGGTACAGCGCGAAAACCCGGAGATGGAGCGTCGCTGCCAGGAAGTCATCGACCGTTGCTGGCAGCTGGGCGACAGGAATCCCATCAGCTTCATCCACGACGTAGGTGCGGGCGGCCTGTCCAACGCATTCCCCGAACTGGTCAACGACGGTGGCCGTGGCGGCCGCTTCGAGCTGCGCAACGTGCCCAACGACGAGCCGGGCATGGCCCCGCTGGAAATCTGGAGCAACGAATCCCAGGAACGCTACGTGCTGGCCGTGGACGCCGCCGACTTCGAGCGTTTCCAGGCCATCTGCGAGCGCGAGCGCTGCCCGTTCGCCGTCGTCGGCGAGGCCACTGCCGAGCCGCAGTTGACCGTCACCGACAGCCACTTCGGCAACAACCCGGTCGACATGCCGCTCGAAGTGCTGCTGGGCAAGGCGCCGCGCATGCACCGCAGTGCCGTGCGCGAGCAGGAGCTGGGCGATGACTTCGATCCGGCCCAGCTGGACCTGGCCGACTGCATCGAACGCGTCCTGCATCACCCTGCGGTGGCCAGCAAGAGCTTTCTGATCACCATCGGCGACCGCACCATCACCGGCCTGGTGGCACGCGACCAGATGGTCGGCCCGTGGCAGGTACCGGTGGCCGATGTCGCCGTCACCGCCACCAGCTTCGACGTCTACAGCGGCGAGGCCATGGCCATGGGCGAACGCACGCCACTGGCGCTGCTCGACGCCCGGGCTTCGGCACGCATGGCGGTCGGTGAAACCCTGACCAACATCGCCGCGTCCAGCATCGCGAAAATCTCCGACATCAAGCTGTCCGCCAACTGGATGTCCGCTGCCGGCCATCCGGGCGAAGACGCGCGTCTGTACGATGCCGTGCAAGCGGTCGGCATGCAGCTGTGCCCCGAGCTGGGCATCACCATTCCGGTCGGCAAGGACTCCATGTCCATGAAGACCCAGTGGAGCGAAGAGGGCACCGACAAGAGCGTGACCTCGCCGATGTCGCTGATCATCACCGGCTTCGCGCCCGTGGTCGACATTCGCAAGACCCTGACTCCGCAACTGCGCATGGACAAGGGTGAAACCGACCTGATCCTCATCGACCTGGGGCGTGGCCAGAACCGCATGGGCGCCTCGATCCTGGCCCAGGCACACGGCAAGTTGGCCAGCCGCGCGCCGGACGTCGACGATGCCGAGGACCTCAAGGCGTTCTTCGCTGTGATCCAGGGCCTCAACGCCGACGGCCACTTGCTGGCCTACCATGACCGTTCCGACGGTGGCCTGCTGGCCAGCACGGTGGAAATGGCCTTCGCCGGTCACTGCGGTCTCAACCTGCAACTGGCCACCGTGGCGCACAGCCGCGAGGAAATCGCAGCTGTGCTGTTCAACGAGGAACTGGGCGCGGTCATCCAGGTGCGTCAGGACGCTACGCCGATGATCCTCGCGCAGTTCAGCGCCGCTGGCCTGGGCAACGACTGCGTGGCGGTGGTCGGCCAGCCGATCAACAACGGCGCGGTGAACATTCGCTACCACGACGACGTGCTGTTCAGCGGTGAACGCCGCTTGTTGCAACGCCAGTGGGCCGAGACCAGCTACCAGATCCAGCGTCTGCGTGACAACGCTGCCGGTGCCGATCAGGAATTCGACGCGCTGCTCGAAGAAGACAATCCAGGGCTGAGCTTCAACCTCAGCTTCGACGTCAACGAAGACATCGCCGCCCCGTACATCAAGAAAAACGTACGCCCACAGGTGGCCGTGCTGCGCGAGCAGGGCGTCAACGGCCAGGTCGAAATGGCTGCGGCCTTCGACCGCGCCGGCTTCAACGCCATCGACGTGCACATGAGCGACATCCTCGCCGGACGTGTCGACCTGAACGAGTTCAAGGGACTGGTCGCCTGTGGCGGTTTCTCCTACGGCGACGTCCTGGGTGCCGGTGAAGGCTGGGCCAAGTCGGCACTGTTCAACGCCCGTGCCCGTGATGCCT
This sequence comes from Pseudomonas sp. CFBP 8758, assembly GCF_014841725.1. Lineage (NCBI taxonomy): Bacteria > Pseudomonadati > Pseudomonadota > Gammaproteobacteria > Pseudomonadales > Pseudomonadaceae > Pseudomonas > Pseudomonas sp. CFBP 8758. The sequence goes on along the minus strand of NZ_JACYUK010000004.1, from coordinate 129,806 downwards.
TCCAGCAGTACTTCGAGCGCAGCGACAGCTTCACCCTCGGCGTGTGCAACGGCTGCCAGATGATGTCCAATCTGCACGAGTTGATTCCAGGCAGCGAGTTCTGGCCGCACTTCGTGCGCAACCGGTCCGAGCAGTTCGAGGCGCGGGTTGCCATGGTCCAGGTGCAGGAGTCCAACTCGATCTTCCTGCAGGGCATGGCCGGTTCGCGCATGCCGATCGCCATCGCCCACGGTGAAGGTCATGCCGAATTCGCCACCGCGGACGCCTTGGTGCAAGCCGATGTGTCGGGCTGCGTGGCGCTGCGCTTCGTCGACAACCACGGCAAGGTCACCGAGCAGTACCCGGCCAACCCGAACGGCTCGCCGCGCGGGATCACCGGATTGACCAGTCGCGACGGCCGCGTGACCATCATGATGCCGCACCCGGAGCGGGTATTCCGCGCTGTGCAGAACTCCTGGAAGCCTGAGGAGTGGAACGAGGACGGCGCCTGGATGCGCATGTTCCGCAATGCCCGCGTGTGGGTGAACTGACAGGTCGGTGAACCAGCAGATGTTCAAACTGGCCTTCTTCGTTCCCGACAGCCATGTCGAAGCCGTCAAGAGTGCCGTATTCGCCGCCGGTGGCGGTCGCATCGGTGCTTACGACAACTGCGCATGGCAGGTGTTGGGGCACGGTCAGTTTCGGCCATGTGATGGCAGCCAGCCATTTCTGGGTCAGGCCGATACACTGGAAAAGGTCGAAGAGTGGAAGGTCGAGCTGGTAGTGGCCGATTCACTCATTGAACCGGTGGTCCAGGCATTGCGCCTGGCCCACCCGTATGAAACCCCTGCCTTCGAAGTGTGGCGACTGCACGATCTGTGAGTCGCCACGTTCCCCTCAGCGGATGCGTACCTGCTCATACAACCGCTTGACCGCCTCCAGGCCTGTGTTGCCCGTGGCTAGCTTGTGGCTGGTCTGCAGTTCATGGGCGCCTGCTGCCATTGCGTGAGTCGTGCCTCGTGCAACTTTGAGGCTCATGGGCTCGCTGCTGAACATTCCGGATTGTTCGCTCACGCCCGTTTTGTCGGTGCGGGTGAACTCGAAATTGGCCTGTTCGACTTCGCCTTTGCCAGCGTTTGGCTGCTGCGCCAGAGCTTCCTTGACCGGCGAATTCCACTTGCCGCCCAGCGCTGCCACTTCATTGAGCATTGTGCCTGGAGCCGTACCTTCGGCCAGCACGACACGCCCCTCGACACCGAGGATTTGCGTGCTGTCGGCGCGATGAGTGATCGCCAGCTTGCCCTTGACGTTGCCGCTCAGGTTGTCGGCCTGCAGACGTGCGCCATCCAGACGTGCATCCATCTGGCTATCGAGCCTGAGCGTCGCAGCTCGCAGTTGCGCATTGTGCTGTGTCTGCTGCTGCTCGTTGCGGTAGCTGAGGCCAAGAGCCGGCTTGAGCGGATCACTGGCATCGGCGCTCAGTTGCTTGCGGTCCGATTGACGCTGGTCGCTGGCGCTTTCCAGATAGACACCGCCTGCGGTGGCCGCCAGCTTCATGCTGGCTGCGTCGGCCTGGACACCCTGCAGGTGCAGGGCGCGAGCCTTGCGGGCGCCGGCCTGCAGCGCCATGTCGCCCTTTACCTGCCACTGATTGCCGTGCTGATGTTGCGTGCTTTCGTCTCGTTGACCGAAGCTATGCAGACCTTCGGCACTCCTGGATTCACCACCACCCTTGAGGGTTGTCTTGTCCACGGCCGCGAGGCTGGTGAGGGTGCCTCCCGCCGTCACCTTCAGACTGCCAGCGGGCTTGTCCAGCGTGCCTATGTCCACACCGTTGAGCTGCACATCGCCGCTGGCGCGCAGGATCACGTCGCCTGGCGCATCGATCCGCGCCTTGCTCGCCGTGCGTTGCTGGTAAGCGCCGTCCTTGCCCATGCGGTCGAGGGTGGCGTGGGCGGGGTTGAACGCCAGGTTGGCACCGGCGTCGATCTGCACCGCGCCTTGCGAGGTGCCGATGCGGGTGCCTTCGTAGCGTCCACTGCCGGTCAGGCGGATGTCGATACCTTCGGCAGCGCTCAGGCTGCCGGCCTTGGCTGTGCTGGTGGTTGCCGCGCCCGCCTGGACCTTGTGCATGGCCGCTTTCATCTCATGGCTGTCGGCATGGATGGCGATCTTGCCCAGGGTGCTGGTGTACTCGGTGCCGGTATCAGCCAGTTTGCCGCTGATATCCAGCGATACCGTGCCGCCCTGCAGGCGACTTGAGCCGGTATTGACCATGGATGCCGCGTTGACCTTCAACAGGCCGCCGCTGTTGATCTCCGCACCCTGGCTGCGCACACCGTCGGCGAGCAGGCGCACATCGGCTTCGCTGGCCAGGCGTGCCGTGCCCAGGTTGAGCTGACGGCCGGCTGCCAGGTGGATCTCGCCCGCTCCGCCGTGCAGTTCGGTGGGGGTCTGTGGCTTGCCGGCGCGCGCAGGTGCATGCAGCGTGAGGTCGCCGGCCGATTCGATACGGATGCCTTGACCGGCCGTGAGTCGAGCGCCTGGCATCTTGATACCCGCGCCTTCCTCACTGCTGACGATGCGGATGCGCTTGTCTGTGGCCATCGCGCCGAGCAGGTTGGCATCGATGAGTTTGGTCGCGCGCGTGCTGCCGATCACACCATTGCTGGCGTAGTCGACGACATTGCTGCCCAGCACCAGGTCGATATCGGCGCCTGCGGCCATTGGCCCGCTGCTGACGATACTGGGTGCTATCAGCGCCAGGCTGCCGGCCGGGTTGCTGACACCGCCGCTGTCGACACGCAGCAACTGGTCGGTGGCCTGCGTATCGAACGTTGTCAGCCGACCGTCCTGGACAGTGGCCGCGCCGACCACGAAGGTGGCTCGTGGCGCGTTGACCAGGCTGGCGCCGTTGAGCGTGATGCCATTCGGGTTGGCCAGGACATAGTCTGCCGCCGCGCCGAAAACCACTTGCGGGCCGTTGATGTTGGAACGGTCGTGGCCGACCACCTCGTTGAGGATGGTGCTGGCGGCCATGCCGCCCAGTTGTGGATTGGCCTTCAGCTCGCCGGCCATTTCACTCTTTCCTGCCACCAGGCTGTTGTTGAGCACGACGCCCTGGGTACCGACGTTGTATTCGCTGTAGACGTTGTGCGAAAGGCCGTTGGCATTGGGCGCAACGATGTCGATGACCGGTACTTTGTACTGGCCGTTGATGATTGGCGCCGTTTCGCCACCCGCAAACGCGGTCAGGCCATCGGCCCAGGCAGGGGAGCAGGGCACCAGCAGCGCGCTGGCGATGGCCAGCGGCAGCGAGCGCAGGGTCAGGTGGCGCAATTGTTCCATGGTATGAGGCATCGAGGTCTTTCCTTAGGTCGAGGATTGGCTGTGCATCGACCTGGGGGCCGATGCACGAGAGCTACCTTAGGAAGGGTGGGTCGGACGCGATAGCGGCAGCGCGCGCGGCCCATCGTAGGATGCGGCCCAAACGGATGTCGGGCCGGCGGAGAGTCATGCTCAGAGCGCGAGTTTTTCCACGCCTCCTGTCAGATACTGAGTGCGGTTGTGCCCGCCTGCGCGGAACAGTCCGGTATCGATCATCACCTCTTCGGGCTTGTCCTTCTGCAGATGGCTGTACAGGTCCTTGATCGCACCCAGTGACGGCGTCAGCGCCAGCAGGGAGACCGTTACCAGTCGGTCGCGCGCAGTCAGGTCACTGGTCTGCATCGAGTTCGGGTGCGGGTGCAGCGCAGTGCCGCTGGTCTGCAATTGTGCGCCGACCAACTGGGTTGTCCCCAGGACCTCCAGGCCCAGGGTGTCGCGGCCATTGAGTACGGTACTCTGGGTCACGGTATCGCGCAGTTCGCGACGCATGTCGAAGCCCAGCTTGGCCGAGATATCGGTGGAGTAGGCCGCATTCAACTGGTCCAGGCGCTGCTTGCCCTTGCTTCCCCACTCGCCTGCCAGCTTTGCCAGGCTGCCGATCGCGCCCCACGGATCGCCACCCCTGCCGACTTCGGCCTCGGCATTGACCTTGGTCGCGTCAACGTTGTCCCTGACGCTGACTGCCCGCAGGCTGCCCACCGAACCGCTTATTGTGCCGGCATGCACTTGCGCGCCGCCCAGCAACAGCTCGCCCGGGCTGTTGTATTCCACTGTGCCCGCGGTGAGTCTGGCGTTGGCATAGGTGTCGCTCTTGAGCTTGTCGTAGTCGAGCTTGAACTGAACGTTGAACTCATCGAGTGCGTAGGACTGCTTCGCGCCGCCTGAATGGCCACCCAGGCTGAAGGTGGCGGAAATCAGCTTGTTGTCGCGCTCGCTGGTCGACCGCGCGGCGATCACGGCGATACCCCCCTTGCGTGCGTCCAGCTTGATCCGGTCGGCCGTGGCGTGCAGGCCTTCGAGCAGTATCGCTGCCGCATGGTCACTGCCTGCCGTGACCGCCATGTCGTTGAGCACATGCCACTGTGCGCCGCGACGCAGTGCCGAATCCTCCGCAGTCTGACCGAATTCGAAGCCTGCGCTGCCTGCCACCGGCAAGCCGCCTGTCGATGGCCTGGCGCTGACCTTGAGCGAACCGCTGCCGCCATAGACATTGCCTTGGGCCCTGGCAGTGTCGATGCCGGCCAGTGCCACGACACTCTGGCCAGCGTCGATCGACAGGCTGCCCACCGGCGTCTGTTGCGAGCCGATGGCAGTGCCCTGCAGCATCACGTTGCCTTGCGCGCTCAATGTAACGGCGCCGGGGGTGTCCAGCCTGGCGCCGACGGCGAAGGTCTGGGTACTGTCGAGTACGGTGTATTGCCCGCTGCCGCCGATGGCGCCACCCTGAACCACAGGGGCTGGTGCGACCACCCCATTGAGCTGCGCTGCGCCGCGCCCGCGCGTGCCATCGTCATGCTTGACGATACTGTTGCCGGCTTGCAGGAACTGCAGGTTACCGCCGCTGTGGATCTGGATTGGCCCCTGCACACTGCTCATGACCGTGCCTTCATACAGGCCATCGGTGCCCAGCTGGATACGGATACCGTTGTTGCCGAGCAGACTGCCGACTACTGCCGTATCCACCGTCTTGTATTGTGCGCTGCTGTGACCGCGGGCTGCGGCGCCCATGGCCCAGTCGGCGCCGGTCGAGGTTTCCAGCCTGGCAATGGCGTCCACCCCCAACGCGTCGATTGCGCTACGCACGCTGTTTCTGGCAGCGTCCATGACATGCCTGTCCGCGCTCAGCGCGATGGCGCCGATCGTGCTTTCGTACTGGGTACCGATATCGTGCAGCTTGCCGGTCACAGCGATATCGAGCTCACCCCCCTTGAACTGCGACACCCGGGCAATGTGCGTCAGCGACTGGGTATTGCGGTCCAGGTAGTCACCCTTGAGATTGATGCCCACGCTCCACGGCAGCAGGCCATCCTCCAGGCCACTGGCATACAGGCTGGTCTGGTCGACCCCGCTCCACAGCTTCTGTACCTGACGGGTAATGGCGCCGTAGTCCAGCGAGCTGCCCGCACTGAGCTTGATCTTGTTGTAGTCCAGGGCGGTCTTGGTGCTGTCGGTAACGGCCTGATTGTGGACACGGTCGGCGCGCACCTTCAACAACTGGCCTGCTTCCACCTGCGCTGCCTGGGTGGTCAGTGCCTTCGCGGTCAGGCGTACGTCGTTGCCGGCCTTGATCGAGCTGCGCGTGTGTACGTTCTCGCTGCGGCCGTCGGTGTCGGTCTGCAAGGCGAAAGCGGCGCCGGTACCGAAACGGTCAACGCCCGCAGTGATCTCGTAACCCACCGTTCTTCCGGTTTCCTGGTTGCGGAAACTGCGTTGCGCCTCGGTGGCCAGAATGCGCATGTCATCGGCATCGAGCAGCACGTTCTGTTCGGCTTGTACCGACGAGCCGACGATGGCCAGGCCCTGCCCGGCCTCGAGTGCGACGTTACCGCCCTTGAGCTGGCTGGCTTGATGCGTGTTCAGCCGGGCGGTGTCCAGCGTCCACTGTTGGCGCATCCCGGCACCGGCGTCCCACTGCCCGGCAGATCCCTGTGCGTCGCCTGGCTGGCCGGAGCCTGGCGTGGTCTGTTCGCCGAAAACGGTCAGTTTCCAGTCCTTGCCCTTGAGGGTGGATTCGCTGCTCTGCTGGCCGGCAGCGACCATCAGGTTGCGCTCGGCCTTGACCGTCAGATCGCCAGCGGTGGCAAGGCTCGAGCCCACGATCAGGGTGTCGCGCTTGCCGTCCAGAAGCAGGGCGCCGCTGGCGCTGAGGGAACTGCCTTGATAGGTACTTTGCCTGCGGTCGTAGCGGCGGTCGGACGCGCTGAACAGCGCCGTGTCCTGGCGCGCATTCTCGATACGCTGGTGGGCTTGGGCACCTTGTACCCTGAGGTCTTGCGCAAGGCTTCGCAGGTCAATGTCCCGGGCCTCCAGCTGCGCGGCTATCAGGTCCACGCGATCGGCCTGGGCGGCGAGCTTGCCATTGCCTGCGGCAAGCCGGCTGCCGCGGTGGTCCAGGGTCTGCTCGCGGTCGTGCAGTTCGGTCGCCGAACGGCGGACGATCACGTGGCCCTCGCGACTGTCCTGCGCAACCGAGCCATGCAGAACGACGGTACCGATCTCCACCGCTTCGGTTGCTGCGAGGTTCAGGTCGCTGCGACTGTTCAAGTCGCTGCCCATGACTGTTATTGCCCGTCCCGTGAGGCTGATCGATTGGCCGTCGATCAACGTCGAGGCTGCGCTCTGAGTGGTCTGGGTGGCCGTGCTGTCCAGGCGTTGAGCGCCCTGGCGTCGGTTGCTGACGGTGACGCGGTCAAGCTTGCGGTCGACGTTGGCGGTCAGCTCCAGCGTATTGCCCGCGCCAATGTCTACGTCGCCGAGGCTGTTGACGTGGGTGGCGGCGAGCCTGGCATCGTTGCCCGCAGTCAGGGTCACGAACTGCGTGGCGTTCAGCGCATTCGCCAGATGCTCGGTATGCGTCAGCTCGACGGTGGTAGTGGTCGCACCTGCAGGCAGGATGTACCAGTCGTTCTCCACACCGCTCCTGCGGCTGGATTCGACGGTGCGGGTCAACGTATCCAGGTTCAGATCGGCACCGGCGTCGGCGCTGATCGACGCGCCACTGATCGCCACCGACTTGATGTTCAGGTTCGCTGCCGAGCTCAGCCGCACATCGCCAGCGCCGGCGTCGAGTACACCCTGCGTGGCCAAGCCATCGCGCTTGGCGGTGCTGATCATGTTCAGTGCGCCCTGCGAAGCGATCTCGATGCCTTCACGCGCTGCGGTCCGACTGATGCCCATGTTGATGCCGGCACCTTCGCGGGTGCTCAGAATATTGATGCGATTGGCGTGCATGGCGCCCATCAGGCGCGCGTCGGTACTGAACGCGTTCTGCTGGACGTGGCTGACCTTCAGATCGCTGGCATCGACCTTGTGTGTGCCCAACAGAATGTCGAGCTTCTGCGCTGCGCTGATCGGCCCGCGCTGGTCGATCGTGGGGGAGATCAAAGCCAGCGAACCGCCGTTCACGGTCACCCCGCGGGTGTCTACCTTCAGCGCGGTGCGTGGGTCGATACCACCGTCGGTATTGAGCCCGGTGATCCTGCCGTTCTCGATCTGCGGCCGGCCGACCAGAAAGGTCGCCTGTTTGTCCATTTGCAGGTTGATCCGTGCGCCATTGAGCAAAATCCCGTTGGGGTTGCTCAGTACATAGTCGGCCGCTTGGCCGAAGATCACTTGTTCACCGTTGATGTCGGAGCGGCGTCGGCCGATCACTTCGTTGAGAATGGTGCTTGCCGCCTGGCCCTTGAACTGGCCGTTCGCCCGCACATTCAAGAATTCGCCGGCGACGTGCGCACGGCCGGCCTGCAGGCTGTTGTTCAGCACCACGCCGGGGACACCGACGTTGTATTGCTCGTAGCGGTTGTGCGAAAGACCGGCGGCATTGGGCGCCACGATGTCGACGATCGGGGCGGCACCGGCATTGGTCATGACGATCGGTTTGGCACCCGGCTCGAAGGCCGGCTGGATGACGTCGGCGCTGGCCATGTAAGGCGCCAGTACGACACCGGCGATTGCCAGGCGCAAGGCGTCGCGCTGAACACAACGTGATGGTTTGGTCATGGGGATATCTACCTGTTTTTCAGAAGACTTGCGAAAGCCCGAAGGTCCAGAAACCTGGTTCCGGCGAAGCGCTGGCACGCCGATGCAGGCCGCGCTGATAATCCAGAGTGATCTGGCCGTCTGCCCAGCTCAGGGTGGCCCCGGCGCTCAAGCCGATGGCGTGCTGGGTCTCGACCTGGTTGTACGTGTGCCGGCCCCAGCCAGAGTCCAGCCCCGCTTGGGGGGTCAGGTACAGGCCTTGGGCGAGTAGCTGCGAAGTGCTCAGGGTGTTGCGCAACGTGGCCCCCTTGGAGACCGGCTGGCTGTCCAGGCGATAGCCGCGCACGCTGGCGCTGCCGGCCAGGCGCATCTGCTCCAGGCTCGGTAGCGGGTCTGGGCTGTACTGCATGTCCAGTTCGCTGCTCCACGCCCAACGTCGATCGAGCAGATCGAACAGCGATCGGCGAGTGACGGTACCTCGGTATTTTTCGAAGTGCGGTTGCGGCGCGTCATGCCGCAGGGGTGTGCGATCGCCCCCCAGCCAACCCTGCCCGCGGGAGTAGCCCAGGGCGCCACTCCACACCGAATCACCCAGGTGAGTCAGGTTGAGCCCGACGCTGGCGACGCTCAGCGTGGTGCGACCGTTGCGTACGGTAGTGCCGTCGAACAGCAGATCGGTACGGGTCTGGTCCAGGCGCAGGTGCCCATTGAGCAGGGTCGTCTGGTTGCGCCACAGGCTGCGATCCAGCTTCAGGCCATAGCTGTCCAGGCTCTGCGCCACCTCATGGCGGTTGGGCAGCGGGGCGCGGGATTCGAAACGACTCGCCGAAGCGTTCAGGGTCCAGCGCCCGTAGGGTATTTCGTAGAACATCCCGCCTTGGCGACTGCGGCCCGATCCACCGTCCAGGCTGTTGGCATAGCTGGCAGCCAGCGAATCATTGAGACGAAACGGGTTGTCCAGGCTCAGGCTCAGCTGTGCCTGGTGGCGCCCCGATGCATCGCTGCCACGGTTGTTCAGTCCGGTGCCCAGGGTCCAGGATTTGTGCGTGCCCTGTGGGCGCAGAACGATTCGCGTACCCCCCACCTGCTCGCCGGGAGCGATGTCCAGGATCAGGTCGACGGAGCGCAGCCGGTTGAGCTGGTCCAGGCCACTTTCCACATCGGTGAGCTTGAGCGGGCGACCGATCATCCCAGGGAAAGCGCTGCCCAGCGCCAGGTCGTCACTGCCGTCGGCGATTTCAATGGATTCGATGAAGCCTTCGAGCATGGCGATGACCAGCTCGCCATCTGCTGCGGGCATGCGAACGATATAGGGCCTGGCGGCGATATAGCCGGCCTTCACGTAGGCACCGGTCAAGGCCAGCAGCATCTGGTTGATGTCATCGACGCCGCTGCACGGCGCCACCCATGGCTGCAGGACACCTTGCAGCGCAGCGGTGTCCAGCAGCTGGTTGTCCTGCACGCGCACCGCGGACACCGGCCAGCACTCGCCATCACCTTGCTCGACCCGCTGCGGTGCGCGGCTGGCTGGCTCCGCCGCGTCTTCACGAAGGGTTTCCAGCCGTTGCGCCTGTTCGGCAGCGGCGCGCTCGTGGCGCTGGGTATCGAACTGACGCAGGATCTGGTCATTCAGCGGTTGCGCGCCGGTTTCGCCCAGCGCCATGGCGGGTGCGAAAAGCAGTGCGGATAACAGCCGGTCCTTGCGGAAAATCGTCATTGCAGCCCAGCCCCAATCGTCGACCAATCAATAGGCGGCCACTTTAAGAGGGGGGACTTCCCAGGGAACGGGCAGGGGAGAGGGGTTGTTGGTAGGAAGAATCTGACAGACAGTAGGAAAGGGCGGATTCGAAAAAGGAACCAGTTGTAGGATGGTTCCTATGACAGCTGAAGGAAGGTCAAGGCTGGGTCGGTAAAGAGAACGCCGTGCTCACGGCCGGATCTCGATCATCGTGCCGTCCTTGACCAGGCTCCACACCTCCCGCATGTCGTCGTTCTTCATGGCGATACAGCCATCGGTCCAGTCCAGGGTGGCGAAGTACCATTCCGGGTACTCCTCGTCGATCGGCGTGCCGTGGATCATGATCATGCTGCCCGGTGGAACGCCCTCGCGGCGGGCGCGGGCCGAGTCGCTGATGTTGGGATAGGAAACGTGCATCGCCAGGTTGAAGCGATCGCTGACCTTGCGCCAGTCGAGCCAGTAGAAGCCCTCGGGCGTGCGCTTGTCGCCCTCGCGCGCCTTCGCGCCCTGGGGTTGCTTGCCCAGCGAGATGCGGTAACTCTTGAGCGGCTCGCCACCGCTGATCAACTGCAACTGGCGACTGGTCTTGAGCACCAGCACCTTGTCGATCGGGTCCACGCCCAGGCGCTTGCTCGATTGCACCGCAGGGGCGATCTGGTCGACCGGCTTGCGTTCAACGGTAACGGTGAAGGCAGCCTGGGCGCTCACGGCGAAGCACAGGCAGAACAGGGCGGTCAGGCAACGCATCTATGGGATATTCCTGCAATGGAAACGCGCCGCTGGCGCCGGTGCGATGGGTCAGGCCTGTGGCCAGCGCGCGAGCAGCGGCCCCAGGCACTCGTTGCGAACCGGGTAGCTGTGCTCCAGCCGGTCGGCGAAAAAGTATTCTAAGGTACGGCCGACGGTGGGGAAAGCCAGCTCCGCCCAAGGGATCTGATTTTGCGCGAACAAGCCCACTTCCAGGCTTTCCTCGCCCACGGCAAACGAAGGCTCGGACATTTCGGCTCGGTAGAACACCTGCACCTGGCTGATGTGCGGCAGATCGAACACGGTGTACAACGCAAGGTTGGTCACCTGTGCGCAGGCTTCTTCGACGGTTTCCCGGCTGGCAGCCTGTTGCAGCGTTTCGCCGTTTTCCATGAAGCCTGCCGGCAGGGTCCAGAAACCACGGCGCGGCTCGATGGCCCGGCGGCACAGCAAGACCTGGTCCTGCCACACGGCGATGCAGCCCGCGACCACTTTGGGATTCTGGTAATGGACGAGGTGGCAATGCCCGCAGACGAATCGGGGGCGAGTATCGCCGGTAGGGATGCGCAGGGTTACCGGGTTGCCGCAATGGCTGCAGAAATTCATGCTCAGATCCTTGATGGCTGCCGCTATCTTGGCCGTAGTGCCGAGGTGCCGCAAGCCTGCGGCACGGCAAATCGAGCTTGGGCTGCCAGCGGCTTTTGGTGCATCATGCCAGCAGGCCACGGATCGAGAAACGCCATGCTGGACGAGCTACTTCGCCGAGTGAGCAACCATACGCCACGCACACTGGAAACCGACAGCCGTTTTCCCGAAGCGGCCGTGTTGCTGCCCATCACCCGCAGCGACGAGCCCGAGCTGGTGCTGACACTGCGCGCCTCGGGGCTCTCGACCCATGGTGGCGAAGTGGCTTTCCCCGGCGGACGCCGCGACCCGCAAGACCCTGACCTGATATTCACCGCCCTGCGCGAAGCCGAAGAGGAAATCGGCCTGCCGCCCGGGCTGGTGGAAATCATCGGTCCGCTCAGCCCGCTGGTGTCCAAGCACGGGCTCAAGGTCACGCCATTCGTGGGCATCATTCCCGACTATGTCGAATACCGACCCAACGATGCCGAAATCGCCGCGGTGTTTTCCGTGCCGCTGGAGTTCTTTCGGCAGGACCCGCGCGAGCACACCCACCGCATCGATTACCAGGGCCGCAGCTGGTACGTGCCCAGCTATCGCTTCGGCGAGTACAAGATATGGGGATTGTCGGCGATCATGATCGTCGAACTCGTCAACCTGATGTATGACGCCCGGATCAGCCTGCATCGGCCTCCCGAGCATTACACCGCCATCTGACCGTCATCTGAACGTAGTGCGGCGGGGCGCCGTGCCGACCATTGCCGCGTCGAGGAGATCACATGAAATACCGTCTGGGCGACTCGCGCGTCGAAACCCATCCCGACAGCTGGGTCGCACCCAATGCCACCCTCATCGGCAAGGTGCGCCTGCAGGCCGGGGCCAGCGTGTGGTTCGGCGCCGTGCTGCGCGGCGACAACGAGCTGATCGACATCGGCGAGCACAGCAACGTGCAGGACGGCACCGTGATGCATACCGATGCCGGCGTGCCGCTGACCATCGGTCGCGGCGTGACCATTGGCCACAATGCCATGCTGCATGGCTGCACTGTGGACGACTTCAGCCTGATCGGGATCAACGCCGTCATTCTCAACGGCGCCAGGATCGGCAAGCACTGCATCATCGGCGCCAACTCGCTGATTGCCGAGGGTAAGGACATTCCCGATGGATCGCTGGTCATGGGCTCCCCGGGCAAGGTCGTGCGCGAGCTGAGCGAAGCCCAGAAGCGCATGCTCGAAGCCAGCGCCGCGCACTATGTGCACAATGCCCAGCGCTATGCTCGCGAACTGATCGAGCAGGACTCGTGAACCCTCTGCCCAAGCCGGTCAAGTCTCCGTGCATCAGTGTCTGCGCCCTGGATGAGCAGGATGTGTGCACGGGCTGCCAGCGCACCGCCGCGGAAATCACCCAGTGGGGGCGCATGAGCGACGACCAGCGCCGCGCCGTGCTGCGCCTCGCCCATGAGCGAGCCGTGGCCCAGGGCCTGGTATTTGCGGGCGGCTGATCCAGCCCTTGCCTGTGGGCGGCGAGACTGGCGCACGCAAAGCCGTGTTGAGTTAAAATGCCCGCCCCTGTCGGGTTGGCCTGCGTGCTGCCCCTCGATCCAGACGATTCCCTGAGGACCTGAAATGACCCGTATCGGAACCCCCCTGTCGCCGACCGCGACCCGCGTACTGCTGTGCGGCTGCGGCGAGCTGGGCAAGGAAGTGGTGATCGAGCTGCAACGCCTGGGCGTCGAAGTCATCGCCGTAGACCGTTACGCCGATGCGCCGGCCATGCAAGTGGCCCATCGCAGCCACGTCATCAACATGCTCGATGGCGCTGCCTTGCGGTCGGTCATCGAAGCGGAAAAACCGCACTACATCGTGCCCGAGATCGAGGCCATCGCCACCGCCACGCTGGTGGAGCTGGAGTCCGAAGGTTTCACCGTGGTGCCGACTGCGCGCGCAGCCCAGCTGACCATGAACCGCGAGGGCATTCGCCGCCTGGCCGCCGAAGAGCTGGACCTGCCGACCTCGCCGTACCATTTTGCCGACACCTTCGAAGACTACGCACGGGCCGTGCAGGACCTGGGTTTCCCGTGCGTGGTCAAGCCGGTCATGAGCTCTTCGGGCAAGGGCCAGAGCCTGCTGCGCTCGGCGGCCGATGTGCAGGAAGCGTGGGACTATGCCCAGGAGGGCGGGCGCGCCGGCAAGGGCCGTGTGATCATCGAAGGCTTCATCGACTTCGATTACGAGATCACCTTGCTGACCGTCCGCCACGTTGGCGGGACGACGTTCTGCGCACCGGTTGGCCACCGGCAGGAGAAGGGCGACTATCAAGAGTCCTGGCAGCCCCAGGCGATGAGCCCGGTGGCCCTTGCCGAGTCTGAGCGGGTGGCGCGTGCAGTGACCGAGGCCCTGGGTGGGCGCGGCCTGTTCGGCGTCGAACTGTTCATCAAGGGTGATCAGGTGTGGTTCAGCGAGGTCTCGCCGCGTCCGCACGATACCGGCCTGGTCACCCTGATTTCCCAGGATCTGTCCCAGTTCGCCTTGCACGCACGCGCCATTCTCGGGTTGCCGATCCCGCTGGTTCGTCAGTTCGGGCCATCCGCCTCGGCGGTGATCCTGGTCGAAGGCAACTCTCGCCAGACCGCCTTCGACAACCTCGGTGCGGCACTGGCCGAACCGGATACGGCGCTGCGTCTGTTCGGCAAGCCCGAGGTCAATGGCCAACGGCGCATGGGCGTGGCCCTGGCCCGCGACGAATCGATCGAGGCAGCCCGGGCCAAGGCCACGCGCGCCTCGCAAGCGGTCAAGGTCGAACTGTAAGGTCTGAGTCGACCGGTGCCTGCCGAGCGGCGGCGCCGGTTTTGCGAGGGCGCGACACCGCCGTCACGCTGCTGGCAGGCTGCTCGCGTGCCATATAAGCACCCGTGACGCGCGGTTTTCCTCGGTCTCGAGAATTTCCATGCGATAGCGACCGATCTTCAGGCACACCGCGCTGGCCGGAATGCTTTCCAGCGCCTCGGTGACCAGGCCGTTCAAGGTCTTGGGGCCATCGCTGGGCAAGTGCCAGCCCAGGCTCTTGTTGATGTCGCGAATGGAGGCCTGGCCTTCGACCACGAAGCGGCCATCCAGCTGCGGATGGATATGCGGATTGGCCAGCGCATCGTCATCTTCGAACTCGCCGACGATCTCTTCCAGAATGTCTTCCAGGGTGACGATGCCCTGCACCTCGCCATATTCGTCGACGACGATGCCTAATCGGCGTTGCTGCTTGTGGAAATTCAGCAGCTGCATCTGCAGGGGCGTGCTTTCCGGCACGAAGTAAGCCTCATAGCAGGCGGCCAGCAAGGCCTCGATGGTGAGTTCGCGGTGCGGCAGCAGGTGGCTGATCTGGCGGGTATTGAGCACCCGTTCGACATGGTTGATGTCGTTGTGGAAGACCGGCAGGCGGGTATGGCGGCTGATCATCAGCTGGTCGATGATCTCGTCCAGCGAATCTTCCAGGTTGATGCCGTCGATTTCGTTGCGCGGCACCAGGATGTCGTTGACGGTGATCTTGTCCAGCGCATGGATGCTGTTGGCCAGGTGCGGTTTGTTGCTGCGCGCTTCGGCGGCCAGTTCGTCCAGCACACTGCGCGGTATGGCAGGCTCCTGCTGGGCGCCTTTGCCGGGTTCCTTGCGGGCGAACGGCACGACCAGCAGCCGCGCGGCGCCGTCCAGTAGCCATGCCAGCGGCCAGACCAGCTTGAGTGGTGGCGCCAGGAGGGCATTGGCCATGCCGATGAACGGCCGCGGGTAGCGCTGGGCAAGGCGGCGTGGCAGGTAGTCGGCCAGCACCAGCAGGGCGAGCGTGGTGCCCAGGCCACCGAGCCAGGCGCCATGGGCGCCGCGCAGATAGATGCCAAGCGTTACCCCCAGCGTCACCGCCATGGCACGGGCCAGGGTATTGAGCAGCACCAGGCTGGGCAGCGGCGCCTGCAGCGCCGGTCGATCGCCATTGCGCCCGGTAGGGCGCTGTGCGGCCAGCGTGTGCAGCGCGGCTTCCACTGCGCAAAGCAGCGCGGCGAGGAGAATTGCCAGCGCCAGCGCGCCGAGCATCGGCCCTAGGGGCAGAGTGTCCATGGGTGACCTGTCAGATGTGCAGAATGTATTCGCGAACCAGCTTGCTGCCGAAATAGGCCAGCATCAGCAGGCAGAAGCCGGCCAGCGTCCAGCGAATGGCCTTGTGCCCGCGCCAGCCCAGGCGATTGCGTCCCCACAGCAGCACGCTGAAAACGATCCAGGCCAGGCAGGCGAGCAGGGTCTTGTGCACCAGGTGTTGCGCGAACAGGTTCTCGACGAACACCCAGCCTGAAATCAGTGACAGCGACAGCAGTACCCAGCCGGCCCAGATGAAACCGAACAGCAGGCTTTCCATGGTCTGCAGCGGCGGGAAATTCTTGATCAGCCCTGCCGGATGCTTGTGCTTGAGCTGGTGGTCCTGCAGCAACAGCAGCAACGACTGGAACACGGCGATGGTGAACATGCCATAGGCCAGGATGGACAGCAGGATGTGCGTGAGAATGCCTGGCTCTTCGTGGATCAGCGGTGCAGTCCCGCCGGGCGCGAACTGGGCGATCAGGATGGTTGCCAGACCCAGGGGAAACAGCAGCACCAGCAGGTTTTCCACGGGTATCTGGCTGGTGGCCAGCAGGGTCAGGGCGATCACCGCCACGGCGATCAGGCTGGCCGCGCTGAAGAAGTCCAGGCTCAGCCCCAGGGGGGTGAGCAACTGCGAGAACAACGCGCAGCCGTGGGCAATCACGGCCAGGAAGCCGAACAGGTAGAGCACGCGCTTGTCAGCCTTGCCGCCTTGGCCGATACGGGTTGCCTGATAGGCAGTCGCAGCGGCATACAGGCAGGCGGCGGCGAGGGTGGGGATTAGACTGGGTGACAAGGGGAGCATAGGTCCTGTGGAGCACAAGCCGGAAAGTGCCTGAGTTTGGCATCAAATGCCCGCCGACGAAAGACTGCATACCGCGCAGTGTCCGTGGCACCCACTCTTGGTTATAATCGCCGGCCTGCTCTTGCCGCCACAACCTCGGCTCAACCAGAGCCAGAAAGGATCGCGACATGTTTGAAAACCTTACAGACCGCCTCTCGCAGACGCTTCGCCACGTTACCGGCAAAGCCAAGCTGACCGAGGACAACATCAAAGACACCCTGCGCGAAGTGCGCATGGCGCTGCTCGAAGCCGACGTCGCCTTGCCGGTGGTGAAGGACTTCGTCAACAAGGTCAAGGAGCGTGCGGTCGGCACCGAGGTTTCGCGCAGCCTGACCCCAGGCCAGGCGTTCGTGAAGATCGTCCAGGCCGAGCTCGTCGAGATGATGGGCGCGGCCAACGAGGAACTGAGCCTGGCGGTGACCCCGCCGGCGGTCATCCTCATGGCCGGCCTGCAGGGTGCGGGCAAGACCACCACCGCCGGCAAGCTGGCGCGCTACCTCAAGGAGCGCAAGAAGAAGACGGTGATGGTGGTGTCGGCAGACGTCTACCGCCCGGCAGCCATCAAGCAGCTGGAAACCCTGGCCAACGATATCGGCGTGACCTTCTTCCCGTCGGACATCAGCCAGAAGCCCGTGGACATCGCCAACGCCGCGATCCGCGAGGCCAAGCTCAAGTTCATCGACGTGGTCATCCTCGACACCGCCGGGCGCCTGCACATCGACGCCGAGATGATGGGCGAGATCCAGCAGCTGCACGCGGCGGTCAAGCCTGCCGAAACCCTGTTCGTGGTCGACGCCATGACCGGCCAGGACGCAGCCAACACGGCCAAGGCCTTCGGTGATGCGCTGCCGCTCACCGGTGTGATCCTGACCAAGGTCGACGGCGACGCTCGCGGCGGTGCCGCACTGTCGGTGCGTGCCATCACCGGCAAGCCGATCAAGTTCATCGGCATGGGCGAGAAGAGCGAAGCGCTCGAGCCGTTCCACCCCGACCGCATCGCCTCGCGCATCCTGGGCATGGGCGACGTGCTCAGCCTGATCGAGCAGGCCGAGCAGTCGCTGGACAAGGACAAGGCCGACAAGCTGGCCAAGAAGCTGAAGAAGGGCAAGGGCTTCGACCTCGAAGACTTCCGCGACCAGCTTGTACAGATGAAGACCATGGGAGGCCTGGGCGGCCTGATGGACAAGCTGCCGAGCATCGGCGGTGTGAACCTCTCGCAGATGGGCAACGCCCAGAATGTCGCCGAGAAGCAGTTCAAGCAGATGGAAGCCATCATCAATTCCATGACCCCGGCCGAGCGCCGCGACCCTGACGTGATCAGCGGCTCGCGCAAGCGTCGCATCGCCATGGGCTCGGGTACCCAGGTGCAGGACATCGGTCGCTTGATCAAGCAGCACAAGCAGATGCAGAAGATGATGAAGAAGTTCTCGACCAAGGGCGGCATGGCCAAGATGATGCGCGGTATGGGCGGCATGCTGCCCGGCGGCGGTGGCGGCATGCCCAAGATGTAACCCATTGCGTCGGTACGAGAACCCTGTCGGAGCCTGCTCCCACAAGCGCATCCCTCGTGCCGATGAATACCCTGGCCATGTGGCCAAACTCCGTTGCTTGCAACGGCTCATAGGCAAATCCTCGCTGCAAGCCCCGACCTATCGGAAAAAGGCATTTGCAAATGTCCGTGTATTCCTTGAGAATATGCGGCCTTTCGGGCACCCGTGTGCCCGCTGTGCATTATGATTTGCAGCACCGACTACAGGAACGATGTTCAATGCTAACCATCCGTCTTGCCCGTGGCGGCTCCAAAAAGCGCCCGTTTTACCAACTGACCGTAACCGACTCGCGCAACCCGCGTGACGGTTCCCACAAAGAGCACGTGGGTTTCTTCAACCCTGTTGCCCGTGGTCAGGAAATCCGTCTGTCCGTGAACCAAGAGCGCGTCAACCACTGGTTGAGCGTTGGTGCACAGCCTTCTGAGCGCGTTGCTCAGTTGCTGAAGGAAAATGCCAAGGCCGCGGCCTGAGCAATATGAACGCGACGCCAGATTCCGCTGATGACTTGATCGTCGTCGGCAAGATTTTCTCGGTACACGGCGTTCGCGGCGAGGTGAAGGTTTTTTCCTTTACCGATCCGATTGAAAACCTGCTGCAGTACACCTCCTGGACGCTCCGGCGCGAAGGCGTGACCAAGCAGGTAGAGCTGGTCAGCGGCCGATCCACGCAAAAGGATCTGGTTGCCAAGTTGAAAGGCCTGGACGATCGCGACGAAGCACGTCTTCTGTCCGGTTACGAGATTTGCATCTCGCGCAGCCTTTTGCCCGACCTGGCCGAAGATGACTACTACTGGTATCAGCTTCAGGGCCTGAAAGTCATCGACCTGCAAGAGCAATTGCTCGGCACCGTCGATCACCTGTTGGAGACCGGCGCCAACGATGTAATGGTGGTGAAGCCCTGCGCGGGCAGCCTGGATGATCGTGAACGCCTGTTGCCCTATACGGCGCAATGCGTGTTGAAGGTCGACCTGGCCGCTGGCGAGATGAGGGTGGATTGGGACGCGGACTTCTAGGCGATGGCAACCCTTCGCGTGGAAGTGATCACCCTGTTCCCCGAGATGTTCTCGGCCATCAGCGAGTACGGCATTACCAGCCGCGCGGTGAAACAGGGGTTGTTGCAATTGACCTGCTGGAATCCGCGGGACTACACCACGGACCGTCACCACACAGTGGATGACCGGCCCTTCGGCGGTGGTCCGGGAATGGTGATGAAGATCAAGCCTCTGGAAGACGCTCTGGTTCAGGCCAAGGCTGCGGCAGGGGAAGCGGCGAAGGTGATCTACCTTTCGCCCCAGGGCCGGCCGCTGGTACAGGGTGCGGTGAAACAACTGGCGACGTCCGAATCGTTGATTCTGATCGCTGGGCGGTACGAAGGCATCGACGAGCGTTTCATTGAAGCTCATGTCGATGAAGAGTGGTCTGTTGGCGACTATGTGCTGTCGGGCGGTGAATTGCCTGCCATGGTCCTGATCGATGCGGTTACACGGCTGCTGCCCGGAGCTTTGGGGCATGCGGACTCCGCGGAGGAAGATTCCTTCACCGACGGTCTGCTGGATTGCCCGCACTACACCCGACCGGAGGTGTATGCGGATCAGCGTGTTCCCGACATATTGCTTAGCGGCAATCATGCACACATCCGGCGCTGGCGTTTGCAGCAGTCCCTTGGGCGGACCTACGAACGACGTGCCGATCTTCTGGAAAGACGCTCGCTTTCTGGAGAAGAGAACAAGCTGCTGGCGGAGTACCTCCGCGAGCGGGACGATAGTTAACGTATCGATGGTAAGTCAGACGATTTACCTTAGGAGCACAGCATGACCAACAAAATCATCCTTGCACTCGAAGCAGAGCAGATGACCAAAGAAATCCCTCCCTTTGCCCCGGGCGACACCATTGTCGTTCAGGTGAAAGTGAAGGAAGGCGATCGCTCGCGTCTGCAGGCGTTCGAAGGCGTTGTTATCGCCAAGCGCAACCGCGGCGTGAACAGTGCTTTCACCGTTCGTAAAATCTCCAACGGTGTAGGTGTAGAGCGTACTTTCCAGACCTACAGCCCGCAGATCGACAGCATGGCCGTGAAACGTCGTGGTGACGTGCGCAAAGCCAAGCTGTACTACCTGCGCGACCTGTCTGGTAAAGCAGCACGTATCAAGGAAAAACTGTCCTGAGTACAGTTTGTTTCTGATGCAGGAAAAGGCAGCCTTCGGGCTGCCTTTTTTGTGGGCGAAAGTGTGTAGGCGAGCGTGAACGGGTGGGTAAGGTTCATGTGGGAGCGGGGCGGGCGGCGAGCCCTCTGCCCGCGAAGGCGTCGCCCTGACGCTGCGCCCTGTTATCATCCCCGCACCCCCACAGCCCTGCGATTGCGATGCCTGCCCTCGACCACCCCCTGATCGACCAATTTCTCGATGCCTTGTGGCTGGAAAAAGGCCTATCGGAAAACAGCCGCAACAGTTACCGCAGCGACCTTGCATTGTTCAATGGTTGGTTGCACGAGCGCGGCATCGCGCTGGAGGCGGCGGGCCGCGATGTACTGCTCGATCACCTGGCCTGG
This sequence comes from Pseudomonas sp. CFBP 8758, assembly GCF_014841725.1. NCBI lineage: Bacteria > Pseudomonadati > Pseudomonadota > Gammaproteobacteria > Pseudomonadales > Pseudomonadaceae > Pseudomonas > Pseudomonas sp. CFBP 8758. The sequence continues at coordinate 109,571 of NZ_JACYUK010000004.1, read as the reverse complement.
CGGGTCAAGCAGGGTTACAAGGCGCGCTCCACGGCACGCCTGCTGTCGGGCGCGCGCGGCTTCTATCGCTACCTGCTGCGCGAAAAGCTGATCGGTGCCGACCCGACCCTGCAGATCGACATGCCGCAGTTGGGCAAGCCATTGCCGAAATCGTTGTCCGAAGCCGACGTCGAAGCGCTATTGCAGGCGCCCGATCTGAGCGAGCCTATCGGCCAGCGGGATCGCGCCATGCTCGAGGTGCTGTATGCCTGCGGCCTGCGCGTGACCGAGTTGATCAGCCTGACCCTGGACCAGGTCAATCTGCGCCAGGGTGTATTGCGCGTGGTGGGCAAGGGCAACAAGGAGCGTCTGGTGCCGATGGGTGAGGAAGCGGTGGTCTGGGTCGAGCGGTACCTGCGCGACGGACGTCACGAACTGCTCGGCGGCAGGCCCAGCGACGTGGTCTTCCCCAGCCAGCGCGGCGAGCAGATGACGCGACAGACCTTCTGGCATCGGATCAAGCATCAGGCCCAGGTCGCCGGCATCGCCAAGTCGCTGTCGCCGCACACGCTGCGCCACGCCTTTGCGACGCATCTGCTCAATCACGGTGCGGATCTGCGCGTGGTGCAGATGCTGCTCGGCCACAGCGACCTGTCGACCACGCAGATCTATACCCACGTGGCACGCGCGCGTCTGCAGGAGCTTCATGCCAGGCATCATCCGCGCGGATGAAACAACGTGCTCCAAGGCTGTGTCGAGGGTTGTCCAGAGTCGGTCTTGGCCAATGAATGTGGTAGGCTTGCCCGGTTTATGCAGCGGGCTGTGACGAGCTGATCGTCCACCGCCCCTCAAGTCCGTCGCTCCAGGAGTTCCCATGCGCGTGACCCGCCTTTTCGCCGCCGCAGCCCTTGCGCTGGCCAGCACCTTTGCCGTTGCCGACCCGGCTGCGGAACAAGCGATTCGCAAGACCCTGCAGACCCTGCAACTGGAAGTGCCGATCGAAAGCGTCGCCGCCAGCCCGCTCAACGGTTTGTACGAGGTCAAGCTCAAGGGCGGTCGCGTGCTGTACGCCAGCGCCGACGGTCAGTTCGTCATGCAGGGCTACCTGTTCCAGATCCAGGACGGCAAGCCGGTCAACCTCACCGAGAAAACCGAGCGGCTGGCCATTGCCAAGACCGTCAATGCGATCCCGGTAGCCGATACCGTTGTGTACCCCGCAGTGGGCGAAACCAAGTCGCACATCACGGTCTTCACCGATACCACCTGTCCGTACTGCCACAAGCTGCACGCCGAAGTCCCCGAGCTGAACCGCATGGGTGTCGAGGTCCGCTACGTGGCGTTCCCGCGCCAGGGCTTGAAGTCGGCCGGTGACGAGCAGCTGCAGGCTGTTTGGTGCTCCAAGGACCGCAAGGCAGCGATGGACAAGATGGTATCGGGCGACACCATCAAGGCGCCTTCATGCGCCAACCCGGTGGCCAGGCAGTTCGAGCTGGGCCAGTCGATCGGCGTCACCGGCACGCCAGCCATCGTGCTGGAGAACGGTCAGGTCATTCCGGGTTACCAGCCGGCCGCCAACGTCGCCAAGCTGGCCCTCGACGCGAAAGGCTGAGTGGCACTCGCACGTCATCAATAGCCGAAGGCTCACGGCCTGCGGCCAGTATCACGACCGTCATCGAGGCGGTCGTTTCATGGGGAGTTCAGAGTGAAACCGGTCAAAGTAGGCATCTGTGGGTTAGGTACCGTCGGTGGCGGCACCTTCAACGTACTTCAGCGCAACGCCGAGGAGATTGCCCGCCGTGCCGGGCGCGGTATTGAAGTGGCGCAGATTGCGATGCGCTCGCAGAACCCCAATTGCCAGATCGCCGGTACCCCCATTACCAACGATGTCTTCGCCGTGGCCTGCAACCCGGATATCGATGTCGTCATCGAGCTGATCGGTGGCTACGGCATCGCGCGCGAGCTGGTACTCAAGGCCATCGAAAACGGCAAGCACGTGGTCACCGCCAACAAGGCGCTGATTGCAGTGCACGGCAACGAGATTTTCGCCAAGGCACGCGAGAAGGGCGTGATCGTTGCGTTCGAAGCCGCCGTGGCGGGTGGCATCCCGGTGATCAAGGCCATTCGCGAAGGCCTTTCGGCCAACCGCATCAACTGGGTCGCGGGCATCATCAACGGTACTGGCAACTTCATCCTGACCGAAATGCGCGAGAAGGGCCGTACCTTCGAGGACGTCCTGGCCGAAGCGCAGGCCCTGGGTTATGCCGAGGCCGACCCCACCTTCGACGTCGAAGGTATCGACGCGGCGCACAAATTGACCATTCTGGCGTCCATCGCCTTCGGCATTCCGCTGCAGTTCGACAAGGCCTACACCGAAGGCATCACCCGCCTGACCACGGCCGACGTCAACTACGCCGAAGCCCTGGGCTACCGCATCAAACATCTGGGTGTGGCGCGCAGCACCGAGCGCGGTATCGAGCTGCGGGTGCACCCGACGCTGATCCCGGCCGACCGTCTGATCGCCAACGTCAATGGCGTGATGAACGCAGTGATGGTCAACGGCGACGCGGCCGGTTCAACCCTGTTCTACGGTGCCGGTGCGGGCATGGAGCCGACTGCCTCGAGCGTGGTCGCCGACCTGGTCGACGTGGTCCGCGCCATGACCTCGGACCCGGAGAATCGCGTGCCGCACCTGGCCTTCCAGCCGGATTCGCTTTCCGCTCACCCGATCCTGCCCATCGAGGCCTGCGAAAGCGCCTACTACCTGCGCATTCAGGCCAAGGATCATCCGGGCGTGCTGGCGCAGGTGGCGAGCATCCTCTCCGAGCGTGGCATCAACATCGAGTCGATCATGCAGAAAGAGGTCGAGGAACACGATGGCCTGGTGCCGATGATCCTGCTGACCCACCGCGTCGTCGAACAGCACATCAATGATGCCATCAAGGCGCTGGAAGCCTTGCAGGGCGTGGTCGGCCCGGTCGTGCGCATCCGTGTCGAGCACTTGAACTAAGCGGCAGCTGCCAGAGGAATTCGCAATGCGTTATATCAGTACTCGCGGTCAGGCCCCGGCCCTGAACTTCGAAGAGGTTCTGCTCGCCGGTCTGGCCAGTGACGGTGGCCTCTATGTCCCGGAAAACCTGCCGCGCTTCACCCAGGAAGAAATCGCCTCGTGGGCGGGGCTGCCTTATCACGAGCTGGCCTTCCGGGTCATGCGCCCGTTCGTCACCGGCAGCATTCCGGATGCCGATTTCAAGAAGATCCTCGAAGAAACCTACGCGGTATTTGCCCATGCTTCCGTCGCACCTTTGCGCCAGTTGGGCGGTAACGAGTGGGTGATGGAGCTGTTCCATGGGCCAACGCTGGCGTTCAAGGACTTTGCCCTGCAGCTGCTGGGGCGGCTGCTCGACTACGTACTGGCCAAACGCAACCAGCGCGTGGTGATCGTCGGCGCCACCAGTGGCGATACCGGTTCGGCCGCGATCGAAGGGTGCAAGCACTGCGAGAACGTCGATATTTTCATCCTGCATCCGCATGAGCGTGTGTCTGCGGTTCAGCGTCGGCAAATGACCACGATTACCGGCGACAACGTGCATAACATCGCCATCGAAGGCAATTTCGATGACTGCCAGGAAATGGTCAAGAACAGCTTCGCCGACCAGAGTTTCCTCAAGGGCACGCCGCTGGTTGCAGTGAATTCGATCAACTGGGCGCGGATCATGGCCCAGATCGTCTACTACTTCCACGCGGCCCTGCAGCTGGGCGGCCCGGCACGTTCGGTGGCGTTCTCGGTGCCCACCGGCAACTTTGGCGATATCTTCGCCGGCTATCTGGCGCGCAACATGGGCCTGCCGATCAACCAGTTGGTGGTGGCCACCAACCGCAACGACATCCTGCACCGCTTCATGAGCGGCAATCAGTACGTCAAGCAAACCCTGCACGCGACGTTGTCGCCGTCGATGGACATCATGGTTTCGTCGAACTTCGAACGCCTGCTGTTCGACCTGCACGGTCGCAACGGCGCGGCCATTGCAGGCCTGATGGACAACTTCCGCCAGGGCGGCGGTTTCAGCGTCGATGAGGAACGCTGGACCGAGGCGCGCAAGCTGTTCGACTCGCTGGCGGTCACCGACGAGCAAACCTGCGAGACCATCGCCCAGGTGTTCGCCGAGTGCGGCGAGGTCCTCGATCCACACACGGCCATTGGCGTACGCGCGGCGCGCGAGTGTCGTCGCAGCCTCGACACGCCCATGGTGGTGCTGGGAACGGCGCACCCGGTCAAGTTCCCCGAAGCCGTGCAAAAGGCCGGCGTAGGCAAGGCTCTGGAGTTGCCTGCGCACCTGGTCGATCTGTTCGAGCGCGAAGAGAAGTGCACCGTGTTGCCCAACGACCTGTCGGCCGTACAAGCCTTCGTCAGCCAACATGGTAATCGCGGCAAACCGCTGTGATGGCATGCAGCCTCGCGTCTGACGCGATCTGAAACACATAAAGCCCGCCCGATGCGGGCTTTATGCTTTTTACAGTGCCAAGCTTATGCAACTTTTTCCTGGGCCCCTTTGGCCCGCAGGCAAGGATGCATGGCATGAAACCCACACTGACCTCGTTTCTCACGCTCGCAGGGGTGACGGCGTGGATGGCGGGGTTGTTCATGGCGGTTGCCATCCTTTCGCCCGGCCTGGCGTTCGCTGCCCAAAGCCTGCCCTTCGCCTTGGTTGCACCGTTCGCGCAGCTTTCTCCACTGCCCCTTTCCAGCACCGAACAGCAGTGGCTGCAACGCCACGGCACGCTCAGAGTGGGTGTTTCCCTGGCCGATCACGAACCCATCGACATCACCAGCGATCGCAACCGCTATCAAGGTGTGAGTGCCGACTACCTGAGCCTGATCGGCAGCCGCCTGGGGGTCGATCTGCGGGTGTTGGGGTTTGCCCAGCGCAGCGAGGCGGTGCAGGCGCTCAAGGATGGCGAAATCGATCTGCTGACCAGCGCCAATGCCTTCGAACAGGCCATCGACGGCCTGGCCTTTTCCAAGGAGTACATGCCTGACCGCGGCGTCATCGTACGGCGCGCGGGCAGCAAGCACAGCAGCGGCCTGGCCGGGGAGAAGGTCGCGCTGGTGGATGGCTATGCCGACGATGCCACGGTGCAACGCGTGTATCCCGACAGCCGCATCGTGGTCGCACCCAGCCTGAGCAGTGGCCTGCAGGCGCTGCACCAGGGCGATGTCGACGCCATGATCAGCAACGAGGTGATCGTGCGCGCCTACAACGCACTGCGACCCTACCTGGCTCTGGATATCGTCGGCCCCAGCGGTCTGCCACCGGTGGGTTACACCATCGCCAGTCGCCACGCCGATCCGATATTGGGGCAAATGGTCGAGCGGGCCCTGGCCAGCCTCGACGATGGTTTGCGCCGCGAGATCCTGACCCGCTGGACCACCGGGCTGGGGTCGGAAATCGGCCACCATCGGGTACCGCTGGAGCCTGCCGAACAAGCCTGGATCGCCCGGCACCGCCAGGTGCGGGTGGTCGCGACGCAGTATCCTCCCTACCTGTACCGGGACCGCCAGGGAAACTGGGTAGGGCTCAACAGTGAAGTGCTGGCAACGCTGTCGCACATGACGGGACTGCAGTTCGTCTACCTGCCTTCCAACTCGATGGCCCAGAGCCTGGAAATGCTGAAGCTTGGCAAGGCCGATATGAATACCACTCTCTCGGAAACGCCGGACCGCAAGGCCTTCCTGAGTTTCAGCCATTCGTTCGGTGGCCAGGGCTGGGTGTTCATCGTGCGCGCCGAGGACCTGCCCATCGGTCATCTGGACGAGCTGGCCGGCAAGGTCCTGGCGATTCCGGCCGAGCACGCCCTGGAAAGCGCGATCCGCAGCCAGTACCCGCACATCAAGCTGCGCCTGGTCAGCACCTACGACAAGGCACGCGAGATGGTGGCGAGCGGCGAAGCGGATGCCACCATCGACAGTGAAGTCGGCGCCTATCGTGCGGTCGGCCGTTATCCGCCCGGCGTGCTCAAGGTCGGACGCAACGTCGACGGCGAATGGTCGCCCGACCGTTTTGCCATTCGTGCCTCGGAACCCGAGCTCACGTCCATCATCAACAAGGCGCTGGAGGCCTATCCGGTCGCGGAACTGCGTGCAGCGCGCCTGAAGTGGCTGGGGGCGGTAGTGCCTCCGGAGCCCATGTGGCAACGCATTGCCACATGGGTCTATTGGCTGCTGGCAGCAGCGCTGGTGCTGGGCGCGGTGTCGCTGTTGTGGAGTGGTCGACTCAAGGCGCAGATTCGTCAGCGGCTCAAGGCCGAGCAGGCACTCAATGATCAGCTGGCATTCCAGCACGCGCTGCTCGATGGCATTCCCGGGCCCATCTATGTCCGCGACCTGCAGGCGCGACTGTTGTCCTGCAACAAGAGTTACGAGCAGAGCTTTGCCACCCGTCTGCAGGACATCAAGGGTCGTACATTGCTGGAAGTCGCCGTGGTCAATGCCGACGAAGCGCAGCAGATGCACCGTGACTACCTCAGGCTGCTGGACGATCAGCAGCCGGTGTCGACCGATCGGCAGATCCAGATGCGCGGCCGCAAGGTTCACGCCTGGCAATGGATCGTGCCGTTCTATAACGCCGAGGGGCAGTTGCAGGGCCTGCTCGGTGGTTGGATCGACATTTCCGAACGCAAGCGCCTGGAAGACCAACTGGTCGAAGCGCGGCACATTGCCGAACAGGCCAACCAGGCCAAAAGCGCTTTTCTGGCGACCATGAGCCATGAGATCCGTACGCCCATGGCAGCCATCATCGGTCTGCTCGAGCTCGAGCGTGAACGCCGCAAGCGTGACGACCAGCCAGTGTCGCAGGCGCTGGAAGTGGCCTGGCGTTCGGCGCGGGACCTCATCGCCCTGATCGGCGACAGCCTGGACCTGGCGAAGATCGAATCGGGCAGCATGTTGCTGGCCGAGCAGGTAACCGAAGTGAGGCCGTTCTTCGAGGGCATGCTCAGCCTGTTCTCGGCCCAGGCCCAGCGTAAGGGCGTAGCGCTGCACCTCGATATTGCGCCGGGCGTGGCCAGCGCGTTCTGGTTCGATCCGCTGCGATTGCGGCAAGTGGTGCACAATTTGCTCGGCAACGCCTTGAAGTTCACCCGCCAGGGCAGCGTGAGCCTGGAGGTCGCGGCGCAGCCACTCAGTTCAGGCCAGTGGCACATGACCATTACCGTCAGCGACACAGGTGCGGGCATCACGCCCGCTCAACAGGCCAGGCTGTTCAGGCCGTTCGTCCAGGGTAACGTGGATGTGCAACAGGAATCGGTCGGCACCGGCCTGGGCCTGAGCATCTGCAAGCAGCTGGTCCAGCTGATGGGTGGCACGATCAGCCTGCACAGCACCGAAGGCGAGGGGACACGGGTGGAAGTGCAGATCGAGGTGCGGCATCAGGCTGAACAGGACGCGATGCCGACCGTGCACGCTCGGCCCGACAGCGCTGCACTGGACATACTGGTCGTGGACGATCTGTCGGCTAACCGGATGGTACTGACCCAGCAGTTGCAGTTCCTCGGGCACCGGGTGCAGGACGCCAGCGACGGTGTGAGTGCGCTGGCGGCCTGGCAGGCCGGGCATTTCGATCTGGTGCTGACCGACTGCAATATGCCGGGCATGAACGGCCATGCCTTGTGCAAAGCCATCCGCCTGCAGGAGGCCGCGTCCGCCGCGCCTCCGGTCAGGCTCATCGGTTGCACCGCCAATGCCATGCAGGACGAGCGGTTGCGCTGCGCCGAAGCGGGCATGGACGAACTGCTGGTCAAGCCGATAGCGTTGGACAAGCTGGCGCAGATCATCGCCGACATGCAGCAAGGCCCGGCATTCTCCATGCAGGCGCTGCATCACCTGACCCAGGCGGATAACGCGGTCATCAGGCGAATGCTCGATGAGCTCTCGCGCAACCTTGAGGCTGAAAGCCAGACGTTGGCAGAAAGCGTCGAGACGCTCGATCGTGTGCGGCTGCACGAAGTGCTTCATCGGCTCCACGGCATCGCTTGTTTGATCGATGCCGCACCTCTGGCACGCGTGCTGGCCAAGGTGAACGCATGCTGCCGGTCGGGCAGCGATGAACAGTTGACCGTTCACGCTGCTGAGCTGAATCGCGAGATCGCCAGGCTGGCAACGGCGATAGCACGCTGCTAGGAAAATTCTCGGAAACTTTCGGACTTGTCCTATCCCAAGTGCGCCGCTTGCCCTTTAGAGTGCCCGTCAATGCGCAGCTCGATGCGCTCACTCGAGGTTTCATTCATGCGTTCGCTCAGAGTTCTGGTGCTTGAAGACATTCCGTACCAGCTGATCGCCATGCATCAGGTGCTCAATGCGTGTGGCGTGTTCGATGTCCTGACCGCGCAAAGTTTCAACGCGGCATGCCTTTCGCTGGAGAAGCGCCAGGGCGTCGACATTGTCATCTGCGAAATGACCGTGGCCGGCCTGGACATGGGCGAGCTGATCGGCCATCTGGCCGCAACCGGGTTGGCACGGGCGCTGGTCATCTACAGCAATGGGTCACAGCCGGTGGAACCGTTCACGGCATTGGCGCGGCAGCATCGGCTACCGCTGCTGGGCGTACTGCACACACCGGTGTCGGCCGCAGCAGTGCATGGCCTGTTGCAGGATTACCAGCGAAGCATGAGCGCACGGGCCTTGTTGCCCCTGCCGGAAGTGCACGAAATCAGTCACTTCGAGGGCGCCTGGTCTTTGCCTTTGCGTCCTTAGAACGGCCCGCCTACCCTGCGCACATCTGCCGCGGCCAGGTTCATTTCAGCCCGTGAGCCTGCAGGTAGATATACAGCGCAGCATCGTTGCCGATGCCCAGCTTGCGCATGGCGCTCACTTTCTGTGCACTGATCGTCTGCTTGCTGCGGTTGAGCTGCGCGGCGATTTCGTTGACCGAGAGCCCCTGCGCCAGCAGTCGCGTTATCTCGAGCTCGCGAGGTGACAGGTCGACATGGCCGGTGATCCGTCTTGCGGGGGTATCGCTGGGCAGTGCCAGGATGCTCTTCACCGATTGCGCCACGTAGGGTTTGTTGCGCTTGAGGCTGGCAATCGCCGTAGGGAGTTCATTAACCAGGCTGGCCTTGCCCAGCAAACCAGCTACCCCCAGGTTGAGGATCGAACGCAACAGACCTGGGTTGGTCAGCATGGTCACCACCAGCACGGGCAGCTTTGGCCAATGCCGGCGAACGTAGGCGATCAGCCGCAGGCCATCGCCCTGTTCCGTGGAGGGCATCATGAAGTCGGTGATCAACAGGCCACATTCGGTTTCGCCCAGGCAGCGTGTCAGCTCCTCCGGCGAGGAAGCTTCGGCCACCACGCGCAAACCGGGGTCTCGTTCCAGTACGGCGCGCAGGCCAACGCGAAAGATCGGATGGTCATCGGCCAGCACGATCCGCAGCGGGGCGATCAGTGGGTCGGTCAAGGCAGGCTCCGGTGACGGGCAAATCAGGCGATGAATTCTGGCACACCTGTGGTCCATTCCTGATCTGTTTTGTAGTCCATTTCTAAGCATGCAGGCGCCAAATCTAATAATCAGAAATGTCCTACATTCGCGCTGTCATATTCTATCGGCAACCTCGGTAATAGTCTGACACGGCTTGCTCAGAACTTTTTTCGCAGGGCAGGGGTCAGTGTCATGCACCTTAAGAATTCGAACAGACGAGTGGTGATGCGATGAAGAATATCAGCCTGTTGCTCAATGAAGCCCTGACGCCGTATCGCGTGACGCTCGAAGGGCAGGATAGCCTTGGCAATTGCCAGGTCGTGGTGATGAGCGCGGCTGGGAGCGTGGTGACCAAGCGTTTGGTCAACCGCAGTCAGTTCGAGGATCTGCGTTCGTTTACCGACGTGGTCGATGGTCTGCACCGCGATCTTCTGGTGGCAGAAGGGCGGCTGGAGCCGTCGATGATCGCGGCGCTGCGCAATGTTTCGCAAAATGCCGCTTTCAGCCACGCGCTGGTCTGACATTCATCGATGGATGGCGGCCTGGGTAATCCTCACTCAGCGCTGACTGCTCATGGCCTCTTTGCGCTGGGCATCGAACAGCGCAGTGGTTTCCCGCAAGTACGCCTGCCGTTCGGCGGGCGTCAGCCATTGGGCGTAGAAATCTGCCAACTGACCGTTCCTGAGTTCCAGCAACACCGAATTCAGTGCTGTCAGTACGCGCCGGCTTGCAGGGCTGTCGGAGCAGCCGACATGAATGAACTGCGAGCGCGCTGAGCCCTCGATGGGGACTTGCACCAACTGTTCCGGATCCAGACCTTCCTGACGTGCCTGGTAGCGCGCTTCGTGCCAGTAGCCGAGCAGCGCCTTGATCCGGCCGAGTCTTTCCATGCGCAGCAGGCTGCCCATGGCGTCGTTGCCATGATGGGCCAGAAGCTGATAGCTGTCGGTGTCGGCGAGAATCCGGTCCACCACAGGGCCATAGCTGCGCTCGGCAATGATGCCCAGAGCCAGGGTTCTGCTGCGTAGAAGCGCGCCCAGGTCGACCTTGCCGTCTTGCATGAACTCGGCAATCAGCGGCAGGTCGCCGCGCTGCATGATCAGCACATTGCTCAGCACATTCATGCTGGGCACGGAATAAAGAATGCTGCGCGCCCGCTGTGCGGTCCAGAGCAGCGCAGGGTCGCAGTTGAGGCCGGGTTCGCCAAGCATCTGCGAGGCACGCGCCCGATTGACCCTGAGGACATTGTGGTCGTACTCGGGCAAGGCTGCGCGCAACAACGGCAGGGCCAGGTCGACGGCGCCCAGGTTGCGCGCCGGGCCGCTGGCGATGGTCAGCGGCGCCAGGTCGCGCAGCAGCCATGTAATGGTCTCGCGACCATGGGCGAGCGGTGAAGTGAGCAGGCACGAGCACACCGCCAGTGCCAGGAGAAGGCTGCTGGGCGGCAGAGTTCTGGAACACGAGTCCATGGCATTCCTTGCGCGGGGTGTGGGGCGTGGGTGTCCGTTTTTGAAACACTGCGCCATCTTTACCACACCCGGACCCATGATCAAAACGTGCCGCAGGGTCGCACTGCCCCGTGGTGGTCGTTGATCGGGCCCGCATCGGGTAGACTGTCGGCCTTTTCCTGTCCCCAAGAAGCCTGCCTAATGGCCCAGCCGTCGACCACCTACAAATTCGAACTCAACCTCACCGATCTTGACCGCAGCGTTTACCAGACCGTCAAGCAGACCATCGCGCGTCACCCCTCGGAAACCGAAGAGCGGATGACTGTGCGCTTGCTTGCCTACGCGCTGTGGTACAACGAGCAGGTGTCTTTCGGCCGTGGTCTGTCGGATGTCGACGAGGCTGCCTTGTGGGAAAAGAGCCTGGACGGCCGGATCCTGCATTGGATCGAAGTTGGCCTGCCCGATGCCGATCGCCTGACCTGGTGTTCGCGGCGTACCGAACGCACCAGCCTGTTGGCCTACGGCAGTTTGCGCGTATGGCAGACCAAGGTGGTCGATGCGGTGAAGAACCTGAAGAACGTCAACATCGCCGCGGTGCCTCAGGAGGTGCTCGAGACCCTGGCCAAGGACATGCCGCGGGTCATCAAGTGGGACGTCATGATCAGCGAGGGCACGGTGTTCGTCACCGATGACCGCGGTCAGCACGAAGTTCAGCTCGAGTGGCTGCTGGGCGAGCGCTAGGCCGCCCAGGTTTCAACCTTCTTCCTTTGTCTTGCAGTGAGAACCGCCCCAGGCCCCATGCGCATCGAACCCCGTCAGTTGCCCCCGACCCTGCCTTTCCTCGGCGACATGCCGCCCTTGCTGAATCGTCTTTATGCGGCACGTGGCGTGTCGAGCGCAGAGGAGCTGGACAAGAGCCTGGCGCGCCTGATTCCCTTTCAGCGGCTCAAGGGCATCGAGGCCGCCGTCGAGCTGCTGGTGACGGCGATCGACCAGCGCCAGCGCATCCTGATCGTCGGCGATTTCGATGCCGACGGTGCCACGGCAAGCGCGGTCGGTGTGCTCGGTCTGCGCCTGCTGGGCGCCGCTCACGTCGACTACCTGGTGCCCAACCGCTTCGAGTATGGCTATGGCCTGACCCCGGAAATCGTCGCAGTCGCCCTGCAGCGCGAGCCGCAATTGCTGGTTACGGTCGACAACGGCATTTCCAGCGTCGAAGGTGTGGCTGCGGCCAAGGCTGCCGGGCTGCAGGTGCTGGTCACCGATCACCACTTGCCGGGGCACGAGTTGCCGGCTGCAGATGCCATCGTCAACCCCAACCAGCCAGGCTGCGAGTTCCCCAGCAAGAATCTGGCGGGCGTCGGGGTGATTTTCTACGTGCTGATGGCACTGCGGGCGCGGCTGCGCCAGCTGGGCCGCTATGCACAGGTGCCGCAGCCCAATATCGGCGAGCTGCTGGACCTTGTGGCACTGGGCAGCGTGGCGGACGTCGTGCCGCTGGACGCCAACAACCGCATCTTGGTGCACCAGGGCCTGGAGCGCATTCGTGCGGGCCGTGCGCGACCAGGCATCACGGCAATCCTTGAAGTGGCACGCCGTGAGCATGCGCGTATCACCTCGACCGACCTGGGGTTCATTCTCGGGCCGCGACTCAACGCAGCTGGCCGCCTGGACGATATGAGTCTGGGCATCGAGTGCCTGCTGAGCACCGATCTGCCCAGCGCCCAGACCATCGCGGCGCAGCTCGATGGCTTGAATCAGGACCGCAAGTCGATCGAGCAAGGCATGCAGCGTGAGGCCCTGGCTCAGCTCAAGGACCTGGCGCTGGAGTCGATGCCGTTTGGCTTGTGCCTGTTCGATGCGCAATGGCATCAGGGTGTGATCGGCATCCTCGCTTCGCGTCTCAAGGAGCGCTACCACCGTCCAACGATTGCCTTCGCCGACGCCGGTGACGGGCTGCTCAAAGGCTCGGCACGCTCGGTCCAGGGCTTCCATATCCGTGACGCGCTGGACGCGGTGGCGGCCAGGCATCCGCAATTGATCAGCAAGTTCGGTGGGCATGCGATGGCCGCCGGGCTGACCCTGCCGCAGGAGAATTTCCCGGCGTTCTGCGAGGCATTCGACGCGCAGGTGCGCACCCAGCTGTGCGAGGAAGACCTGACCGGACGCCTGCTGTCGGACGGTACCCTGGGCGTCGAGGAATTCCATCTGGAGCTGGCGCGCGCCCTGCGCAATGCCGGCCCGTGGGGGCAACATTTCCCGGAGCCGATGTTCCATGGGGTGTTCCAGTTGGTGGAGCAGCGGGTGGTTGGCGAGCGACACCTGAAGGTGACGCTCAAGACCGAGTGCGGCAGCGTCAGCCTGGACGGCATCGCTTTCGGCGTCGACCGCGAGGTGTGGCCCGATCCATCGGTACGCTGGGTGCAGTTGGCCTACAAGCTGGATCTCAACGAGTTCCGCGGGCGGGAAACGGTGCAGTTGCTGATTACCCACATCGAGCCGCGCTGAGCCGTACGACCCTGCTCGGCCGCGGAACCACGCTCGCGGCTCGGTTGTCGACTAGTCTTCGAGAACGAGACAGGCACGTCCGCAGCCGTGTTCGAGCGGACGCTTCTCGTCCCATCTGAAACTGCCAACCGAGGTGCCCGATGAGCATGTTGCTCGAACCCTATACCCTGCGCCAGTTGACCCTGCGCAACCGCATCGCCGTATCGCCGATGTGCCAGTACTCCAGTGTCGATGGCCTGGCCAACGACTGGCACCTGGTGCACCTGGGCAGTCGCGCCAGTGGCGGTGCCGGTCTGGTCTTCACCGAGGCCACCGCAGTGACGGCAGAGGGTCGCATCACGCCTGAAGACCTGGGCCTGTGGAACGACGAGCAGATCGAACCGCTGCAGCGCATCACCCGCTTCATTACCTCGCAAGGCGCGGTGCCGGCCATCCAACTGGCCCACGCCGGGCGCAAGGCCAGCACTTGGCGGCCTTGGCTGGGCAAGCATGGCAGCGTGCCTGTCAATGAGGGCGGCTGGGTGCCGGTGGGCCCGTCGCGTATCGCCTTCGACCCGCAGCACACCGCGCCGACCGCACTGGATGAAGCAGCCATCAAGGACATCATCCAGGCGTTCGTCGACGCGACCCGTCGCGCGCTGACCGCCAATTTCAAGGTGGTCGAGGTGCATGCGGCGCACGGCTATCTGCTGCACCAGTTCCTGTCGCCGATCAGTAACCAGCGCCAGGACAGTTACGGCGGCAGCTTTGAAAATCGCATCCGTCTGACTCTGGAAGTCACCCAGGCGATTCGCGATATCTGGCCTGAAGAATTGCCCGTGTTCGTGCGTGTGTCGGCCACCGACTGGGTCGAAGACGGCTGGAACCCGGACGAGACCGTCGAGCTGGCCAAGCGCCTGAAAGCGCTGGGTGTGGATCTGATCGACGTGTCGTCGGGCGGTACCTCGGCCAATGCCGAGATCCCGACCGGGCCTGGTTATCAGACGCGCTTTGCCGAGCGAGTCCGCAAAGAGGCGGATCTTGCCACGGGCACCGTCGGGATGATCACCGACCCGGCGCAGGCCGAACACATCCTGCGCACTGGCCAGGCCGACGTCATCCTGCTGGCGCGTGAGCTGTTGCGTGATCCGTACTGGCCGCTGCACGCCGACGAAGACCTGGGTGGTCGTCTGGCCACATGGCCCGCCCAGTACCAGCGCGCCACCCATCGCGACCAGCCGATTGTGGAATCGGACCTTCGCGACTGAGTGGCGCTGCGGCGTTTCGGTGATGTCATCCTCGCCCGCAAAAAGGGCGGGCGAGGATGCTGGCTGAGGTCAGCGCATCACACGTACTTGCGTTTCTCCGCCGCGGGCGGCAGGTACTGATAGAGCCAGGTTTCGCTGAGGGTGCGCCCCTGGGTCTTGATGAACAGGCGCATGTCCACCGGATCGACGCTGTCGCTGGTCGGGTACCAGTCGAACAGCACGCGGAAGCCCTTGATGTCGGGCAGCTCGAGTACCTGAACGTCCTGCACCTTGCCGCCCGAAGCCGTGATGATGGGCTCGATCGGCGTTTTCAGCGATTCAAGCCCGCCGCCGGCGAAGTCCACGGCAAAACGCCGCGCCCAGACATTCGGATAGTGTTCACCCGGTGCCCAGCCTTCAGTGAAACCGCCCATCCCAGAGCGCGTCGCCGCGACGCGGGCCAGCGGTGTACCGATCGGCGCCAAGGCGCTCCAGTACAGTTTGTAACCGAAATTAAGGGCATCGCCGGCCTTGACCGGTGACTTGGGTGTCCAGAAGGCAACTATGTTGTCCATGGTTTCACCGGTGGTCGGCAGTTCCACCAGGTCGATGGAGCCTTCGCCCCAGGCGGTGGTGGGCTCGACCCACAGGCTGGGGCGCTTGTGGTACCAATCGACCGTGTCCTGGTAGTTGCTGAAGTCGTGGTCGGTCTGGATCAGGCCGAATCCTTTTGGATCGACATCGGCGAAGGCGTTGAAGCGCACCCGGTCCGGGTTGTTCAACGGCCGGCAGATCCATTCGCCGTTGCCGCGCCACATGGCCAGCCGGTCGGAGTCGTGGATTTGCGGGTGAATGGTGTCGCACATGCGCCGCTCGTGGTTGCCGCAGCTGAACATGCTGGTCATCGGCGCCACGCCCAGTTGCTCGATGTCCTGGCGCGCATGGATGTGCGCGTCGATGTCCATCACCACGCGCTCGGCCTGGCAGTCAATGTCGAAACGGTAGGCGCCGGTGGCACTGGGCGAGTCGAGCAGGGCGTAGACCACGAAGCGGGTACTGTCCTTGCCAGGCGTCTCGAACCAGAACTTGGTGAAATCGGGGAATTCTTCCTGCTTCTTGGCATAGGTGTCGATCGCCAGGCCGCGCGCGGACAGACCGTACTGCCCGGTGGCATCGACGGCGCGGAAGTAGCTGGCGCCGAGGAAGGACACCACGTCATGGCGGTCGAGCTTGGGTGCCTTGAACAGCTTGAAGCCGGCAAAGCCCAGGTCGCCCTTGAGCTGCGAGGTATCCACCGTGGTGTTCTTGTAGTCGAACAGCGGCGGATGGAAATGCACTTCACGCGCTTGTTTGCGCCCGGCGTCGACGCTGTACATGCGCACCGGCGTGCGGAACCCCATGCCCACATGGAAGAACTGCACGTCCAGTTGGCCCTTGAGGTCATTCCACAGCGAATGATTGGCGTCGTAGGCAATTGCATTGAATTGCTGGGGGGTCATGTTTGCCAGGGTCGGCGGCAAGGTCTGCTTGTTGCTGACATAAGCCTGCGCGGCGAGACTCTTGGCCTGGGCCTTGAGCATGTCGAAAGTGAACGGTTCGGCTTCGCCGTCGGCGGTGGCGGCCAGGGCCTGGGCAGCGAACAATCCGGTGCCGGACAGTCCGGTATAGGCCGCGAGGGCCATCGACGCTTTCAGAAGGTGCCTGCGGTGCATAGATAACCTGTTCTGAATCAACCTCGGTCGCTCCAAGCGACCGGCGAGGCTCAAGTAGGAAGGTTTGGGCCTGCCTTGTCCAAACGCAGAGAACTGTACACAGATACCGTAATGACCGATGTGTTCGCAAACTCCTGTAAAAATTTTTTCCCGTGCACTTTGTATCGACAGCGAGATCGGTGGTCGAGGCGCAGTGTTGAGAGCAAACATTTGCGCAACATCCCGAAGCAAATCACCGTTCGAGCCAGGCAACGGAATGCCCTTACTCTCGTCAAACGTATCTCCCATTGACGAGACCAAAAAATGAACACGCGTGGCTTGCTCGACCAGTTGTTCAAATCCGGCCAGGAACTGCTCAAGAACAAGGGCGGCGGTTCTTCCCCCCTGGGTGGTGCCGGTAGCACCGGTGGTGTTGCCGGCGCGCTCGGCGGCCTGCTCTCGGGCAAGGGCGGTGCTGGCGGCGCGCTGGGTGGCCTGCTGTCCGGCGGCAAGGGCGCACTGACCGGCGGCGCCATGGGCTTGCTGCTCGGCAACAAGAGCGCGCGCAAGTACGGTGGCAAGGCCTTGGCCTACGGCGGGTTGGCGGCACTGGGCGTGATTGCCTACAAGGCCTACGGCAATTGGCAGGCCCAGCAGCAGAACGCCCCTCGAGGCGAACCGCAGACGGTCGACCGAGTGCCACCCCAGCAGGTAGAGGAACACAGCCAGGCTATCCTCAAGGCGCTGGTGGCAGCAGCCAAGTCCGATGGCCACGTGGATGATCGCGAGCGCGAGCTCATCGAAGGCGAATTCACCCGCCTGGATTCGGACAACGAACTGCAGCAGTGGCTGCACGCCGAACTGAACAAGCCGCTGGACCCGGCAGACGTGGCGCGGGCAGCCAAGACTCCGGAGATCGCTGCCGAAATGTACATTGCCAGCGTCATGATGGTGGATCAGGAACACTTCATGGAGCGCGCCTATCTGGACGAGCTGGCCAAGCAGTTGGCCCTCGACCCTGCGCTCAAGCTCGAACTGGAGAAGCAGGTGCGTCAGGCCGAAGTCGAAGCCGTCTGACCCCGGAGGTCAGGTCCGAAGGCTGACGCCGCCACTCATCTGCCGGAACTTACGTTGGTCGGCAATAGTGGCGCATTGATCTGCCAGTAACTGGCAATACCCTCGCGGATGAAGGAAAGTCAGGTACCAGCGCGAAATCGTCTGAGGTAGGGCTATACTCAGGCGATTTTTCGTTTGTAGCTGCAGGAATTTTCGAGGGTTGACTGTGAAGAACTGGTCCTTGCGCCACCGCATTCTGGCGAGTTTCGCCGTTGTCATTGCAATCATGCTGTTGATGGTCGTGGTCTCCTATTCACGTCTGCAGACCATCGAGACGAACGAAACCAAGGTACGCACCGACAGCGTTCCGGGCGTGGTCTTCAGTTCCATGATCCGCAGCGCCTGGGTAGACAGCTACGTGTACACCCAACAACTGGTGGGCTTGAGCTATCAGCGCGAGTTGCTCACGGCCGACGTGGACCAGTACAAGAGCTTCGCCGAGCGCCTGACCCAGCAGATGGCCAATTACCGCAGCACCGTCCAGGACAGCGACGACCAGGCGGCCTTCGAAGAATTCGCGCGGATGCGCGTGACCTATGAAAAGACCTTGGCCGATGTGCTGGAGGCCTATCGACTGCGCAAGTTCAGTGAAGCCCAGCAGATGGCCATCGATGACCTCACGCCCGCCTGGGTGGCAGGTCGCAAGCAACTCAATACTCTGATCGACCGCAATCGTGAAGCGGCCGAGAAGGCCACCAGCGCCATTGACGCTTCGGTCGCGGCGGCCAAGGTCAGCCTGGTGATTTCCCTGCTGGTGGCAATCATTGTTGCCGGTATCTGCGGGCTCTGGCTGCTGCGCACCATCATGGCGCCCATGCAGAAGATCGTGCGGATTCTCGAAGTGATGCGCACCGGTGACCTGAGCACGCGCCTGAGCCTGGCGCGCAAGGACGAGTTCAACGAGGTCGAACTGGGCTTCAACGACATGATGACCGAGCTCACCGCGCTGGTCGCCCAGGCGCAACGCTCCTCGGTGCAGGTCACCACCTCGGTGACCGAAATCGCGGCCACCTCCAAGCAGCAACAGGCCACGGCGACCGAGACTGCCGCGACCACCACCGAGATCGGCGCGACCTCCCGGGAAATCGCTGCCACGTCCCGTGATCTGGTGCGAACCATGGGTGAAGTCACCTCGGCGGCCGATCAGGCTTCCTCCCTGGCCGGCTCCGGCCAGCAGGGTCTGGCGCGCATGGAAGAAACCATGCACCAGGTGATGGGTGCCGCCGAATTGGTCAACGCCAAGCTGGCAATCCTCAACGAGAAGGCCGGCAACATCAATCAGGTAGTCGTGACCATCGTCAAGGTCGCCGACCAGACCAACCTGCTGTCGCTCAACGCGGCCATCGAAGCCGAGAAGGCCGGTGAATATGGTCGCGGTTTCGCCGTGGTCGCCACCGAAGTGCGCCGCCTCGCCGACCAGACCGCCGTGGCCACCTACGACATCGAGCAGATGGTACGAGAGATCCAGTCGGCAGTGTCGGCCGGCGTCATGGGCATGGACAAGTTTTCCGAAGAAGTGCGCCGCGGCATGTTCGAGGTACAACAGGTCGGCGATCAGCTGTCGCAGATCATTGGCCAGGTCCAGGCCTTGGCGCCGCGCGTGCTCATGGTCAACGAAGGCATGCAGGCCCAGGCGACCGGTGCCGAACAGATCAACCACGCCCTGTCGCAGTTGGGCGATGCCAGCAGCCAGACGGTCGAATCCTTGCGTCAGGCCAGCTTTGCCATCGACGAGCTCAGCCAGGTCGCTACCGGCCTGCGCGGCGGCGTCTCGCGCTTCAAAGTCTGATGAACGCATTGCCGGGCACATCGCGCAGCAAGTTGTTCCTGTTGTTTCGCATTGCGCAGGAACGCTTCGCCCTGGATGCGCTGGAAGTCGCAGAGGTGCTGCCGCTGCTGCCGCTCAAGCCGGTCGCGCATGCCCCGGCCTGGGTGGCCGGTGTGTTCGCCCATCGTGGCCGGGTGGTGCCGGTGCTGGACGTCAGCGCGCTGAGCTTCGGCGTGGCTGCCGTGCGGCGCACCAGCACGCGTCTGGTGCTGGTGCACTATCCGCACGAGCAGGCCGGCCCCGAGGCGCGCCTGGGGCTGATCGTCGAACACGCCAGCGAAACCCTTCGCTGTGACCCCAACGGTTTCAAACCCATGGGAGTGCATAACCGTGCCACGCCCTATCTGGGGCCGGTGCTCGAAGACAGCCAGGGGCTGTTGCAGTGGTTGCGGGTACAGGATCTGCTCGAACCGTCGGTGCGCGACTTGCTTTTCGCACCGCAGTTGGCGGCCTCCGTATTGGGTGAAACAGGGTGATGGGTGATGCATCGTGATGGGTGAAGAGCAGCGCTTCGTACGTTTTCTGCGTGAGCGCATCGGTTTGGACGTGGCCTCGGTAGGCCCGGCGCTGATCGAGCGCGCGGTCGCGCAGCGCAGCCAGGCTGCGCATGTCCGCGACCTGGATGCCTACTGGAAGCTGCTGCAGGGTTCGGCGGCCGAACAGCAGGCGCTGATCGAGGCGGTGATCGTCCCGGAAACCTGGTTCATGCGTTATCCCGAGTCCTTTGCCGCGCTGTGCAAGGTCGCCAAGGCGCGGCTCGCCGAACGGCCTGGCGTGGCGTTGCGCATCCTCAGCCTGCCGTGTTCCACTGGCGAGGAGCCGTACTCGATCGCCATGGCCTTGCTCGACGCCGGGCTGGCGCCGCAGCAATTCAGTGTGGACGGCGTGGACATCAGCCCCCTTTCGGTGGCCCGGGCAACGCGAGGGATCTATGGCCGCAATTCGTTTCGCGGCGCACCACTGACCTTTCGCGACCGCCATTTCGTGCCTGCGGACGAGGGGTATCTGCTCGACGCTCAGGTTCGGGCCCAGGTTCGCTTGCAGGTCGGTAACATTCTCGATCCGTTGCTGCTGGGCGGTGAATCGCCCTATGACTTCGTGTTCTGCCGCAACCTGCTCATCTATTTCGACCTGCCGACCCAGCAGCAGGTGTTCGAAGTGCTGAAGAAATTCACCCGTGAAGACGGCGCGTTGTTCATCGGTCCTGCCGAAGGCAGCCTGCTGGCACGGTTGGGCATGCGTCCGATCGGTATTGCCCAGTCCTTCGCGTTCGTCCGCGATCGCCACGTCGCACCAACGCTCACGCCGCTGCCCCCGGCAACGGCGCGCCTGCAGATGCCGATCAAGTTGTTGCCCGAGCCGGGCAGGTTGCCCGTGCGAACGCGAACCCGTGCGCTGCCGGTGGCGAATGCCGCCGAGGCAGTGGCAAGCGATGGCGCCGGTCTGCTCGCGCAGATCGCCCGCTTGGCCAACGAAGGCAAGAGTGCCGAGGCGCAGGCCGCGTGCGACGCGTTCCTGCGCAGCCACGGTCCCGACCCCCAGGTGTTCTACTGGCTGGGCTTGCTCAGTGATGTCGGCGGCCAGGTGCTGCAGGCGCAGGGTTATTACCGCAAGGCGCTGTACCTCGACCCGCAGCACGCCGAGGCCCTGGCCCACCTGGCCATGCTGCTCACCGCCCAGGGCGACATTGCCGGGGCGCGGCGACTGCAGGAGCGCGCCGCACGCAACGACCGCCCGCATGTCCAGGAGCATAAGCGATGACCGCCCTGGACCTGATCGACAGCGACGCCCAGCAGATCGACGACTGCTGGAACCGTATTGGCATTCATGGCGACAAATCCTGCCCGTTGCTCGCCGAGCATATCCACTGCCGCAATTGCGCGGTGTACGCCTCGGCGGC
Organism: Pseudomonas sp. CFBP 8758; assembly: GCF_014841725.1. Lineage (NCBI taxonomy): Bacteria > Pseudomonadati > Pseudomonadota > Gammaproteobacteria > Pseudomonadales > Pseudomonadaceae > Pseudomonas > Pseudomonas sp. CFBP 8758. The sequence continues at coordinate 88,402 of NZ_JACYUK010000004.1, read as the reverse complement.
CGTGCGCCTGCTGGACCGCTACGCGCTGGACCGCCAGCACGCGCCGATGCACTACAGCGAAACCCTGGGCCGGGTCGAAAGCAGGTCGCTGGTGCTGTTTCGCCTGGGCGATGAGTGGCTGGCGCTGGCCACCCGCTGCCTGGTCGAAGTGGCGCCGGTGCAGGCAGTGCATTCGCTGCCGCACCAGCGTTCGCGCGCCTTGCGCGGGGTCGCCAACGTGCGCGGCGCACTGGTGCCATGCCTGGCGTTGGAGGAACTGCTGGGCATCGACACCCAGCACGTCGCACCGGCCGCTTCGGCGCGCGTCATGCCACGCATGCTGATCATCGCCATAGACGGCGGCTCGGTGGTGGTACCGGTGGAAGAGGTGGATGGCATTCATCGGATCGACCTGGTCGAGCTCGAACAGGCGTCTACCGCCACCACCCAGGCGGGCGCCCGTTTCACTCAAGGAGTTCTGCCGTTTCGCCAGCGCAGTGTGCGCCTGCTCGATGACAAGGCGCTGCTGATCGCCATGAACCGGAGCCTGACATGACCCCGGAACAGATGCGCGACGCCTCGTTGCTGGAGCTGTTCAGCCTGGAAGCCGAGGCCCAGACCCAGGTGCTCAATGCCGGGCTGCTGGCCCTGGAACGCAATCCGACCCAGGCCGATCAACTGGAAGCGTGCATGCGCGCGGCCCACTCGCTCAAGGGTGCGGCACGCATCGTCGGCCTGGATGCCGGGGTGCGTGTGGCTCACGTGATGGAAGACTGCCTGGTCGCGGCGCAGGAGCGGCGTGTCTACCTGATGCCCGAACACATCGATGCGCTGCTGTTGGGCACCGACCTGCTGATGCGCGTCGGCACGCCCGGCCCTGGCGCACCGGGTACCCTCGATATCGATGCCTACGAGGCGCAGATGGCCGCAGTGATGGACCCGTTGGCGGCCGCGGCGGCGCAGGTACAGGTCAGCGTGCCCGTATCGGCCGTCCTGCTCGCGCCTGCCGAGCCGCCCATGGAGGTCGCGCCCGAGCCGCCTCGGGACATCGATCCGTCGCAAGCGATGCCGGGCCAGGACGACTCGGCCGCCGAACTACCTGCCAGCCGGGCGCGCCGGGTCAGCGATACCGGCGAGCGCGTGCTGCGGGTCACGGCGGAACGCCTGAACAGCCTGCTGGACCTGTCGAGCAAGTCGCTGGTCGAAACCCAGCGCCTCAAGCCCTATCTGCTGACCATGCAGCGCCTCAAGCGCATGCAGGCGCAAAGCATCCGCGCGCTTGGCGGGCTTGGCGAACAATTGCAGCTCGAGGGCCACAGCGCAGAGGTACGCGACGCCCTGGCGCAGGCGCAGTCGCTGCTGGATCAGACCCAGCAGATGCTGCTGCAGCAGACCGCCGAACTGGACGATTTCGGCTGGCAGGCCAGCCAGCGCGCGCAGTTGCTGTACGACACGGCGCTGGCCTGCCGCATGCGCCCATTCGCCGACATGCTCGGTGGTCAGGAACGCATGGTCCGCGACCTCGGTCGTTCATTGGGCAAGCAGGTGCGCCTGGATATCGAAGGCGAGAAGACCCAAGTCGATCGCGACGTGCTGGAAAAGCTCGAAGCGCCCCTGACCCACCTGCTGCGCAACGCCGTCGACCACGGCATCGAAACCGCCGAGCAGCGATTGCTGGCCGGCAAGCCCGCCGAAGGTCGCGTGGTGCTGCGCGCTTCGCACCAGGCGGGCTTGCTGGTGGTGGAGCTGAGCGACGACGGGGCGGGTGTCGACCTTGCCGCGCTGCGCCGCAGTATCGTCCAGCGCGGTTTGTCGGCCGCCGATACGGTGGAGCAGCTCAGTGAAGAAGAGCTGCTGAGCTTTCTGTTCCTGCCCGGCTTCAGCATGCGCGACACGGTAACCGAGGTCTCGGGCCGCGGCGTTGGCCTGGATGCGGTATTGCACCTGATTCGCCAGCTGCGCGGCTCGGTCGAACTGATTCAAGTGCCAGGGCAGGGCAGTCGCTTCCATATCGAGGTGCCGCTGACCCTGTCGGTGGTGCGCAGCCTGGCAGTGGAAGTGGGGGGCGAGGCCTATGCGTTTCCGCTGGCCCACATCGAACACACCATGGACCTGCCGGCCGAAGACATCATCCAGCTCGAGGGGCGCCAGCACTTCTGGTTCCAGAACCGCCATGTGGGGCTGGTTGCCGCCAGCCAGCTGCTGCAGAGGCCGGCCAGCCAGGGCGACGAAGCGAGCCTCAAGGTGGTGGTGATTCGCGACCGTGAAGCGATCTACGGCGTGGCCGTGGAACGCTTCATCGGCGAGCGTACGCTGGTGGTGCTGCCGCTGGACGCCCGCTTGGGCAAGGTCCAGGATATTTCCGCCGGTGCCTTGCTCGACAATGGTTCGGTGGTGCTGATCATCGACGTTGAAGACATGTTCCGCTCGGTGGAAAAGCTGCTCAATACCGGCCGCCTGGAGCGTATCGACAAGCGCAGCCAACAGGCCGAATCGGCTCGCAAGCGGGTACTGGTGGTGGATGATTCGCTCACCGTCCGCGAGCTGCAGCGCAAGCTGCTCAGCCATCGTGGCTATGACGTTGCGGTGGCCGTCGACGGCATGGATGGCTGGAACGCGTTGCGCAGCGAGGACTTCGACCTGCTGATCACCGACATCGACATGCCGCGCATGGACGGTATCGAATTGGTGACCCTGCTGCGCCGCGACACCCGCCTGCAATCGCTGCCGGTCATGGTGGTGTCCTACAAGGACCGGGAAGAGGACCGCCGCCGCGGCCTCGACGCCGGGGCCGATTATTATCTGGCCAAGGCCAGTTTCCACGACGATGCCTTGCTCGATGCGGTGGTTGAGTTGATCGGAGGAGCGCGGGGATGAGGATCGCCATCGTCAATGACATGCCCATGGCCGTGGAGGCGCTGCGTCGCGCGATCGCCTTCGAACCGTCCCATGACGTGGTATGGGTGGCCGCCAACGGTCGTGAGGCGGTCGAGCGCTGTCAGGCCGTGACTCCGGACCTGATCCTCATGGACCTGATCATGCCGGTCATGGACGGCGTGGAAGCCACCCGGCAGATCATGGCCAATACGCCCTGCGCCATCGTCATCGTCACCGTCGACCGCCAGCAGAACGTCCACCGCGTATTCGAGGCCATGGGCCATGGCGCCCTGGATGTGGTCGACACCCCTACACTGGGGGTGGGCGACGCTCGCGAAGCCGCAGCGCCGCTGTTGCGCAAGATCTTCAATATCGGCTGGCTGGTGGGCCAGCGCAGCCCGGCGGTGCGCAGCGAGTTGCCGCTGCCGCGCTCGGCCGGCGTGCGGCAGAAACTGGTGGCCATCGGTTCGTCGGCCGGCGGCCCGGCCGCGCTGGAAATCCTGCTCAAGGGGCTGCCACGCGATTACCCGGCGGCGATCGTGCTGGTCCAGCACGTGGACCAGGTGTTCGCCGCCGGAATGGCCGAGTGGCTGAGCAGCGCAGCCGGCTTGCCGGTGCGTCTGGCCCGCGACGGAGAAATGCCGTTGGCTGGCACTGTGCTACTGGCAGGCACCAATCATCATATTCGTCTGCTGAAAAATGGTACCTTAACCTACACGGCAGAACCGGTGGACGAGATCTACCGGCCCTCCATAGATGTTTTTTTCCGAAGCGTGGCGCAATTCTGGAATGGCGATGCAGTGGGCGTACTGCTCACCGGCATGGGCCGCGACGGCGCACAGGGCTTGAAGTCGATGCGTCAACGCGGCTTCCTGACCATCGCGCAGGACCAGCAGAGCAGCGCTGTCTACGGAATGCCCAAAGCGGCGGCGGCCATTGACGCAGCTGTTGAAATTCGTCCGCTGGAGCGGATCGCACCCCGACTGATGGACGTATTTTCACGATGAACTCGAGCCACCGCGTAGGCAGTATCCAGGTGACAACGCATGATTGATCTACAGATCGAAGCCTTCAGGTCCAACGACAACAACAAGTCGATGGTACTTCTGGTGGACGACCAGGCCATGATCGGTGAAGCCATCCGTCGCAGTCTCAGCGACGAGGCCAACATCGACTTCCACTTTTGCGCCGATCCGCAGCAGGCCATCAACCAGGCCATGCGAATCAAGCCGACGGTGATCCTCCAGGACTTGATCATGCCGGGGCTCGACGGCCTGTCGCTGGTGCGTGACTATCGCAACCATCCGGCCACCCAGGACATCCCGATCATCGTGCTGTCGACCAAGGAAGACCCGCTGATCAAGAGCGCTGCCTTCGCCGCCGGTGCCAACGATTACCTGGTCAAGCTGCCCGACACCATCGAGCTGGTGGCGCGCATACGCTACCACTCCAAGTCGTACCTGACGCTGCTGCAGCGCGACGAAGCCTACCGTGCGCTGCGCGTGAGCCAGCAGCAACTGCTCGACACCAACCTGGTGCTGCAGCGGCTGATGAACTCCGATGGCCTGACCGCGCTGTCCAATCGTCGTCATTTCGACGAGTACCTGGAACTGGAATGGCGTCGCGCGATGCGTGACAAGACCCAGCTGTCGCTGTTGATGATCGACGTCGACTATTTCAAGTCCTATAACGACAACTTCGGCCATCTGGCAGGCGACGAAGCCCTGCGCCGCGTCGCCGATGCCATTCGCCATTCCAGCAACCGCTCCAGCGACCTCCCGGCGCGCTATGGCGGCGAAGAGTTCGCCCTGGTGCTGCCGGGCACCTCGCCTGGCGGCGCGCGGCTGGTTGCCGAGAAGCTGCGGCAGACCATTGCCGCCCTGAACATCCCCCACATCGCGCCCCAGGCCGATGCCTGCCTGACGGTGAGCATCGGCCTGTCGACCATGACTCCGCAGCAGGGCAGCCATTGCCGCGAGCTGATCCTGGCCGCCGACAAGGGCCTGTATACGGCCAAGCATGCCGGGCGCAATCAGGTAGTGGTCGGGGATCAGGGCTAGGCCGCCCGATCTTCCAAAAAAAAAGCCCGTCCCCTGCTCGGCGGGCTGCTGTCATTGGCCGGCTGCGGTATACTCTCCGGCTTTTGACACGTTACGCACGAGAGCTGCCCGCCATGGAAATCAACCCGATCCTTAACAGCATCAAGGACCTGTCCGAGCGCTCCGAAACCATTCGGGGGTATCTTTGACTACGATCAAAAGCATGAGCGTCTGACCGAAGTCAATCGCGAGCTTGAAGATCCCGCTGTCTGGAACAACCCTGCCTACGCCCAGGAACTGGGCCGCGAGCGTTCGCTGCTGGCGCAGATCGTCGACACCCTCGATGAAATGAACGCCGGCCTCGGCGATGCCCGCGACCTGCTGCAAATGGCGGCCGAAGAAGAAGACCAGAGCGCCGTCGACGACGTCTCCGCCGAAGTCGAGCGCCTGCGTGCCCAGCTCGAGAAGCTGGAATTCCGCCGCATGTTCAGCGGCGAGATGGACGCCAACAACGCCTACCTGGACATCCAGGCCGGCTCCGGCGGCACCGAAGCCCAGGACTGGGCCAACATCCTGCTGCGCATGTACCTGCGCTGGGCCGACAAGCGCGGTTTCGACACCACCATCATGGAGCTGTCGGCCGGTGAAGTCGCCGGTATCAAGGGCGCCACCCTGCACATCAAGGGCGAGTACGCCTTTGGCTGGCTGCGCACCGAAATCGGTGTCCACCGCCTGGTGCGCAAAAGCCCGTTCGACTCCGGCAACCGTCGCCACACCTCGTTCTCGGCCGTGTTCGTCTCGCCGGAAATCGATGACAACATCGAAATCGACATCAACCCGGCCGACCTGCGCATCGACACCTACCGCTCCTCCGGTGCCGGCGGCCAGCACGTCAACACCACCGACTCGGCGGTGCGTATCACCCACGTGCCGACCAACACCGTGGTCAGCTGCCAGAACGAACGTTCGCAGCATGCCAACAAAGACACGGCGATGAAGATGTTGCGTGCGCGTCTGTACGAACAGGAAGTACAGAAGCGCAATGCCGCCTCGCAGGCGATGGAAGACAGCAAGTCGGACATCGGCTGGGGTCACCAGATTCGCTCTTATGTGCTCGACGCTTCGCGGATCAAGGATCTGCGTACCAACATCGAACGCAGCGACTGCGACAAGGTGCTCGACGGCGACATCGACGAATACCTCGAAGCCAGCTTGAAACAAGGGCTGTAACACCGCCTGGCAGGCTGGCGCAGCCATTGCGTCGGCCTGCCACGGCTGGCCTGCCCGCGATCCCGGCGCCGTAGTCGGGAGCAACGAACCCGTGATGGAAAATCCAAGACATGAGCGACCAACAACCCGACCCGCAAGACCTGCAACAGGAAGAGAACAGCCTGATCGCCCTGCGCAAGGAAAAGCTTGCTGCCGTGCGTGCCCAGGGCCAGGCCTTCCCCAACGATTTTCGTCGCGACAACTATGCAGGCGACTTGCAGAAGCAGTACGCCGACAAGACCAAGGAAGCGCTCGCCGAAGCGGCGATTCCGGTCAAGGTCGCCGGTCGCATCATGCTCAACCGTGGCTCGTTCATGGTGATCCAGGACATGACCGGGCGCATTCAGGTCTACGTCAATCGCAAGACCCTGCCCGAAGAAACCCTGGCTCAGGTGAAAACCTGGGACATGGGCGACATCATCGCGGCTGAAGGCATCCTGGCCCGTTCCGGCAAGGGCGACCTGTACGTCGAAATGACCAGCGTACGCCTGCTGACCAAGTCGCTGCGCCCGCTGCCCGACAAGCACCATGGCCTGGTCGATACCGAGCAGCGCTACCGTCAGCGCTATGTCGACCTGATCGTCAACGAGGAGGTGCGCGACACCTTCCGTGTGCGCTCCCAGGTCATCGCCCACATTCGCAGCTTCCTGGCCAAGCGCGACTTCCTCGAAGTCGAAACGCCGATGCTGCAGACCATTCCCGGCGGCGCTGCGGCCAAGCCGTTCGAAACCCACCACAATGCCCTGGACATGGAAATGTTCCTGCGCATCGCCCCGGAGCTGTACCTCAAGCGCCTGGTGGTCGGTGGCTTCGAAAAGGTCTTCGAGATCAACCGCAACTTCCGTAACGAAGGCGTTTCGACCCGGCACAACCCCGAGTTCACCATGCTCGAGTTCTACCAGGCCTACGCCGACTACGAAGACAACATGGACCTCACCGAAGAGCTGTTCCGTGAGCTGGCCCAGTTGGTACTGGGCAGCACCGACGTGCCCTACGGCGACAAGGTGTTCCATTTCGGCGAGCCGTTCGTACGCCTGTCGGTGTTCGACTCGATCCTCAAGTACAACCCCGAGCTGACGGCAGACGACCTCAACGATGTCGACAAGGCGCGTGCCATTGCCAAGAAGGCCGGCGCCAAGGTGCTGGGGTTCGAAGGCCTGGGCAAGCTGCAGGTGATGATTTTCGAAGAACTGGTCGAGCACAAGCTCGAGCAGCCGCACTTCATCACCCAGTATCCGTTCGAGGTGTCGCCACTGGCGCGCCGCAACGACGACAACCCCAACGTCACCGATCGCTTCGAGTTGTTCATCGGTGGCCGCGAGATCGCCAACGCCTATTCCGAGCTCAATGACGCCGAGGACCAGGCCGCACGCTTCATGGCCCAGGTGGCGGACAAGGATGCCGGCGACGACGAAGCCATGCACTACGACGCCGATTTCGTTCGGGCGCTCGAATACGGCATGCCGCCGACGGCCGGCGAGGGTATCGGTATCGATCGCCTGGTCATGCTGCTGACCGATTCGCCTTCGATCCGCGATGTAATCCTGTTCCCGCACATGCGACCACAAGCCTGACGGTCGTTGATCAGCCGCCCCATGGGGCGGCTTTTTTATGAGCGCAGATCAGCGGTGTCATTGCCGGCCCCGACGCGGCTTGCGCCGCTGCTACAGGGATTGCGATCTCACGCCGTCGTTACAGGCGATTACGCTATCGTGTAGCAGCGGCGCAAGCCGCGTCGGCACCCACTCCCACTCACTCAAAGGATACGAGCAGTGATCCCAGCCACACCCAGACAGGGAGCCGCCAGCGTTGCCTCGACGCTCGCCCGCAACGTCCAGTATCAAGGCCGCAAGGCCAGCCGACAGGGCAGCGAACTGCGCCGCCAGGAAATCCTCGACGCAGCCATGCGCATCGTCGTGCGCGATGGGGTGCGGGGTGTGCGCCATCGCGCCGTGGCCACCGAAGCCGGGGTGCCGCTGTCGGCTACTACCTACTACTTCAAGGACATCGATGACCTGCTCAACGATGCCTTCGCCCAGTACGTCGAGCGCAGCGCCGTGTTCATGGCCAAGCTGTGGAGCAACACCGAAGAGCTGCTGCGCGCCCTGATCGCCCGCGGCGACGGCAGCCCCCAGGCCCGCGCTGCCCTGGCCGACGAAATCGCCCGCCTGACCGCCGACTACGTCATGCATCAGCTGCAGACCCGTCGCGACCAATTGATTGCCGAGCAGGCTTTCCGCCAGGAAGCGTTGCTCAACCCGCGCCTGGCCGAACTGGTGCTGGCGCATCAGGACATTCTGCTGCAGGGCGGGCGGCAGATGCTCGAGGTGCTTGGCTCGCGCGAACCGTCGCAGGACGCACAGGTGTTGACGGCGATTATCGGCCGGATGGAATATCAGGGTCTGCTGGCCAGTGCCCCTGCCGATGCCGACCGTGAAATGCTCGGCATCCTTACCCGTTTCATGCAGTGGGTACTGAGCTGAGCCCCATGCAGTGAGAGGTCCGCTGCCGGCGGGCCGAGCCAGAACGAGGAGCAGTACGGTGGACGAGTATCAGCAGACGATTCGAGACCTGTCCGACCGCATCGTGCACGCGCAGACGCCGATCCGCGTGCTCGATGCGGTGAAATGGGACGACTCCATTCGTCACGGCTTTCTGCAGGCGGGCGGCAAGCAGATGCCTGCGGTCGACCGCGACTACTACCAGAACCGCGCGCTGGGCTTCGACTCCAGTGCGGTCAAACTGGAATTCCAGAACATCGAGCGCGACATCACCCGTCAGCTCGGCCAGTTCAACCCGGTCGGGCAGATCATGCGGCGCATGTGCAAGGAGTACCGCATGGTGGTGCGCATGCTCGAGGCGCGTGGCACCGAGGACTTCGGCTTGATCTCGCAGGAGCTGTACGGCGCCGCGTCGGATGCGTTTCATGCCGGCGATCCGACCCTGGCCGACCTCGGCCTGATGCTCTCCGATTACCTGAACAACATTGCCGGGCGTGGCGATCTCAAGGACGAAGCCAAGACCCTGACCGCCAAGGATGCAGTGAACATGCTGCAAGGGCGCCTGAACCGTGTGTTCGGCGAAACCGAGGGCACCATCCGCGTGTTCGAATCCGATGGCATCGTCGCCGACGCTGCCGCAGGGGCGGACTACATCAAGATCCGCAGCGATGCCATGTTCAACGAGCGCGATGTGCGCGCCCTCGAGGTGCACGAGGGCCTGGTCCATGTTGCCACCACCCTCAATGGCCAGAACCAGCCGATCTGCACCTTCCTGTCCAAGGGCCCGCCGTCGTCCACGGTGACCCAGGAAGGCTTGGCGATCCTGATGGAAGTGATCGCCTTCGCTTCCTACCCCAGCCGCCTGCGCAAGCTGACCAATCGCACGCGCGCGATCCACATGGTCGAGGAGGGCGCCGACTTCCTGCAGGTGTTTGAATTCTTTCGCGAAGAAGGCTTCGAGATGCCCGAGGCCTACGGCAACGCCAGCCGCGTGTTCCGCGGCTCGACCCCGACCGGGCTGCCGTTCACCAAGGACCTGTCGTACCTCAAAGGCTTCATCATGGTCTACAACTACATTCAGCTGGCCGTGCGCAAGGGCAAGCTGGAACAGGTGCCGCTGCTGTTCTGTGGCAAGACCACCCTGGAGGACATGCGCACGCTGCGCCAGCTGGTCGATGAAGGGTTGGTGACGCCGCCCAAGTACCTGCCCGAACAGTTCCGCGACATGAATGCACTGTCCGCCTGGATGTGCTTCTCGAACTTCCTCAATCACCTGAGCCTGGACCGAATTGAAGCCGACTACTCGAACATCCTCTGACCTGCCGACGCGGCTGCATCGCCCCCCTGTAGCAGCGGCGCGAGCCGCGTCCGGGCGTTGCACATGAAGGCCTGCCTGTCGCGACGCTCGCCGACATTGCTGCATCGCCCCCCTGTAGCAGCGGCGCGAGCCGCGTCCGGACGTTGCACATGAAGGCCTGCCTATCGCGACGCCTGCCAGCGCTGCTGCTACTGACCGCACTACTGACTGGCTGTAGCTCATTATTGTTCTACCCCGAGCGGGGGTTGCCGTTCACCCCGGAAAAAGCCGGGCTGGGCTTCGAGGACGTCAACCTCACGGCCGCCGACGGTACCCGATTGCACGGTTGGTGGCTGCTTGCCAAGCCCGGTGTCGAGGTCAAGGGCACGGTGCTGCACCTACACGGCAACGGCGGCAACCTCGCCTGGCACCTGGGCGGCAGCTGGTGGTTGCCCGGGCAGGGCTATCAGGTGCTGATGCTCGACTACCGTGGCTACGGCATTTCCGAGGGGTCGCCCAGCCTGCCGGCGATCTACCAGGACATCGACGCCGTATTCGCCTGGCTGGCGAGCAAGCCGGAGGTGCAGGGCAAGCCGTTGGTCCTGCTGGGGCAAAGCCTGGGCGGCGCAATGGCCGTGCACTACCTGGCCGAACACCCCAGGCAACGCCAGCGCCTGCAGGCGCTGGTGCTCGATGGCGTCCCTGCCAGTTACCGCGCCGTTGGCCAGTACGCACTGAGCACGTCGTGGCTGACCTGGCCACTGCAGGTGCCGCTGTCCTGGCTGGTGCCCGACAGCGACAGCGCGATCCGCTCCATCGCCCAGCTCGAGGGCACACCGGCGCTGCTCTTCCAGAGCATGGACGACTCTATCGTGCCGTTGGCCAACGGTATCGCGCTGTACCAGCAGGCACCGCTGCCGCGAGTCCTGCAGCTGACCCGCGGGGGACACGTGCAGACGTTCGCCGACCCCACCTGGCGCCAGGTCATGCTGCGCTACCTGGATGACCCGCAGCATTTCAATGGCCTGCGCCGTCTGGGCGAGATTCCCAACTACCCAGCGCCCGCTGCGGACAAATGAACACGCCCCGGTGATCACTCACCGGGGCGTTTGATTACAGCGCGAGGATCAACGCATCGACGAGCGTGGAGCCACTGGCTGGTTGTCGTTGGAAATGGTCACTTCCACGCGACGGTTCTGGGCGCGGCCCGAGTTGCTGGTGTTGTCGGCAACCGGGTATTCCTTGCCATAGCCCTGGGCGACGACGCGCGAAGGCTCGACGCCAGCGCGGACCAGTGCGGCCATTACCGAAGTGGCGCGACGCTCGGACAGGCTCTGGTTGTAGGCAGCCGAACCGGTGCTGTCGGTGTAGCCTTCGACGATGACCTTGCGATCAGGGTTTTCCTGAAGGAACTGGGCCAGCTTGGCCACGTTGACGAACGCGGACGATTTCAGCTCGGCCTTGTTCAGGTCGAACAGCACGTCACCAAAGGTCACCAGGGTGCCGCGGTCAGTCTGCTTGGCGTTCAGGCTTTCCTGAAGCTTCTTGATCTGAGCGTCGCGGGCATCCAGGCGAGCCTGAGCGCGCTGGGCAGCTGCGCCTTTGAGGTTTTCCTCGGCGCTGCGCAGGGCGATGGTCTGCTTGGCCACTTCAACGCGCTGGTTGGTCAGGTAGGCCAGTTGGTCGACTTTCTTCGCGTCGGCGTCGTCGCGGAAGGCTTTGTCAGCCTTGTCCAGCCACTCCGACGCGTCCTTGGTTTCCAGGGCCGCCAGTTGTACCGACTTGGGGTTGGTCTGCAGGGACGAGAAATTGGTCCGCGCCTGTTCCAGGTTAGGGTTCGGCGGAGTGGAGCAAGCTGCCAGGCCAACGCTGAGAGCCAACAGAGCAGGAACCATCAATTGTTTACGCATAATCTTCATCCTTTATTCGAGTTCAAGTCGCGGTGGGCAGCTTACTGAGCGCTGCGCTCGGCTTCTTCGCGCAGGTCCTGTACACCCTGCTTGGAGTCTTGCACGGCCTTGGCGGCTTTGCCGGCCTGGGCCTTGCGCTCGGCCAGACGTGCGTCCCACTCGGCCTGTTCGGCCAGCATCTTGGCTTTCTCGTAGTTCTTGTCATGCATGGCGATTTCCGCCTGCTTGAACTTGTCCTGCGCCGCTTTCATTTCGACGGCAGCGTATTCGGTACCGCCAGCGCTAACGGCGCTGTTCACGGCCGACTGGGTCACAGCGTACTGTTCGGTCGGTGGCTTGCCAGCGCAGCCAGCCAGAACGAAGGTAGTGCCCAGCGCCAGGGCAGCCAGCTTCAGCCCGCGCAGAGGGGTGGACGAGGTTTTGGCAGTACGGGTATTCATGGCTTTCAACTCCATTGGATAGCTCCTGAAAAACATCAAAATCCATGACAGTCGAACGTTTCGCGCGCCTGGGTCAAGCCCGGCGACTCACTGACGCCGCTGGCTGTAATGGTTAAACGTTGGGACACAAGAGAATTTTGAATAGTTCAGAAATTTGTCCGAATGGGTGGTTTTTTTCTGACGCCGCGGGTTTGGCGCCATGAAAAAAGCCGTGATACGGAGGTCGACCACATACCGTGTCGACAGCTGCCTGGAACTCGACTAGGACTCGGCGCTCAGTTGGGTAGCAAAGCTCTCGACCGCGCCCAGCACGCGCTTCGCACCGTCCTGAATTTCGGTAATCACCGTGCCTGCCTGGTTCGCCAGTTGCAGGCCAGACTCGGCTTTGTGTTTGCCGGCGCCGATGGTGGCTACTGCACCGGTGGCCAGTTTCTGGTTCTGCTGCACCACGCTCTCGATCTCTGCAGTGGCTTGGGTCGTACGCGATGCCAGCTGCCGGACTTCATCGGCGACGACTGCAAAACCGCGACCCTGTTCACCGGCTCGCGCAGCTTCGATAGCGGCATTCAACGCCAGCAGATTGGTTTGCGCGGCGATTCCGCTGATCGTCTTGATGATGTTGGAAATGACCTGGCTCTGCTCGTCCAGCGCTTCGATGCCTTCGGCGGCGCTTTGCATGTGATGAGCCAGATCTTTCATCACTTCGACCGTCTCACGCACGACTTGCGCCCCGCGCAGTGCAGTTTCATCCGTGCGCACCGACGTGTCGTACGCCACCGTGGCGGCTTCGGCGATGGCTATTTCACGCTCTACCATCTCGGTAATGACGGTAGCGACCTTCACCACCTTGTAGACTTTGGCATTGCCATCGCGGACCGGGTTGTAGGACGCTTCGAGCCACACATCCCGGCCCTTGCTGTCGATGCGTTTGAAGCGCTGGGCAACGAACTCCCCCCGGCGCAGCCGATCCCAGAACGCCTGGTACTCGCTGGAGTCGGCGATGTCGCTGCTGCAGAACAGCCGGTGGTGCTTGCCCTTTACCTGCTCCAGGCGATAGCCCATCGCCTGCAGAAACAGGTCGTTGGCGGTGAGCACGTGCCCGCTGAGGTCGAACTCGATCACCGCAGTAGAGCGCAACAGTGCCTGGATGAAGTTCTCGTGGGCGCGAGAGGTTTCGATGGTATTGGTCAGGTCGCTTGCGTAGCAGGAGAATTTGAGCAACGTGCCGTCGGTGGCGCGTACAGGGTGCATGATGACGCGCAGCCAGGTTTCGCCGCCGTCCTTGCGCAATAGCCGCCAGGCGCCACAGAAATGTTCGCCCTGCCGGATCGCGGTCCGCACCCGCGCATAGTGCGGGTCGCTGCGCACCTGTTCGGCAACGAGGCTTTCCAGCGGTTTGCCCGCCAGCTCGTCATTGCGGTATTGCAGCACTTCCTCGAAGTTGGCGTTCACGCCGAGAATGCACCCGCGAGGGTCGAGCCTCAGGTGGATGGTTTCTTCGTCCAGGCCCTGACGGATCTGCCTGACCATTGCCACTTCCTCACGCAAGGCGGCCATTTCGTTTTTCATGCGTTTGAAAGAGAACATGTCGCAGGCCTCGGGTAGGGGAAGGGCACCTAGATTATCGACCGCGCAGAACCATACTTAAGGCCAAGGCTCGCGAGCCTACCGCGCGTTCGTCGCTATGAAACGCCCGGGCATGAAAAACCCGGCGCGCAGGCCGGGCTTTCCGAGGCATCGTGGATCAATGCAGCGAAGCGCGGCTCCTGACCGGCTGGTTGTCGTTGGAAATGGTCACCTCTACCCGGCGATTCTGTGTCCGACCCGAAGCGTCGCCGTTGCTGGCAACCGGGTAGGCCATACCCAGCCCCTGAGCCACGATACGTTCGGCACCCACGCCCGTACGCACCAGCTGCACCATGACGGCATTGGCGCGTCGCTGTGAAAGGGCCTGGTTGAAGGAAGCCGAACCCGTGCTGTCGGTATGCCCTTCGACGATGACCTTGCGGTCCGGGTTGTCGCGCAGGAACTGCGCCAGGCGGCCTATGTTGTCGTAGGCATTGGCGCGCAGCTCGGCTTGGCCCACTTCGAACAGTACGTCGCCGAAGGTCACCAGGCTGCCGCGCTCGGTCTGTGCCACGGCCATCACTTCGGCTGCGGGCTGCTTGGCATTGAGGCTTTCCTGCAGTTTCTTGATCTGCGCATCGCGAGCTTCCAGGCGGGCTTGGGCACGCAGCGCGGCGACGCCCAGGATCGCCTGCTCGGCCGTGCGCAGCTCGATGGTGTGCCTGGCGACTTCGACACGCTGATTGCTCAGGTAGGCCAGATGACCCACGTGCTCATCGGCCTCGTTGGCGCGAGCGGCCGCTTCGGCGCGCTCCAGCCAGTCGGCGGCGTCCTTGGTCTCCAGGGCGGCCAACTGTACCGACCTGGGGTTGCCCTGCAGGCCGGCGAAGTTGGCCTGGGCCTGCACCAGTTGCGGGTTGGGGGTCTTGGAGCAGGCAGCCAGCAGTACGACCAGCGCCGACAGGGCGGGGAACTTGAATGTGTTGTTCACGGTATTTTCCTGAATCTTGAAAGAAGAACGCGAAGGCCAGGCTCAAGAAGCAGCGCGCAGGCCTTCCTCGCGCAGGTCCTGAACGCCCTGGCGGGCATCGTCGACGGCGCGGCGAGCCTTGGCGGCCTGAGCCTTGCGCTCGGCCACACGGGCATCCCACTCAGCCTGCTCGGCGAGGCGCCGGGCTTCATCGTGGTGCTTGCGGTGCAGGGCGATTTCAGCGTTCTTGAGTTTGTCCTGGGCGGACTTCATTTCGATGGCGGCGAACTCGGTACCACCGGCGCTCACCGCCGCATTGACGGCCGACCGGCTCAGCGCATATTGCTCGACCGGTGCGTTGCTGGCACAGCCTGTCAGCACGACACCGGCAGCAAGGCACACAAGGGCTGTTTTCAGAGGGCCGAAAGACGACCGGACGCTGGATGTATTCACGCGATAGTGCTCCGTTGGACAGCGATTGATTGCTTCGTCCGCTATCCGCGGCACGCCGAATCGGGCTTGCCGCCGCGATGCGCAGCGGACGGATCGATGGCCATTTCCTGGCTCTTTTTTCCGAGTCTACAATCGCTATGGAACACTATTCTATTGATTTATATGGTTTTATGCGTAGGGGCTGGCTTTTTTTTCTGGCTATTTGACCAAGCGTTTTATAGGTGTAGGAATCTTCCTGAAGTTGCCAGTCCATGTTCAGTTCGCGGTGTCGTCCGCATCGTTTTTCAAGCGCCTAAGGTGTTCGCGCGACAGCGCCAGGAAACGCGGTGTTGCGCCGATGTCTTCGTACATGGGGTCGCCTTCTTCATCGGTAGCGATGACCTTGGTCCCCTTGACGTAGGGAAAGCTGCCTTCGAGCTCTTCGAGTGCCGCACCGATCAGCTCGCCCAACAGTTCCTGAGCGTGATGCTTGGGGTACATCTGGGTCAGCGCCGCCAGGCGTGCGGCCGACTCCATGTCCAGATGTATGTTGATGCCCGTGTCGGTCAGTCGACCCTTGGCGTTCTGTTCCCAATGCTCGGCCAGTTGATGAATCTTCATAGATACCTCATGCGCTGGTTATTCACGCCCCTGTCCACCATGCTTGTCAGCCTCGGCTCGGCTGGGGCACTCTTTGCTGTAGAGCCGTTGTGGTCTGGCAGCCGTTGCTGCTTGCCAATAGTTTGTAGAGCCATTTTTCCCGTGCTTGTTCAGTGGCCATGGCAATCGGATCACACGCCGCGCCGCGCGGGCTGCAAGGGCACACCGTTTCCAAGCAATGGAGAAAATGCCGATGTCCGATATCGATCTGCGCCTGCGCGAAGACGTGCACCTGCTTGGCGAATTGCTGGGCAATACCATCCGCGAGCAGTACGGCGAGGCCTTTCTGGAAAAGATCGAGCGCATACGGCGTGGCGCCAAGGCGGACCGTCGGGCTGATCCGGCCGGTGACGCGGTCAGCGCCGAACTGCGCTCCAGCCTGGACGACCTCGGTGAGCAAGAGCTGCTACCCGTGGCCCGCGCCTTCAATCAATTCCTCAACCTGGCCAACATCTGCGAGCAATACCAACTGATCCGCCGTCGCGACGAGGGCCAGCCCGAACCTTTCGAAAACCTTGCTCTGGGTGAGCTGCTGGGGCGGTTGAAAAGCGCCGGGCACAGCCCTGAAGCCTTGGCGCAGCAGTTGCTGGCGCTGGATATCGAGCTGGTGTTGACCGCGCACCCCACCGAAGTGGCTCGCCGCACGCTGATCCAGAAATACGACGCCATCGCTGCGCAGTTGGCCTTGCATGACCACCGCGATCTCACCACCGCCGAGCGCAACGCGGTGCGCGAGCGCCTGCAGCGGTTGATCGCCGAGGCCTGGCACACCGAGGAAATCCGTCGTACCCGACCCACGCCTGTGGATGAGGCCAAATGGGGCTTCGCGGTCATAGAAAATTCGCTGTGGCAAGCGGTGCCCAACCACCTGCGCAAGGTCGACGCGGCATTGCAGGCCGCCACCGGCCAACGCCTGCCGTTGGGCGCTGCACCCATACGCTTCGCTTCGTGGATGGGCGGCGACCGCGACGGCAATCCGAACGTGACAGCCAAGGTTACTCGCGAAGTGCTGCTGCTGGCGCGCTGGATGGCGGCGGATCTGTTTCTGCGCGATGTCGACCAATTGGCCGCCGATCTGTCCATGCAGCAGGCCAGTGCGCCGCTCATGGCCCAAGCGCCCGACAGCCGCGAACCCTATCGCGCCGTGCTCAAGCAACTGCGCGAACGCCTGCGGGCCACGCGCAACTGGGCCCATGCCTCGCTGCCGGGCGATCAGCCCGGCGATGACCAGGTGCTGCAGGACAATCGCGAGCTGATCGAGCCGTTGCAGTTGTGCTTCGATTCACTGCACGCCTGCGGCATGGGCGTGATCGCCGATGGACCGCTGCTGGACTGCCTGCGCCGCGCCGTGACCTTCGGCCTGTTCCTGGTGCGCCTCGACGTGCGTCAGGATTCGACCCGCCATCGCGCAGCGTTGAGCGAGATCACCGGGTACCTGGGGTTGGGTCGCTATGCCGACTGGGACGAAGAGGCGCGGGTCGAATTCCTCGTGCGCGAGCTCGCCAATCGCCGGCCGTTGCTGCCGACCTGCTTCGAACCCAGCGAAGACACCGCCGAAGTGCTGGCTACCTGCCGCGAGGTAGCGGCCGCGCCGGCTGCGTCGCTGGGCTCCTACGTGATCTCCATGGCGGGCGCCGCCTCTGACGTGCTGGCGGTGCAGCTTCTGCTCAAGGAGTCCGGGCTGCGTCGATCGATGCGCGTGGTGCCGCTGTTCGAAACCCTGGCCGACCTCGACAATGCCGGCCCGGTGCTCGAGCGCCTGCTGCAGCTGCCCGACTACCGCCGCTCGCTGCAGGGTCCGCAGGAGGTGATGATCGGCTACTCCGATTCGGCCAAGGATGCCGGGACCACCGCCGCCGCGTGGGCGCAGTACCGGGCCCAGGAAACCCTGGTGAACATTTGCCAGGCGCACGGCGTCGAGCTGTTGCTGTTCCATGGTCGCGGCGGCACCGTCGGCCGCGGCGGCGGTCCGGCCCATGCGGCCATTCTGTCGCAGCCACCAGGCTCGGTGGCGGGGCGCTTCCGCACCACCGAGCAGGGCGAAATGATCCGCTTCAAGTTCGGCCTGCCGGACATCGCCGAGCAAAATCTCAACCTGTATGTCGCCGCCGTGCTGGAAGCCACCGTGCTGCCGCCGCCGCTGCCCGAGCCTGCCTGGCGCACCGTGATGGACGAGTTGGCGGAGCAGGGCGTCAAGGCCTATCGGCAGGTGGTGCGCGAGAACCCGCACTTCGTCGAGTACTTCCGCCAGGCCACGCCCGAACAGGAGCTCGGTCGTTTGCCACTGGGCAGCCGTCCGGCCAAGCGCCGGCAGGGCGGCATCGAAAGCCTGCGCGCCATTCCGTGGATATTCGGCTGGACCCAGACGCGGCTGATGCTGCCCGCCTGGCTGGGCTGGGAGGCGGCCCTGGGCGCAGCGCTGGCGCGTGGCCAGGCTGCACAACTGGCTTCGATGCGCGCCCACTGGCCGTTCTTCCGCACGCGCATCGACATGCTCGAGATGGTGCTGGCCAAGGCCGATGCCGAGATTGCGGCGCTGTATGACGTGCGGCTGGTCGAACCCGAGCTGCAGCCATTGGGCGCGCAACTGCGCGACCTATTGTCGCAGTGTTGCGCGGCCGTGCTGGGCCTGACCGGGCAGACTCACCTGCTTGCGCACAGCCCGACGACCCTGGAGTTCTTCAGCCTGCGCAACACCTACCTGGATCCGTTGCATCAGTTGCAGGCCGAACTGCTGAAACGCTCGCGCGCCCGCGAAGCGGCGCTGGACAGCCCTCTGGAACAGGCCCTGCTGGTCACCGTGGCAGGCATCGCCGCCGGGTTGCGCAATACTGGTTGAGACTGGTGGTCGATCGGTGCAGCCGGGCAGCTGTCAGCTCGGGTGCAACCGATTGGCGGTGATACCCGGTACAACCCCTGCAGGATGCCGTCCTCGGGGGCAGGTGCCTGCGACTTTCGGTGGCTTGTGTGCCCCGTGCCCGCTGTGTATCTTGATCAGCCTTTGGCCATCTTGCGGCCATCATTTTTCTTGGGAAGGGCTTCTGCCGTCAGCGCGGCGGAAGCAGATTCGACGACTATCTATAAAAATCGAGAGGAGCACATCGATGCGCGTGATTCTGCTGGGAGCTCCCGGGGCCGGTAAAGGTACTCAGGCAAAATTCATCACCGAAAAATTCGGTATCCCGCAAATTTCCACGGGCGACATGCTCCGTGCTGCCGTCAAGGCCGGTAGCGAACTGGGCGTGCTGGCCAAGAGCGTCATGGACAGCGGTGGCCTGGTGTCCGACGACCTGATCATTGCCCTGGTCAAGGAGCGCATTGCCCAGCCCGACTGTGCCAACGGCTTCCTCTTCGATGGCTTCCCGCGCACCATTCCGCAGGCCGAAGCGCTGGTCACCAATGGTGTGGAGCTCGATCACGTTCTGGAAATCGCCGTCGACGACGAAGAGATCGTTCAGCGTATCGCCGGCCGTCGGGTCCATGAGGCATCGGGCCGGGTCTATCACACCGTCTACAATCCACCGCGCGAAGCGGGCAAGGATGACGTGACCGGTGAGGCGTTGGTGCAGCGCAAGGACGACACCGAGGAAACCGTGCGTCATCGCCTCTCGGTCTACCACTCGCAGACCAAGCCCTTGGTGGCCTTCTACAACGAACTGGCGGCTGCCCATGGCAAGCCCAAGTGCAGCCACGTCGAAGGCGTCGGTTCGGTCGCCGACATCACCGCCAAGGTGCTTGCCGCACTGAGCTGAGTGCTGGCATCCAGACGCCTGGCATCCACACACTGGGTGTCGGCCACTGCCTTGCCATGAACGGCCCGCTTGCGGGCCGTAGTTGTCTATAATCGCCTATTCCCCCTTGCCTGGACCCTTTCGATGACCACCCTGCTGGCCCTGGACACTGCCACTGAAGCCTGTTCCGTTGCGTTGCTGCACGATGGCAAGGTGTCGAGCCACTATGAAGTGATCCCGCGCCTTCACGCGCAGAAGCTGCTGCCCATGATCAAGACCTTGCTGGCCGAAGCGGGGGTAGCGCTGACGGCCGTCGATGCGATCGCTTTCGGGCGCGGCCCGGGCGCTTTCACCGGGGTGCGCATCGCGGTGGGGGTGGTCCAGGGCCTGGCGTTCGGTCTGGATCGTCCCGTGTTGCCAGTGTCCAACCTGGCCCTGCTGGCGCAGCGCGCCTGGCGCGAGCATGGCGTCGGCCAGGTAGCGGCCGCGATCGACGCGCGCATGGACGAGGTGTACTGGGGTTGTTATCGGGAGCACGCGGGAGAAATGCGCCTGCAGGGTAAGGAGGGGGTATTCGCTCCCGAACGTGCCCTGCTGCCGGCCCAGGCCTCTGGCGAATGGTTCGGCGCAGGCACCGGCTGGACCTATGCCGAGCGGATCGCCGTGCCCATCGTAGGGCGTGATGCCGATCTGCTGCCTCATGCGCAAGACCTGCTCGAGCTTGCACGGTTTGCCTGGGCACGTGGCGAAGGCTTGCCCGCCGATGGCGCCCAGCCGGTCTATCTGCGTGACAACGTTGCCACACCGAAGAAGTCGCCGTTGTAGTACGCTTCGTCGGCGTTCAACCCTGTAGTGCGCATTTCATCGGCATAATCTGCCATGAAGATAAAACTTTGCCGCAATTTGTGGTCTAGTGGTTACTTGGGTCACTGCAGGATACTGTGGCGGCTTGTCTCGACGATCGAGTGAATCTGATGCGTATCGATGGTGTTTCCTCCCAGCCTTATCCAATCAAGCGCAAGCCGCTTGCGGACAAGGCGCGGGTGCAGGAAACCGCCGACGATATCGAAGGCGAGTTCGAGGTTCCTGCGCAACCTACGCCCCAGCGCTCCCGCGCGCGTGGCACCAGCGTGCCGGCCCGCCAGCAGGATATGATCTTTCCCCGCTCGATGAGCCGGCGTGCGGCCGACGCGCTGGGCATGTACCTGAGCACCCAGGGTTTCGTCGAATGGGACAATGAAGTCCTGGGCCTGGATGTGCATATCTGACTGTGCCCAGCCTGCCCTATTTCATCGGCTGTCCGTCGTGGAGCGAAAACGCCTGGCGCGGGGATTTCTATCCGCAAGACGCGCGTCCGCCGGATTTCCTGGCTCTCTATGCCCAGCAGTTCAACGCTGTGGAAGGCAACACCACGTTCTACGCACGGCCGGCGCCCAATACCGTGGAACGCTGGGCTGCAAGCATGCCGTCCGATTTTCGCTTCACGGCCAAACTGCCGCGCGACATCAGCCATGGTGGCGATCTGCGCGAGCAACTGGGAGTGGCTGAGGATTTTTGTCGGCTGCTCGCGCCGCTGGGCGATCGGGTGGCGCCCCTGTGGTTGCAGTTGCCAGCGTCTTTCACGCCTTGGCGTCTACCGGAGTTGATCGGTTTCATCGACGTCCTGCAGCGGCCCATCGCCGTGGAGGTACGTCATGGCGCGTTCTTCGCCCGCGGTGACGAGGAGCGGTTGCTCAACAATTTGCTGCGCGAACGCAATGTCGAGCGTATCTGCCTGGATCCGCGGGCGCTGTTCAGCTGCGTTTCGAGCGCGCCCGCCGTGCTTCACGCTCAGTCCAAGAAGCCGCGAGTGCCACCGCGCCCAGCGGCGTTCAGCCATAGCCCGCAGGTACGCTTCATTGGCCATCCGGAGTTGCAGGCGAACGAGCCTTTTCTGGCCCCTTGGGTAGAGAAGATTGCCGGTTGGATCGAAGAAGGGCGTACCCCTTACATTTTTCTGCACACCGCCGACAACCTGCTCGCGCCCGCCCTGGCCCGGCGTTTCCACGAGCGTTTGATGGAACGTTTGCCAGGCCTGCCGGCCTTAATGGAACTGCCTCGGGAGCCACAGACGGCGCAACTCGGCCTGCTCTGACGCGGTTTTCCCGCAAGTACCGTTCAGCCACGCCAAGCAGGAGCCTGTGTGCCGAAATTGCTGATCATTCTGCTGCTTCTGGCCGCCGCGCCCGTTGCCGTGTGGCGAGGCTGGGTCGACGTGCCCGATCGCTGGAATCCCTGGGCCCCGCTGGATATCGCCGAGCCGGTGAATTTCCTTACCCGCTACAAGCTCGGCAAGTTACAGAATGATCCACAGCTGTGTGTGCAGGCTCTGGCAACTTCCACCGTGCGCTATAGCGTTCAGGCCGACAGCCCGGCCGATGCCAAGTGCCCGTTGGTGAACGTGTTGCGCGTGCAGGGCAGCGAGGTCAGGTTAAGCAGCAGTTTCCTCGCCACCTGCCCGGTGGTGGTGGCGTTCGCCATGTTCGAGCGCCAAGCCCTGCAGCCGGCAGCGCAGGCGACGTTCGGTCAGGCAGTAACGCAAGTGGATCACCTGGGCAGTTTTGCCTGCCGCAATGTCTATGGTCGCAGTGAAGGACGTCTGAGCCAGCACGCCAGCGCCAACGCGCTGGACATCGCCGGGTTTCGTCTGGCCGACGGACGTCGTATCAACGTGCTCAAGGATTGGCCTGGCGACAGCGCCAACGCGCGCTTCCTGCGCCAGGTACGCGACGGCGCCTGCAAGCATTTCAATACCGTGCTGGGCCCCGAGTACAACGCCGCCCACCGCAACCATTTTCACCTCGACATGGGCCGCTGGAGCGTGTGTCGCTGATTCATTTCCGGCCACCGCGGTGAACCCGGACGCGGCTTGCGCCGCTGCTACAGGGCCTGGGTTGGCTGAACGCCGGACGCGGCTTGCGCCGCTGCTACAGGGCCTAGGTTGGCTGAACGCCGGACGCGGCTTGCGCCGCTGCTACAGGGCCTGTGTTGGCTGAACGCCGGACGCGGCTTGCGCCGCTGCTACAGGGCATGGGCTGGCTGAACGCCGGACGCGGCTTGCGCCGCTGCTACAGGGCCTGTGTTGGCTGAACGCCGGACGCGGCTTGCGCCGCTGCTACAGGGCATGGGCTGGCTGAACGCCGGACGCGGCTTGCGCCGCTGCCATATGGCTGCCGGTGCGGGCCTCTGTAGCAGCGGCGCGAGCCGCGTCGGCGGTGCACGCGAGGTATCTGGATGGATGCGATCGGCGCTCAGGCAGCCAGACGGATGTTGTTCAACACGGCGGGGCGCCTCCAGCTCAGGTCCAGATCCAACGCATGGCATTGCTCACTGATGGTTTCCTGCGCCAGCGGTACCGGCGTCTGTGCCAACTGCCAGTCGAGCTCGGCAATCGGCAGGCGCAGTGCCCGAGGCAGAGGCGCGGGGGCAGGTTGCGTGCTCTGGCCACCCTGGTTCAGCACCAGTGGACGAACCCAGCGGCTGTCGAACGCCAACTGCGCCTGTTGGGCCAGCACGTCCTGCTCGGGCAGCGGCGCCGAGGGTTTGTCCAGCAACGTCAGCTCCAGTTCGGCCTTTGGCAGAAACAGCGGCTCGGGAGGCTTCACTTCGGTGTCGCGAACATCGCACAGGCGCTGCAGAAGAATGTGCGCCAGGATCTCGCTGCCGGCGCTGGGCTCGGCCGCCGCTGCATTGTCCGCCGCTGCATGAGCCTGCCCTGGCAGCTGTCCATCGCAGTGCTCGGTCAATGCCTGGGCAAAGAAGTCCTGCCACAGCGCACTTGCAGCACCCAGGGTCTGGATGTTGTGCTGGCTGAAGTCGCCGATGGGCGAAATGTAACCTGGCGCTGTGGAATTGATGACGGACATGGCACTCGGCACGCTTGGGCTCTGGCAAAATGCCTGGCAAAGTTCTTATCGGCGGCGTGCGCCGATCTTTTAGCCTTTCGATACAGGAATCTTCAGTGGAGCAGCAAGCCGGTGGTCGCATCCAGGTTCAGGCACAGAACGACGCCTGCGAACCGCAAGCCGAACGATGGGCGCAACGCCTGCATCTGCCTCGCCAGTTGCCCGACGCCGATTTCGTGCTGCAGGTCGGCGAAACCGGCCTGCAGTTGCAACAACTGGGCGCGGACGCGCCGGGGCCCGTGCGTGTGGATTTCGTCGAGGGCGCCGTCGCTCACCGACGACTGTACGGCGGTGGCAGCGGTCAGATGATCGCCAAGGCCGTAGGCGTGCAGCCGGGCGTGCGCCCGCGGGTACTGGATGCCACGGCCGGCCTGGGCAAGGACGCGTTCGTGCTGGCCAGCCTGGGCTGCGAAATGAGCCTGGTGGAGCGACAGCCGATCATCGCCGCGCTGCTCGAGGACGGACTGGCCCGTGCCCAGGGTGACCTGGAGGTAGGCGCCATCGTTGCACGCATGCATTTGCTTCAGGGCAACTCGATCGAGGTCATGCAGCAGTGGCAGGGCGAAGCGCCCCAGGTGATCTACCTGGATCCGATGTTTCCCCATCGCGAAAAAAGTGCGTTGGTGAAGAAGGAAATGCGCCTGTTCCGGCCGCTGGTGGGCGATGACATGGACGCGCCGGCCCTGCTGGCCGCCGCTCTGGCCCTGGCCAGCCATCGCGTAGTGGTCAAGCGACCGCGCAAGGCGCCGTGCATTGAGGGCTGCAAACCGAGCCATGCGCTGGAAGGCAAGTCCAGCCGCTACGATATCTATCCGAAGAAAGCGCTGAAGCCGACGTGATGAATGGACGCAGGTTGTAGGCCAGGACGACCCCCGGCGCCCGGGGGTACGTAGGATCGGTCCTGATTTTTTCCCAGCCGGTTTTAGCCCGATGCGCTCAAATAGAATCAAGTCTCATTTGTAGTGAGGCTGTATACATGTACCGTTCTACAGGAGTTTGCACATTGCCCCGCCGTTCGGCGCTGGGCCTGGCGTTGATCGGTTGCGCCGCAGGTGCCAATGCCCACGAAGGGCCCGAATCGCTGGTGCTCGACAAGCTGAGCGTGACCGGCAAGCAGGCCGCGCCACCCTACCAGGTCGAGCGTTCGGCTTCCGCCAAGTACGCCGTGCCACTGCTCGACGTGCCGCAAACGGTTACCGTTGTCCCGCGCCAGATCATGCGCGAGCAGAATGCCCTGAGCCTGCGCCGGGCACTGTCCAACGTCTCCGGCATCTCCTTCAATGCGGGCGAGGGCGGCGGCGGGTCGGGTGACAGCATCAACATCCGCGGTTTCAGCGCCAATGCCAACCTGCAGATCGACGGCCTGCGCGACTCTGCGCAGACCAGCCGCAGCGACCTGTTCAACCTGGAGCAGGTGGAGGTCATCAAGGGGCCCAGTTCGGTGTTCGGTGGCGCGAGCGCCACCGGTGGCTCCATCAACCTGATCACCAAGCTGCCGGTTGCCGACAGCTTCACCGAGCTGGGCGCCGGCGTTGGTACCGATCGCTATCGGCGCCTGACCCTGGACACCAATCAGCAGCTGCACGACCTGGGCGACGGTACCCTGTTTCGTCTCAATCTGATGGCTCACGAGAACCACGTGCCGGGGCGCGATCGCATCGAACAGCAGCGCTGGGGCCTGGCGCCGTCGCTGATGTTCGGGCACGGCAGCGACACGCGCCTGACCCTCAGCTATTTCCACCAGAGCGATGACAACCTGCCTGACTACGGCGTGCCTGCACGCGATGGCAAGCGCTTGCCGGGCGTCAAGACCAGTCACTATTATGGCTGGCGGAACCTGGACCAGGACCGCACCGACACCGACAGCCTGACGGTCAAGTACGAGCACGACCTGAACCCGGACTGGAGCGTGCAGAACCTTGCCCGGCTCAGCCAGGTTGACCGCGATGCCACCGTGTCCGCTTCCCATGTCAGGCTGGCCAAGCTTCCGGCGCTACGCTACCTGCCGGCAGGGCCCCAAGCCTATCGGCGCGACGTGCAGACCCGCCTGGCGATGAACCAGACCAGCCTGACCGGTCACTTCGATACCTTCGGCCTGGGCCATACCCTGGTGGTCGGCGCGGAACTGTCGCGCGAAACCTACGATCGCAAGGCCTCGGGCTATGCCGTGGAGTCCTTCTACCCAGCCAACGGCTACGATCTGGCCAACCCGCCAGGTTACTGGAGCGGGCCGAAGGTCAAGTCGCCTACCAGCGTGGCGCACAACAGCATGGAAGATCGGGCCCTGTACGTGTTCGATACCCTGGCCCTGGACGAGCAGTGGGACGTCAGCCTGGGCCTGCGCTACGACCACATGCGGGCCCAGGCCAGCAATCGCTCGGCCAGCGGCGTTCGGACCCAGGCCGGCTCAACCGACGGCGTGTTCAGCCAACGCGCCGGCCTGGTCTACAAGCCCACCGAGCACGGTCGCTTCTACGTCGCCTACGGCACCTCGTTCAACCCTTCGGCCGAGAACCTGCTGACCTACGGCGGTGGTCTTTCCGACAGCACCCAGAGCCTGGAACCCGAGAAGGGCAAGACCTGGGAACTGGGTACCAAGTGGCAATTGCTCGATGAGCGGCTGCAGCTGGAAGGCGCGCTGTTCCGGGTGGTCAAGGACAACGTGCGCGAGCGCTTGAGCGACGGCAGCAACTTGCTTGCCGGCAAGCAGCGCGTGCAGGGGTTGGAATTGGCGGCCACGGGCGCATTGAGCGAGAAGTGGCACGTGTTCGCCAACTACACCCTGCAAAGCAGCGAGACACTGAAGTCGGTGGCCAATCCCGAACGCATAGGTCAGGCACTGAAAAACACGGCGCCCCGATCTTTCAATCTATGGACCGCCTACCAGCTTCCCAGCGACATTACCCTGGCCTACGGCATCCGCCACGTCGGCAAACGCAACCTGACGTCCCAGGATCAAATCAAGCTCGATGCCTACTGGGTACACGACGCGATGCTGGGCTACCGGGCTTCCGACAACCTCGAGCTGCAGCTGAACCTGAGCAACCTGACCGACACGAAGTACGTCGAGCGGGTGCGCACGGTCATCGGCAGCGATACCCGTTCCTCGGCCGTGGAATTCGGTGATGGTCGTGCGGCGGTATTGAGCAGCGTCTATCGGTTCTGAACACCGCCGCAGCCCTGCCTACCGCAAAGCGGCATCCATGCGGATACGCAGCGGCTGCTCATCCTTGCCATCCAGCGTCACGCCGTGATGCTGGGTGCTGACGAACAGCAGGTGCCCGTCGGCTTCAACGCGGGCACTCACCGAATAGCGATGCCCCGGCTTGACCTGGGCCGGGTCGTATTCAAGTTTGAACGGCAGCGGCACCTGGCCAGTGATCGGGCCGCTCTGCCGGGCCAGGGCCACCGCAGGTGCGTCAGCCAGGGATACGTCCTGCAGGCTCACGGTCAATACGGCCGAAGGCGGCAAGGCGATGCGCTGCAGATAGAACGCCTCCCCCTCGAGCGTGGCCTTGGGTGCGGGCTGCATGCTGCTACAGGCGCCGATGAGGGCGCTGAATACGATCAGTGAAAGGCGCTTCATGGTTATCTCCATTTACAAATTCGGCCGTCAGGCAAAAGCATAGGCAAAGACCGTCGTCGATCACAGCCCATCGGCGGCCTCATCGCTGCGGTGCAGCGCAACCTGGCGGATCGACAGGCGTATTTCAGCGGGCAATACCCGTTTGGCAGCGCCTTCGGCCAGCTCATCGAGCATGGGGTGGTGGCTCAACTTGCCTTGGGCATCGCGGCGCAGTACCCCTTGATCGAGCAGGGTCTGAATGAAGTGACGGAACAGGCTCTTGTCGAAGAACTCCGGGGCGTTCAGGCCATGCAGGATCGACAGGCGCTGGGCCATGGTGGTGCACAGGTTTTCCAGTTCTTCGGCGCTGAGGGTGTTCTGCCCGGCATTGAGCAACAGGGCGATGGCCATGTAGAAACGCTGCAGGGTCTGCGCGATGGCACGCGACAGCAAGGTCAGCAGCACGAATTGCCGCGAGCTCGGTGCGGGGCGCAGGTACACACCGTTTTCCAGGCGCAGCAGGCCTTGTTCGACCAGCGCTTGCAGCCACTGGTCAATCACCTCGTCGAGCTGCCCGGCGTTCCAGCGGATGAACAGTTCGGCCTGCAGATAGGGGTACAGCGCGTGGGCGTAGCGCAGGATCTGCTCGCGGGTCATGCGCGAAGTGCTCTGGAAGAAGCTGGCAAGTAGCGCGGGCAGGGCGAAGATGTGCAACACGTTATTGCGGTAATAGGTCATCAGCACCGCGTGCTGTTCGTCCAGATACAGGATTTTGCCCAGGGCATCACTCTGTTCGGACAGCAGCTGCATGCCCTGGACATGAGCGATCAGGCTACGAGCATCGCCAGTGGGAACGGTGGTATGAGGCGAGTAGGGCACCTGGCGCAGCAGGGTCAGGTACAGGTCGAGGACCCGCTCCATTGCCCGTTCGTCCAGGGCCAGCTTGCTGGTCGACAGCAGTGCCAGTGCCACCAGGTTTACCGGGTTGATAGCTGCGGCCTCGTTCATGTGGCGAGCCACGCGGATACTCAGGCGGTGCGTGGTTTCGTTCAGCCAGTCGGGCTTGAACTGCGGCGCCAGGTCTTGCTCGCGCCAGCCAGGCTGCTGTTCATCGAGAAAAGCCTGCAGCTTGATCGGCTCGCCGAAGTTGACCGCCACTTGGCCAAAGCGCTGCTTGAGTGCGCCGATGACCTTGAAGACGTCCAGAATCGACTCTTTCTTCTTCGCCGCGCCGCGCAGCTCGCCTAGGTAGGTACGGCCTTCCAGCACGCGTTCGTAGCCGATGTACACCGGTACGAAGACGATGGGCGTACGCGAGGAGCGCAGATAGCTACGCAGGGTGATGGCCAGCATGCCTGTCTTGGGTTGCAGCATGCGTCCGGTGCGCGAGCGCCCGCCTTCGACGAAGTACTCCACCGGAAAACCCTTGGTGAACAGGGTGTGCAGGTATTCGTTGAACACGGCGCTGTACAGCGGATTGCCCTTGAAAGTGCGGCGCATGAAAAACGCCCCGCCTCGGCGCAGCAGGCTGCCGATCACAGGCATATTGAGGTTGATGCCGGCAGCAACATGGGGTGGCGTCAGGCCGTTCTTGAACAGCAGGTAAGACAGCAGCAGGTAGTCGATGTGGCTGCGATGGCATGGCACATAGATGATCTCGTTGCCGCGGGCAACGTCCTTCACACCGTCGATGTTGTTGACCTTGATGCCGTCGTAGATCTTGTTCCAGAACCAGCTGAGCACCACTTCCATGAAGCGGATGGCGGTGTAGGTGTAGTCCGAGGCAATTTCGTTGCCGTAGTGCAACGCTCGGGCCTCGGCCTTTTCCAGGGTGATGTGCTCGCGTTCGGCTTCTTCGGCAATGGCCTGGCGCACCAGTGGGTCGCGCACCAGACCCTTGACCAGATGGCGGCGATGGGAAATGTCGGGGCCGATGACTGCCGTCTTCAGGTTGCGAAAATGCACACGCAGGATGCGCTGAGCCATGCGCACCGTTCGCTCGTGACCCTTGTTCTGCTGCACCAGTTCGGCCAGGTGGATTGGCTCGGAAAACTGTACGCGGGTCTTGCGTCCCAGGATCAAAATGCTGACCAGCTTGCGCAAGCGCCCGGTAACCGCCCAGCTGTCGGCGAACAGCAGCTTCCAGGGGCTGGATTCGCTCGCTGGCGACTGGCCCCAGAACACGCTTACCGGAATGATCTGCGCATCTTCGCCGGCGTTCTGTGCCAGTGCCGTGACCAGCCGCGCCAGGGTGGGCGGGGCGCCGCGCTTGTCTTGCCGGCCCAGCCAGTCAGGGTCCGGGGTCAGGTAGAACACTGCCGTGGGCTCCATGAGATCGCCGATGGCCACGGGCAGCACCGGGCGTGGCAGGCCGGCTTTGCTGCATTCGCGGTCGACCACGGCAAGGTCGGCCAGCGAAGGCGATTGCAAGGCGTACAGCACGGGCCTGCTGCGATCCAGGTTCAAGGTGAACGAGGACTGGTTGATGGTTTCAGACCGAACCCACAGGTACAACAAGCGGCGCAAGGTGCCGAACACGAGGCGGTGCAGAGGTGAGCGGGTCATAGGCCAGGGCTTGGGGGGAAAACGCTATTTTACCGGCTTTTGCCGACGTAAGGGATGCGGGGTGTCGGCGAATATCTTCGCGCGGCTACGGGCTCTTTCGCGGCCACTGGCCGCTCCTGCAGGGGTTTTGCATGGCCTGCCCGCAGCGGTCCCGAATGGTTCCGCAGGAGCGGCCACTGGCCGCGAACCGTCGCGCTGCGGTGTATCAACTGGTACGCCAGGTGATTTCCTCTTCGCCATCGTCGCTGATACGGATCCAGCGGTCGGCATTCTCTTCGCCTTCTTCTTCCACCCAGCTCCCAGGCGCACAGCGCACCTCCACATTCAGGGCCTTGAAAGCTGCACGGGCGCAGGCCACGTCGTCGTCCCACGGCGTGGCGTCGCTCTCCAGGTACAGGCTGTTCCACTTGCCGACCGCCTTGGGCAGCCAGGTGACCGGCACGTCGCCGGCCTGGCACTTCCAGGTCTGGCCTTTCTGCTGCCAGTCGCTGCAGGGGCCCAGGGCCTGGGCGAGCCATGCGGCGATGGCCTTGTGATCGACGTCGGCGTCCTTGAGGTAAATCTCGATATCGGGTTGGCGCATGGGTAGGCTCGCTCAGTCTTGACGCACAAAGTAATCGTAGCGCATGGATACCGTGACCACGAACGGCCGCGGCTGTTCGATCACCGCGGTCCGTCGCTCGGCGCTGGCGCGCCAGCCATGCGGCGTCATCGCCAGCAGGTTGGCGCGCGATTGCGCGTCGATCAGCTTGAGCTTGAAGGTCAGGGTTTCATGGTGGGCATGCTGCATGCCCTCGGGCACCTGCAACAGGTGTTTGTCGTCGACGTAGTCGCGCACCTCGTCATACAGCTGTTCGCGCAGCTCCATCAGGTGGCCGCTGGTGGGTCCCACACGCATCAGGCCACCCCCCGGCGCCAGCAGGCGCTTGGCTTCGTCCCAGTCCAGCGGGCTGAAGACGCTGGTCAGGAACTGGCAGCTGGCATCGGCAAGCGGCACACGCGCCATGCTGGCAACCAGCCAATGCACCGACGGCGCTCGCTTGCAGGCGCGTTTGACCGCCTCGCGGGAGATATCCAGGGCATACCCGTCGGCGCGCGGCAGCGCCTGGGCGATCTGTTCGGTGTAGTACCCCTCGCCACAGCCGATGTCCAGCCAGCGCCGAGGCCAGCGCTCGGCTGCAAGCTCGGCCAGGCGCTGGGCCACCGGCGCATAGTGGCCTTCGTTGAGGAAGTCCCGGCGAGCCTCGACCATGGCCTGGTTGTCGCCGGGGTCGCGGCTGTTCTTGTGCTGCACCGGCAGCAGATTCAGGTAGCCCTGGCGCGCGCGGTCGAAACGGTGACCGCTGGGGCAGACCATGCCGTTGTCGGCGTTGGCCAGCATGGCAGTGCAGAGGGGGCAGGTGAGCATCAGGCGAGTAACTCGACGAGGGTCTGGTAGTAGATTTCGGTCAGCACATCGAGGTCGCTGGCCAGGATTCGTTCGTTGACCTGGTGGATCGTGGCGTTGACCGGGCCCAACTCGACCACCTGGGTGCCGAGGGTGGCGATGAAGCGCCCGTCGGAGGTGCCGCCGCTGGTGGAGGCCTGGGTGTCGCGCCCAGTGACGTTCTTGATGCTCGCGGCCACCGCGTCCAGCAGCGCACCGGGCTCGGTCAGGAACGGCAGGCCGGACAGCGCCCAGTCCACGTGCCAGTCCAGGCCATGCTTGTCGAGAATCGCGGCCACGCGCTGCTGCAGGCCTTCGACCGTGGACTCGGTGGAGAAACGGAAGTTGAACACTGCCGTCAGTTCACCGGGAATGACGTTGGTGGCGCCCGTGCCGCTGTTGAGGTTGGACACCTGGAAACTGGTTGGCGGGAAGAAGGCGTTGCCGTCGTCCCAGTGCTCGGCGGCGAGCTCGGCCAGGGCTGGGGCGACCAGGTGGATCGGGTTGCGGGCCAGGTGCGGATACGCCACATGGCCCTGCACGCCGCGCACGGTCAGAGTCGCACCGAGCGAGCCGCGTCGGCCGTTCTTGACTACGTCGCCGACCAGGGTGGTGCTCGACGGCTCGCCGACGATGCACCAGTCCAGGCGCTCGTTGCGTGCAGCCAGGCGCTCGACCACCGCTTTGGTGCCGTGATGGGCCGGGCCTTCTTCGTCGCTGGTGATCAGGAAGGCCACCGAGCCCCTGTGGTTCGGATGGTCGCCGACGAAGCGCTCGGCGGCCACCAGCATGGCCGCCAGGCTGCCCTTCATGTCGGCCGCGCCGCGCCCGTGGAGCATGCCCTGCTCGTCGATCACCGCCTCGAATGGGGCGATCTGCCAGGCCTGGGTGGGGCCGGTGGGCACCACGTCGGTATGCCCGGCGAAGCACAGCACCGGACCGTCCTGGGTACCGTGGGTGGCCCAGAAGTTATCCACCTCTTCGATGCGCATCGGCTCCAGCGCGAAGCCAGCCTGCCCCAGGCGTTGCATCATCAGCTTTTGGCAATCGGCGTCCAGAGGCGTGACCGAAGGGCGGCGGATCAGGTCGCAGGCAAGCTGCAGCGTGGGCGAAAGGTCGGCGGCGGCCGTCATGAAAACTCCAGAAGCAGGGGCGGCAAAGGGGCGATATGGTAAAGCAAAAACGCATGGGCCAACACCGCACCCCTGCTGGCGGCGCTTTCGCGTCCCAGGACCTACACCGCTGCGCGCACCTTCGTCGGGTGCAGTGGCCGATCTCTCATGTCTTGACCCGCGCGTGGCTATCACCATGCCGCACGCGCCACCTCCTTCACGCGAGCGCATAGCCTGAGACAACGACATGAACGCCGTTACCCGCATTACCCTGCTTGCCACGCTGCTCACCTCCATCGCCACGGCCGTCGCCGCGCCGTCGGTGGACATTACCGTCACCGGTTCGATCGTGCCGGGTGGCTGCACACCTACCCTGAGCAACGCGCTTTTCGATCATGGGCGGTTGTATACCCGCGACCTGCTTGCTTCAGCGCCCACCGTCCTGCTCGATCGTGCCCGTACCTCAACGTTGAACATAAATTGCGAAGCCGCTACCGCTTACGCGCTTCGTGCGGTGGACAATCGCGCCGATTCAGTCCTGGAAAACATCGACGGCAGCCGTTTCGGGCTGGGCTTGACCAGCAAGAACGAGAAAATCGGCTCCTACAGGCTACGCATCGATCCTGAAGGCTCGAGCCTGGATGGCGAACCGCTTCTGCTGCTGATAGGCAGCCCCACGGGCAATGCCTGGTCTGCCGCCGAACGCCGTGCGCGCAGCTTGCGCAACGATGGTCAGCTCATTGGTCTGGCCAGCCGAAAAAACGATGGCGGCGGACCCATGCCGGCAAAGGACGCAGTGCTGACCCTGGTGTCCTACCTGACCATCGCGCCGACCGACAGTTTGACGTTGGACGCTGAAGTGCCCTTGGCCGGTGCCGCTACCCTTGAGTTGTTCTACTTGTAGGAAGAACTACGTGAAGGAAGAACTAGGTGCAGTCAGATCTACCTGTACCAAGATCTTTCGTAGGAACAGATTTACCTTTCTTCAGAAATTTCCTCTTTCAAAGGGGAAACTTCCCCTTCAGCCTGAAGAACGTGACCGGTTTCCCGTGCCGGTCAGCTCATCGGACAGTGAGGGACAACATCATGCATCCTGGCTTTCGGACGCTGACCGCCATGCTGGCGCTCGGCTTCACCACGCCTGCTTTCTGCGCTTCCACTGTGGATATTCAAGTCACCGGAACGCTCGTTCCCAGCGCTTGCACGCCCATCCTGAGTGTCAGCACGCTGCACTTCGGCACCGTGAGTTCGGCCGACCTGCACCCCGAGCGGCCTACCGCGATGATCGAGCACACGCCGAACCTGACGATTCAGTGCGGCACACCGACCTTGTATGGTCTGCGCCTGGTGGACAACCGCGCCGGTTCAGCCTATGACTCCGGCATTGCTGGTCGACTGGGTATGGGCCGCACGGCGGCGGATGAGCAGATTGGCGCGTATCATCTGCAAGTCGATCCAGCACGTTCGACCGTCGATGGCCGTCGTGTATTTCTCAGCCTCGGCGATCGTACCGGCAGCCTGTGGAGCACTTCTACCGCCCAGCCGATGGCGCTGCCTACCGACGGCAGTTTATTGGGGCTGGTCGACCGTGTCGGCGTAGACACCGGTGCCGTAGTGGTACGAATGGCCCAGCTGGGCATCCGCGCCCATGGCGTTATCGCTCCTGCGCGCAGCCTGACCTTGACCGATGCCGTGCCCTTGGACGGACACGTCACCGTGGAGCTGGTCTACCTGTAAGCATGCGCTACAGGTAGATGATCTCCAGTGTGGCCGAGCCGTCGATCGGGGTTTCCTGGCGCACGTCCAGCCCTCGGGCTGGAGCCAGGTGCAGTTCGACGGTCAGCGGCAATGACAGTCCAGACCAGGCGCCGGGGGCGACGCCGGGTGTCGCTTGTCGCCCGAGCGCGGTGGGCGGGCCGTCACTGCGCAGCCATCCATCGGGGTGCGGTCGCCAGGTTTGCGCAGAAGCGTCTCCGAGCAAGGGATAAGCACTGCTGCCGTCACGACCGATCCCCGTGCCCAGCCGAGCAGTGAAACCGCCCAAGGCCTGACCGTCCGCCGTGCGGCCGATTCCGAACAACGTCGGAGCGGCAGCCAGGAGCTGGTCGCTGACGGAGCCGGCCCGGTTATCCAGCGCGCGGATAGCGAAGCGCGTCGGTGCGTCGCAGTCCACTTCCAGCACCGTTTGCCGGCTGAACGTGGTGACCGATTCGCGCCGCAGATCGGCCATGCCAATGCGACCGAAGTTCACGTTCGCGTTGCCCGCCAGCGAGGGCCGACACGCCGCTGGAGCGAACCCGGCCTTCACCAGCAATGGCTTTTGCTGACCGACAATGTCGAAACTGCCGCTGGCCGACAGCTCATGGGCGTCACTGACGGCGAGCACGGTGGGGGCAAGCGTGGCCTGCAGTTCGATCTGCGCCTGCAGGCGTTTGCCCCTGACCGCGTGGCCGGCCCGCAGCGGTTGCAGTGGCTGGTCACCTTCCAGCGCCGCTGCGCCGGTGCGGGTTGCAACCTGTGGCGCAGCGGCCGCCACCTGGCCCCACTGTACGGGCTGATCGTCCACCGATGCCTGCAGCACGCGCAGACGGTAGGCGCCTTGCGAACCCAAGGCATAGCCCTGGTTCGAGAACTGGCCGGCCCGATAGGCAAGCGTCAGATCCTGTTCGGTTTCACACAGTACGCTCAGGCTGAGTCGACGCGGCGGCAAAGGCACCTCGCCGGACGCCAACTGCACGGTCGTGCGATTGAATTGACCCAGGTCGATGTCGGCCGGGCTGAGCGACAGGCTGCATCCCTGCGCAAATGCCTGCAACGGTGTGGCCAATGCGGTGGCCACCAGCGCCGTCAGGAAGGTGCAACGGCTCATGATTCGCTCTCCTCGACCCGGCACTGCGCCGCGGTCTGCTCGTAATACGCCTCGGCATCGGCGCTGGCCGGCAGTTCGAACTGCAATCGGCACGGCTGCTCGTCTACCGTGCGGCTCCACAACTGCGGACTCGCATGGATATTGGGCACGAAGACCGCGCCGTCTTCCTGTACCAATGTCACCAGTTGGCCCTGCGCATCGGTGACGCCCGTGCTACGGTTGAGGCGCCGCCCGGCCTCGTCCTGCACCTGAAGCAGCAAGCGCCGCGTGACCTCCACACCGAACATGATGCGCGGCACTGCGCCACGCGCGGCCTGGAGGGTGGCTGCGCCTTGATGCACGTCGACGTTGCGCGGTAACGATGCAGTGGCCACCTGCACGTTGCTGCGACCGAACGGAGCCAGTTGCGGCAGCACGGCGCGGCCCTTGCGGTCGGTCCACACGCTGCCGCCGGGGGTATCGATCTGCACGTTTGCGACATTTTCCAGGGTCAACAGGCCGAAGGTGTCCTGCAACGGGTAGGGCGACAAGGTGAAGCCATCTTCGTGGAGCACCACGGCGCCTCGTGCAGCGCCACTGTAGCCATGGCTGTCGCTGCCGTAGTTGGCATAGCCGACGTCCAGTTGACTGGCTTGGGTCAGCCGCGATACGCCGCCGTTGTAGCTCACCGCGCCAGTGCGACTGGCGCGCTCGGCGGCGACTCGGTACTGAGTGCGCTCGTCCCAGCGGCCTTGCACACCGCTGCCCAGGCGGATGCCGGTGCTGTCGTTGCGGGCGGTCGAACGCCAGTTCAAACCGTCACCCAGGGGCAGGCTGGCGCTGAAATACAAGGCATTACCCAGGCCACCGTCGCCGGCCAGCTGCCATTGCCCGGTAGCGGTCAGGGACACGGGGCCGAGCCGTCGCCCCCAATTGACCTGGGCTCGACTGGAGCGTTGCCCGTCGAACGCCGTGGCGGTGGACCACGTGCCGCTCAGGCTGCCCGTCCAGGGATGGGTCCAGCCCAGGCCGAAGGCGTACTGATCACGCACTCGGCTTCGCTGGCCAGCGGGCTGATTCCACCCATTGTCGATCAACTCTCGATAGCCGACTGTCTGCCGACCGGCACTGAGCAAGGCTGACCAGCGATCGCCGAGCTGCTGATTGAGACTGATGCTGCCCTGCACCCCCTGGTCGTCCGATTCGCTGGCATGCGCGGCCTGTAACAGGCTCTGCGCTCGCGAGCCGGGCCACGGTTCCAGGTTGAGCCCGGCGCCGCCGGCGTTGTAGCCTTGGCCGATGAGGGCACCGCCACTGATACTGGCGGCCGGCGCCAGTGGGTAGCTGCCTCCGGCGCTCAACACCCAGGGTTCCCGAGCGCTGCGCCCACTGTTGCGCAGCTGTCCGATGCCCACAGCAAAGCCCTGTGAGGGCAACTCCAGGCCCAAGGTGGCGGCCAGGACGGTAAAGGTGCGACGTTCGCCATCGGCCTCGATCACCGTGACCTTCAGGTCTCTGCGCCGGTCAAGTTGGGGAATATCGCTCAACTCGAAAGGTCCGGCCGGCACCACGGTTGAATAGATCAGCACGCCGCTCTGGCGAACGTCCACCCGCGCCTGGGTAGCCGCAATGCCCTGCACCCGAGCGCCACGGCCGCTGCCGCCGAGCGCCGGTTCGCTCATCCACTGCGCGCCGGTGACGCGCGCGCCGGCGAGCACCGGGTTGCTCAGGTTGATCTGGCCCAACTGCAGCATCGCCTGCTGGTCGCTGAAGGTGCGCTGCGCATAGGCTTCCATGTGCTGCAGGCTCGCCTTGCCCTGCACCGAGCTATAGAACTGACGGCTGCGCAGGATCCAATCGCCTGCATTGACGCCAGCCTCGGTGTTGGCCGAAAGAAACCGGCTGCGTTGACCATTGAACTGGTTGTACAGGCCCTGCACGTCATAGTTGAGCAGGCCGGCAACCCCACCTCGGGTAAAGGCCGATTGGTCGGCCGATGCAGTGCGCAAGGCAGGTGCAGGTACCAACAGCCGCACTTCACCGGCTTGGGGTAGCAGTTCGATCAGGGTCTGCGGAAATTGCTCGATGAACTCGCCGCAGCCTGACCCGGTATCGACCAGTTCCCCGGCGTCGCGCACGGCCTGGTCGATACACAGGGCACCTGCGGTGTCGAAGGCGGCTTGGACAACGCCTCTGGGCTGACCGTTGACCCACAGTCGCACAGCGTGCACGCCTTCCGTGAAGCGCGCGGTCTGGCTCAAGTAGGCGGCCAAGTCAGGATCGATACCACGCAGGCGCAGGGTTTCGCTGTCGAAACTTGTTGCGCTTGCAGTCTGGGTGTACAGCGCCAACGTCACTGCGGACAATGTGCTACCAATGAGCGCCTTCATCAAGGCGCGCCCTGATTCAGCGTTGCCTGATGCGTACCTACGGCAAAACCGTACACCGTGGCAGGGGTAAACAGGACCTGCCCATCGGCGACGGCCAGCGCCTTGCCGGGCAGAGTCAGCCGATCACCGGGCAATACGTAGCTGCGGGGCAGCTGCCAAGGGGTCTTGCTTGGCAGGCTGTGCACTTCCTGTGACAGACGCACGACATAGGGAGTGGGGTTGGATACCGTAAGCTGGCTGTCCTGCAGCGACCAGTGCAGGCCCTTCCAAGGCTCGGCGTTCCTCACCAGGCCTTTGGGGTGCAGGATCACCGGCAGATTCTGTCGTACGTTTACCGATACTCGTGCCTCGCCGGGTTTACCTGGCTGGTCGTTCTGCGCCAGTCCCTCGAAGATGACCCTTTTCAAGCGTTGAGTGGTGAGCGGTTCGGAGTTCGACAGGATGAAGCGCACCAGCTGCGATTCACCCGCCTCGACGCGCGCGATGGGGGGTGTGACGAACAACAGCGACGCCTTGTCTTCGGGGATGTGATCCAGCGTGACGTGCAGCAGCGCAGGATGCTGGTCGCTGTTGGTCACTTTTATGGCGGTTTCGGCATCGCCTTCGTAGACGATGACCACCGAGGTTTCCGGGATCATGCCGTCGGCATGGATTTCAGTACTGCAGATCAGCAACGCTGTGATGCCCAGGTACGCATACAAAACGTGGTTGCAGCGGTTCATCGGTTTCTCCAGACAGGGAACGCAACAGGCAGGTACGACCACGCCTTCCTCGACACCGCAGTGCCGGGAAGATCGTGTGAGGGGGAAGGGCAGCAGTACTCTAAAAGCAATCCGCGCGTTCTCGGCTCGGACCCTTCAGCAAGTGCAGGACGAAAAGATTGCAAGCGACGTAGGACGTATCTGCGCCAGGCTTTGCCGACAAAGAAACTACCGCAACGCGGTGTCGTTACAGGTACACGAGTTCGATGGTGGCGGCACCGTCGAGGGCGACTTCGTCGGTCAGGGTCAGCCCTTTGGCCGCAGCGATGACCAGATAGGATTTGAGTGCGAAAGTGGCATCCTTGATCGGCAGCGGTTGCGCCAAAGCCCCTGCTGTATCGGTGAAACCCAACAGCTCGCCGTAGTTGCGAATACCTTTCTCGCCCTGGGTCGCACTGGTCCATACGGTGCCCGCCGCATTACCTACGCCTACGAAAGCAGGTTTGCCGTCAATCAGTGATTCGCGTGGGTAGATTTCCAGAAAATGCGCACCGATTTTCTCTCCTTTGGGCGTCAAGCCCAGCCCGTAGGGTGTCACGTACCAGTTATTTCCGACGGTATCTGCACGATTGTCGATCCCACGGATTCCGTACACCGTAGCAGCCGTGCAATTGACGCTCAGGGTGGCGACCTTCTTGTTCTCGGTGAAACCTGTTGGCCCATCCACGTTGAGGTCGCTCTTCGATATCTTGCCGTGGTGGAAATCGCTGGCAGAGAGCGATGGGGTGCAAGCGGCCGGTACGATCGAGCCGGTGACACTCAAATCAACGGTTGAAGCCGCCATCGCGGTCGGGAGTGCTGCCAGCAGCGTGGTGCCGATAAGCAGACGGGATATAAGGGTCATGTTGATTTCCAGATTGGTTAATGGTGGTTGCACATCGCAACACCGCCAACTCTAGAAGCCGCTGAACAGCCCGTAAGTGAGCCGATTCAGAAGTTTGCCGTGAAACCTCCTAGCCGATTTCCACAGCCGAACAGGAATGCTCCTCACCGTAGGAGCGGTCATTGGCCGCGAAGCAGACGCTGCGGTGCATCTAGCGGACCGTGCTGCGCCCTTCGCGGCCACGGACCGCTCCTGCGGCGCAGTGGGTTCAGATTTTCTGGGCGATCCAGATGGTATGGCGGGTGCCCTTGTTGCCGTGGGCGAACACCTGCACTTCTTCGGCCTTGAAGCCGGCCTTGCGCAGTTTGTCGCTGAACTGGCGGTCGGCGCTGGCCGACCACACGGCGAGTACACCCTTGGACCTCAAGGCTTTCGCGCAGGCCGCCAGGCCACCGCTCGAATACAGCCAGCTATTGGCCTTCTGGGTCAGACCTTCGGGGCCATTGTCCACATCCAGCATGATCGCGTCGAAACCGGCCGGCTCGGCCTGCAGCACCTTGGCCACGTCCTCCAGGCGGATGACGGTGCGCGGATCGGCCAGGGGGTTGCCGGCTTTTTCGCCCAACGGGCCACGGTTCCACTCGACCACGCCGGGCACCAGTTCGGCGACCACCACTTGCGCGGTCTTGCCCAGATGCTTGAGCGCCGAAGCCAGGGTGAAGCCCATGCCCAAACCGCCGATCAGCACCCGCGAGTTCGGTCGCCCGGCCACCTTGCGGCAGGGTATCTCGGCCAGGGCGTCTTCGGAACCGTGCATGCGGGTGTTCATCAGTTGTCCGCCATCGCCTCCCTGGATCTTGATGACGAAGTCTTCGCCGTACTCGAACAGGCAGAGCGCACCGCCGTTGTCGGGGATCGGTGTGGTGTCGAGCAGTACGAAGCGTTTCATCGGTCAATCTCGGAAGGAGGACAAGGTAGTGCCATGGTAGTAGCCTGTGTCATCGGAACAGGCAGTCAGGCCTTGGGGTGTTCAATGAAGTTGCGCAGTGTATCGGTCTTTGCATGTGTTGCCCTGTGTGCCGGTGTCGCATCGGCCTCGTCGCTGCCCCCGGGATCGCCGGGTACACCCACGCCAACCCCCTATCCACAGGTTACCGTGCCCTCGACCCATGGCGGCGAGGGCATGAGCGGTTCACTGCCGCTGCTGCCGCCCATACCGTTGCCTGCGCCACCCAAGGCCGAGAACGTCCCCGAACCGGAGCGTCAGGACACGCCGCCAACCCCGGTCAAGCCCAAATCCCCCGGCGGTTGATCGCGTTTTCCCTGGCATACCGCATTCTCCGCCGACGCGGCTCGCGCCGCTGCTACAGGGGATACAGGTCGCCTGCAACGCCACGCCCCTTGTAGCAGCGGCGCAAGCCGCGTCCAGGTTCACCGCGTTCCTTCAGGCCCACCGCATCCGATGCGCCACGCCCCTTGTAGCAGCGGCGCAAGCCGCGTCCGGGCTCACCGCGTTCCTTCAGGCACGCCACATCAAGATTGTTTGGGTGTGCCCAGGGCCTTGAGCACGAACGCATATTCCAGGGCCACATCGCGCAGGCCCTGGTAACGGCCGCTCATGCCGCCGTGACCGGCACCCAGTTCGGTCTTCAGCAGCAGCAGGTTGTCGTCGGTCTTGCACGCGCGCAGGCGCGCTACCCACTTGGCGGCTTCCCAGTACTGCACACGGCTGTCGTTGTAGCCGGCGACAACCAGCAGGTGCGGATACGCCTGCGCGGTGACGTTCTCGTACGGCGCGTAAGCCTTGAGGCGCGCATGCACCTCGGGGTCCTGAGGGTTGCCCCACTCGTCATATTCGGTCACGGTCAGCGGCAGGTCGGGGTCGAGCATGGTGTTGAGCACATCGACGAACGGCACCTCCGCTACCGCCGCCTGGAACAGCTCCGGACGCTGGTTCAACACTGCGCCGATCAACAAACCGCCCGCGCTGCCGCCACTGATGACCAGCTGCTCGGCGCGCGTCAGCCCTTGCTCGATCAAGTATTCGGCACAGGCGATGAAATCGCTGAAGGTATTGCCTTTGTGTTCCTGCTTGCCAGCCCGATACCACGCCTCGCCCAACTCGCCGCCGCCGCGCACATGGGCGATGGCAAAGGCAATGCCGCGGTCCAGCAAACTCAACCGCGCATGGGAAAACCACGGATCCAGGCTCTCGCCGTAAGCGCCGTAGCCGTACAGGTACAGCGGCGTGGCCTGGTCGGCGAAGGCCTTCTTCACCACCCGGCTGATCGGCACCTGGGTACCGTCTGCGGCGGTGGCCCAGAGGCGCTGGCTGACATAGTCGTCGGCGTCGAACCGACCCAGCACCGGGGTCTGCTTGAGCACCACCTGGGCGCCGTCGCTCAGGTTCAGTTGGCGAACCTGGCCAGGCCGGTTCAAGGCTTCGTAGCGCAAGCGAATCTGCTCGCTGGCAAACTCCAGGCTGTCGGAGACATACAGGCTGTATGCGGCATCCGGCAGTTGCACCGGGTAGGGCGCCAGGCCCTGGGCATGGACTTCGATGATCGGCAGGCCGCGCGCGCGCAGGCTCAAGGTGAAGGCAGCGGCATTGAGGGTCACCCCTTCGAGCATCACATCGTCACGGTGTGTGATCAGCGTTCGCCACTGCTCGCGAGTCGGCGCCGCGCCCGTGTCGGCGGACTGGTACAAGGCGAAGTTGATGCCCGACTGGTTGCTGCGGATGAACCAGGTCCAGGCACCGTCGAGTTGGCCGTGATCCGGATAGTACTCATGGTCCTCGACCCTTGGCGCCAGGCAGGTGAAATCCCCTGCAGGCTGGTCGGCATCCAGCACCCAGGCTTCGCTGGTGGTCTTGCTGTTGAGCAGCAGGATCAGCTGGCGCTCGGAACTGGAACGGTAGCAGTGCAGGAAGAAGCGCCCGTCGTTCTCCTCGAATACCTGCTCGGCGCCGTCGCTGCCCAAGGTGTGGCGGTGCAGCCGGTGAGGGCGGTGGGTTTCGTCCAGTTCACCGAAGAACAGGGTCTGGCTGTCATTGGCCCAGGTCATGCTGCCGTCGCAATCCTCGAAAGGCAGCTCGACCACCGCATCGTTGCCCAGCTCCTTGACGAACAGGCGGTAGATCTCGTCGCCACTGGTGTCCAGGCTGTAGGCCAGGCGCTGGTGGTCAGGGCTGATGTTGAACGCGCCCATCGACAGGAAGCCACCGTCGGCCAGCACGTTAGGGTCCAGCAGCAACTGCTCGGAGTGCTCGTCGACCTGGGTCGAGCCGTCGTCCGGGCGTGCGCAGCGATAGTGCCGCGGGTACTCGTCGCCAGCCGTGGTGCGGGTGTAGTACAACCACGGCCCCCACGGCGAGGCGAGGGACAGGTCGGTTTCGCGGATGCGCCCCTTGATCTCCTCGAACAATTGCTCGCGCAGCTCGGCCTGGTCGGCCAGTTGTGCCTCCTGCCAGGCGTTCTCGGCCTTGAGGTAGTCGAGCACGTCGGCGCGGTCGCGCACCTGCAGCCAGGCGTAGGGGTCGTCACCGGGGGCGACATGGGCGATGGGGGCGACGATAGGCTGGGACATGAGCGGCTCTCTTGGCGCGGGTGCTGGCGGTGCATGCCTCGGGGGCACGACAACAGCAGCGCCGGGCAGGCGAAAAGCCGTTATCATAAGCGCCTATTTGCCTGCCATGCCACGGACA
Organism: Pseudomonas sp. CFBP 8758; assembly: GCF_014841725.1. NCBI lineage: Bacteria > Pseudomonadati > Pseudomonadota > Gammaproteobacteria > Pseudomonadales > Pseudomonadaceae > Pseudomonas > Pseudomonas sp. CFBP 8758. The sequence continues at coordinate 45,591 of NZ_JACYUK010000004.1, read as the reverse complement.
CCATGACCGAGAACGACTATTTCCTCGCCTGGGGTATCTACGCCTTCGCCGCCTTGGGCTGCATTCTGGTGTGGTTTCGTATCACCCGCTGGATGTGGCGCTACCTGCGCGAGCCCTTGCGCCTGCTCGGCGTGGTGCTGCTGCTGACGCCCACCGTGGTCGACCCGGCCCGCGACCTGCTGGCCCCGGCCGTGGCGATCAGCGCCCTGGAGCTGTTGTTCAAGATGGGCGGCAGTGCCTGGGGCGCGATTTCCGACCTGACCATGGCCGCAGTGATTGCCCTGGGCGTGTACGTGATTTTCGCGCTGGTGCGCCTGCCGTTCCTGCGCAAGGCCCAGGCCCGGCACCTGGCGCAGGCTGAAGCAGACGCCGCTCGGCACGATGGCGATGCCGCCGCGGCTGCGCGGTCCATCGAGCCGCGCGAAGAGCGTCCGGTGCCCACGCCGCCACGGGACAACCTGCGGGTCGAACCGCGCATCTGAATCCACGTTCCATCGTCTCGAGTACCGTGCATGTGTGAACTTCTGGGCATGAGTGCCAACGTACCGACCGATATCGTTTTCAGCTTCACGGGCCTCATGCAGCGCGGCGGCCGCACCGGTCCGCACCGCGACGGCTGGGGCATCGCTTTCTATGAAGGCCGTGGCCTGCGCCTGTTCCAGGACCCGACCGCGAGCAGCGAGTCGGAAGTGGCGCAGCTGGTGCAGCGCTATCCGATCAAGAGCGAAGTGGTCATCGGCCACATTCGCCAGGCCAACGTCGGCAAGGTCTGCCTGGCCAATACCCATCCCTTCGTGCGTGAGCTGTGGGGACGCAACTGGTGCTTCGCCCACAATGGCCAATTGGCCGAGTTCAACCCGCGCGCCGATTTCTACCGCCCCGTGGGTGATACCGACAGCGAAGCGGCGTTCTGCGACCTGCTCAACCGCGTCCGCGAATGCTTTCCCGAGCCGGTCGAGTTCGAGCGCCTGTTGCCCATCCTCGTGCAGGCCTGCGAGCAGTACCGTGGCCAGGGTGTGTTCAATTGCCTGCTCAGTGACGGCGACTGGCTGTTCTGCTTCTGCTCGACCAAGTTGGTGCACATTACCCGGCGGGCACCTTTCGGTCCGGCCCGGCTCAAAGACGTGGACGTGATCGTGGATTTCCAGGCCGAGACCACGCCCGACGATGTGGTCACGGTGATCGCCACCGAGCCGCTGACCGAGAACGAAACCTGGAACCGCTATGCGCCCGGCAACTGGGGCCTGTGGCGCCAGGGTGAGTGTGTGGCCACCGGACAGGCGCAGCCTGCCTGATACCCCACCGTGGCGCTGCCACCTTTGACTGAGAGGACGTTCATGCTGCGAAGCTACCTGCGACTTGTGCTGTTTGCCGTCGGCTTGCTGGTGGGTGTGCAAGTGCCCGGCGTGATCAACGACTACAGCCAGCGGGTCGAGGCCCATCGGCTCGAAGCGCAGCAGAGCCTGCGTGGTTTCAGCGAGACCGCGCAGCGCTTCTTCAATGGCGACCTGCAGGCGCTGGTGGCGCACTACCGTGCCAGTGAAGACCCGGTGTTCCGCAGCGACGCCGCCAGCATCGGCGCGCTGCTGGCCCGCAACCAGTTGCTGGAACGCGAGTGGCAAGCGCTGCAAGGGCCCTGGTATGCGAAAGCCTGGCATGTGGTGGCCGAGGCCGATCCGCAATTGCGCCAGGAAACCTTGAATGGCTACAGCTATCAGGTGCTGCTGTCGCCTGAGGCAATTGCCTGGGGCATCGCCTGTGCCCTGCTGCTGGCCTGGGTGGTGGAATGCATCATCCTGTTCATCGGCTGGACCCTGTGGTTCGGCCGCCGCCGTGCCAAACCCGTGGCCGAGCCCCTGGTACGCCGCGAACGCTAGAGCGTGCTCCTACCTTCACCGTAGGAGCGGTCAGCGGCCGCGAACAACCTCACGCAATACCTCTCACTTGGCCAGGTAGCGCATCCCGTCTTCCAGGCCACTCAGGGTCAGCGGGTACATTCGCTGCTCCACCAGATCGCGAATGATGTGCGTCGACGCCGTGTACCCCCAGGTGTTCTCGGGGTAGGGATTGATCCAGATCAGCTTGCGGTAGGTCTGCATGAACCGCTGCAACCACACCAGCCCAGCCTCCTCGTTCCAGTGCTCGACGCTGCCGCCCGGATGAGTGATCTCGTAAGGTGCCATCGCCGCATCGCCGATGAACACCACCTTGTAGTCGGAGCCGTACTTGTGCAGCAGGTCGTGGGTGCTGATGCGCTCGGCGTTGCGCCGCTGGTTGTCTTTCCAGACCGTCTCGTAGACACAGTTGTGAAAGTAGAAATACTCGAGGTGCTTGAACTCGGTACGGCAGGCCGAGAACAACTCTTCGCAGACCTTGACGTGGGCGTCCATCGAACCGCCGATATCGAACAGCAACAACAGCTTCACGTTGTTGCGCCGCTCGGGACGCAACTGGATGTTGAGCAGCCCGCCATCGCGTGCGGTGTGATCGATGGTGCCATCGATGTCCAGCTCATCGGCCGCCCCTTGCCGAGCGAACTGGCGCAATCGACGCAGTGCCACCTTGATGTTGCGGGTACCCAGTTCCACGCTGTCGTCCAGGTTGCGGTACTCGCGCTGATCCCAGACCTTCACCGCCTTGCCCTGGCGCTCGCCGGCATCGCCCACGCGAATGCCCTCGGGGTGATAGCCACCCGAGCCGAACGGACTGGTGCCGCCGGTGCCGATCCACTTGCTGCCGCCGGCATGCCGGCCTTTCTGTTCCTCCAGGCGTTGCTTGAAGGCTTCGATCAGCTTGTCCAGCCCGCCCAGGGACTGGATCTGCGCACGTTCTTCGGCGCTCAACGAGCGCTCGAACTCCTTGCGCAGCCATTCCTCCGGGATCAACGCTTCGAGGTGTTGATCGAGGTGCTGCAGGCCATTGAAATAGGCTGAAAACGCCCGGTCGAATTTGTCGAAGTGACGTTCGTCCTTGACCAGTATCGCCCGCGCCAGAAAGTAGAATTCGTCCATGTCGGCGAACGTCACGCGCTGCTCCAGGGCATTGATCAGGTCGAGCAGTTCACGCACCGACACCGGCACTTTGGCCGCGCGCATTTCATTGAACAGGTTGAGCAGCATGGCGCACGCCCTCGCAGTCGAAAAAGGGGGATCAGCGATTGCCGCGCCGGCTCATGAACGCCAGGCGTTCGAGCAATTGCACGTCCTGTTCGTTCTTGACCAGTGCACCGGCCAGCGGTGGGATGGCCTTGGTCGGATCACGCTCGCGCAGCACGGCTTCGCCGATGTTGTCGGCCATCAGCAGTTTGAGCCAGTCGACCAGCTCGGAGGTAGAGGGCTTCTTTTTCAGGCCGGGCACCTTGCGCACGTCGAAGAACACGTCCAGGGCTTCGGCCACCAGGGTTTTCTTGATGTCGGGGTAGTGTACGTCGACGATGCGTTGCAGGGTCGGGCGGTCGGGAAAGGCGATGTAGTGGAAGAAGCAGCGACGCAGGAATGCGTCGGGCAGCTCCTTTTCGTTGTTGGAGGTAATGATGATGATCGGGCGGTGACGGGCCTTGATGGTTTCGTTGGTCTCGTAGACATAGAACTCCATCTTGTCGAGTTCCTGCAGCAGGTCGTTGGGGAACTCGATGTCGGCCTTGTCGATTTCATCGATCAGCAGGATGACCCGCTCGTCCGCCTCGAACGTCTCCCACAGCTTGCCTTTCTTCAGGTAGTTGCGCACATCGTGGACCTTGTCCACGCCCAGTTGCGAGTCGCGCAGGCGGCTGACCGCATCGTACTCGTACAGCCCCTGGTGGGCCTTGGTGGTGGACTTGATGTGCCAGGTGATCAGGCGCGCGCCGAAGGACTCGGCCAGTTGTTCGGCCAGCATGGTTTTGCCAGTGCCCGGCTCGCCCTTGACCAGCAGGGGTCGTTGCAGGGTGATCGCGGCATTGACCGCCAGCTTGAGGTCGTCGGTGGCGACATAGGCGGGAGTGCCTTCGAACTTCATGGGGCTGTCCTTGGTGATCAAATGTGGGGTCGACTATATAGCGCAACGAGCTGCTTGTGGTGTGCCAGAAGGCTTGGCGCAACCCCCGTAGGAGCGGTCAGTGGCCGCGAACGGTGCCACGCGGTGCGCCAGATACACTGCAGCGCCTGGTTCGCGGCCAAAGACCGCTCCTACGAGAAAACCCAAGGAGAGCGGCTGGCCCTCTGCCCGCGAAGGGGCCAGGCCTGTCAATCACCTCATTGCTGCTTGGGCGGCGCCTGTTCGTAGCGTGCATTGAAAGCCTGCACGAACCCGTTGCGCAAGATCTGCCAGAAAGCCTGCAACGGGCTGATGTCCTGACGATGCACATTGCCGCTGAGTTCGACCCGGGTCGCGAACTGGTTCTGCGACTGGTTTTTCAATACCGTCTCGGTCCCGCCTACCACGGCCTCCCAGATGGATCGCAAGATGCCCTTGTCCTTGTTCTCGACGTCCTGTTGCCAGTTGAATACATCGACATTGTGCAACAGCGGTTTGATGTAACCGCTCAGGCGGGCGTTGTCGGCGTCGGCTTCGATCACGATGTCGCCACTGCCGGCGTTGAAATCGAACTTGCCATAGGCACCCGAGAAATCGTTGAGCCGACGCAGCTCGATGCCGGTGGCGCGCAAGCGGAATTCGAAGTCTTCGAAGTTGCTGAACGGATCGAACGTGGCGGTGCTTTCAATGGGGGCCTGGCCGAACAGCTTGGCGTGGCCTTCGAAACGCGCATCGCGCTTGCCTTCGAGGTCCTCGACATTGGTCAGGTTGTACAGGCTGGCGTTGACCTGGGTGGCGCTGAGGTTGACCTGGGGTTTGGACGAGAAATTGCGGAAGCTGATCTTGCCATCGTTGACCCGCACCTCGTTCAAGGTGATCGGCAGCAGCTTGTTCATCTGGTCGCGCCAGTCGGTGCCGGCACCGGTCTGGGTGGCCTGCTTGTTGGCGCCGCCGTCGACGAAGTTCAGCTCAGGGCGCAGGAATTCCACGTGTGCGACCACCGCATGCTTGTTCCACAAGGCGTGCCAGCTCACCGCGATGTCGATCACCGGCGCATCGAGCAGCGGCACGGGCACTTTGCCGGAGGTCTTGACGATCTGCAGGCCGTTGATCTGATAGGCGCCGCGCCACCAGGCCAGGTCCACATCGCTGACACGGCCTTTGTAGTCGCCCATGTCGGCCAGCTTGTCGTTCAGGTAGTCGCGCACCAGATAGGGCAGGGCGATGTGCAGCCCCAGCACCAATACGACCAGGCCGGTCACGGTCCATAGCGGCCAGCTGTAGCGACGTTTCATGGCAGACTCTCCAGAACGATAGTTAGCGATTGACTGTCCACAGTCTCATCCGTTCGCTGGACTCGCCCCCATCGCGGGCTTAACCTTGGATTTTTCCTGCTGCAGCACAAGGACCCTTACGCCATGAGCCGCATTTACGCCGACAACGCCCATTCCATTGGCAACACGCCGTTGGTGCAGATCAACCGCATCGGCCCGCGCGGGGTGACCCTGCTGGCCAAGATCGAGGGGCGCAACCCCGGCTACTCGGTCAAGTGCCGCATTGGCGCGAGCATGATCTGGGACGCTGAAAGCTCGGGCAAGCTCAAGCCGGGCATGACCATCGTCGAGCCGACGTCGGGCAATACCGGCATCGGCCTGGCATTCGTGGCCGCTGCGCGCGGCTACAAGCTCATGCTGACCATGCCCGCGTCCATGAGCCTGGAGCGCCGCAAGGTGCTCAAGGCGCTGGGTGCCGAACTGGTGCTGACCGAGCCGGCCAGGGGCATGAAGGGCGCCATCGAAAAGGCAGGGGAGATCGTCGCCAGTGATCCCGAGCTGTTTTTCATGCCCCAGCAGTTCGACAACCCGGCCAATCCGGCCATTCATGAAAAGACCACCGGGCCGGAGATCTGGAACGACACCGACGGCGCCGTCGATGTGCTGGTGGCAGGTGTGGGCACAGGCGGCACGATTACCGGCATCTCGCGCTACATCAAGCACGTCAAGGGCAAGTCGATTCTCAGCGTCGCGGTCGAACCGCTGGGTTCGCCCATCATCACCCAGGCCATGGCCGGCCAGGAAATCAGCCCGGCACCCCACAAGATTCAGGGCATCGGCGCCGGCTTCATCCCGAAGAACCTCGACCTGTCGCTGGTGGATCGGGTCGAGCTGGTCAGCGACGACGAAGCCAAGGCCATGGCGCGGCGCCTGATGCAGGAGGAGGGCATCCTCTGCGGTATTTCCTGTGGCGCAGCCATGGCGGCCGCGGCCAAGCTGGCGGAAAAGCCGGAAATGCAGGGCAAGACCATCGTGGTGATCCTGCCCGATTCGGGCGAGCGTTACCTGTCGAGCATGCTGTTCAGCGACCTGTTCACCGAAACCGAACTGCAGGCTTGATCGCTGTTGTGTGACGGCTGACGCCTTCGCGGCCGATGACCGCTCCTACGGGTATACGCCACCTCCGTAGGAGCGGCCCGCGGCCGCGAAAGCCACGCCGCGGTATATCTGACACACCGCGCTGGCCTTTTCGCGGCCAATGACCGCTCCTACGGGTATACGCCACCTCCGTAGGAGCCGCCCGCGGCCGCGAAAGCCACGCCGCGGTATATCTGACACACCGCGCTGGCCTATTCGCGGCCGATGACCGCTCCTACGGGTATACACCACCTCCGTAGGAGCGGCCCGCGGCCGCGAAAGCCGCGCCGCGGTATATCTGACACACCGCGCTGGCCTTTTCGCGGCCAATGACCGCTCCTACGGGTATACGCCACCCCCGTAGGAGCGGCCCGCGGCCGCGAAAGCCACACCGCGGTATATCTGACACACCGCGCTGGCCTTTTCGCGGCCAATGACCGCTCCTACGGGTATACGCCACCTCCGTAGGAGCGGCCCGCGGCCGCGAAAGCCGCGCTGCGGTATGCCTGACACACCGCAAGCCTGTCCATGTGCCGACCGCTGCCCGACGCCTTTCATTTCCAGGCGGGCCACCAGGGTTTATCATGGCGCACTGCCCACTCGAGGATCCGCTCCATGACCCTTTCCTTCGCTGCCAAGGCTGCCGTGTTGCTGCTGTTCATCGGCAGCACGCTCTACGTGCACCTGCGGGGCAAGGCGCGTCTGCCGGTGTTGCGCCAGTTCGTCAACCACTCGGCCCTGTTCGCTCCCTACAACGCCTTGATGTACCTGTTCTCCAGCGTGCCGTCCAAGCCCTACCTGGACCGCAGCAAATTCCCGGAGCTGGATGTGCTCAAGGACAACTGGCAGGTCATCCGCGACGAGGCCATGCACCTGTTCGACGAGGGCTACATCCGCGCCGCCGAAAAGAACAACGATGCCGGTTTCGGCTCGTTCTTCAAGAAAGGCTGGAAGCGTTTCTACCTCAAGTGGTACGACAAATCCCTGCCGTCGGCCGACGCGCTGTGCCCGCGCACCGTCGAACTGGTCAACAGCATCCCCAACGTCAAGGGCGCAATGTTCGCGCTATTGCCGGGCGGCAGCCACCTCAACCCGCATCGCGACCCCTTTGCCGGATCGCTGCGCTACCACCTGGGCCTGTCGACGCCAAACTCCGATGCCTGCCGCATTTTCGTGGACGGTGAGGAATACGCCTGGCGCGATGGCGACGACGTGATGTTCGACGAAACCTACGTGCATTGGGTGAAGAACGAGACCGAGCACACCCGGGTCATCCTGTTCTGCGACATCGAACGCCCGCTGAGCAACCGCTTCATGGCGAGCCTGAACAAACGCGTCAGTGCCTTTCTGGGGCGTGCCACCGCACCGCAGAATCTGGACGACGAACGCGTGGGCGGCATCAACCAGGCCTATGCCTGGAGCAAGACCTTCAGCGATCGCTTCAGTGGCAAGGTCAAGCAGTTCAAGCGCGCCAATCCCAAGGCCTACCGAGTGTTGCGCCCGGTGCTGGCAGTGGTCGTGCTGACGGCGCTGGGTTACTGGCTGTTCGGCTGACCGCTCGGCCAGCCCTGACACCGCAAATCCTGCCCCTGTCACACCTTGTCCAACCTTCGTGCCTGAGGATGCATACGATTCGCTTTTACAACAGAATCGTAGGGAAGTTCCATGCATCCTCCACTTTCCTTGCGGCCCTTGGCCGCAATGATCGCCCTGGCCGCTGCCGGGCTGGCGCAAGCCGAACCGATCGAACTGGCCGCACCGACCGTCCTCGACGAGGTCGTGGTCACGGCGTCGGGCTTCGAGCAAAGCGTGGAGGATGCCCCGGCCTCCGTCACCATCATCACCGGCGATGAGCTGCGCAAAAAATCCTACAACGACCTCGGTGACGCCGTACGCAACATCGAGGGGGTCGTCGTCAACGGCAGCGCCAACGAAACCGATATCTCCATCCGCGGCATGCCACCGGACTACACCCTGATTCTGGTCGACGGCAAACGCCAGAGCAGCCGTGAAACCCGAGTCAACGGCAACCGTGGCTACGAGCAGAGTTTCGTCCCACCGGCCGAAGCCATCGAGCGCATCGAAGTGGTCCGCGGACCGATGTCTTCGCTGTACGGCTCGGACGCCATCGGTGGCGTGATCAACATCATCACCCGCAAGGTCTCCACGCAATGGGGTGGCTCGGTTTCCTACGATTACGCCGCGCGTCAGCACAGCGACCAGGGCAATTCGCGGCAGACCCAGTTCTACCTCAACGGCCCGCTGGTGGAAAAATACCTGGGGGTGCAGGTCTGGGGCCGCTACCTCGACCGCCAGGCCGATGACGACGTGGAACTCACCAACGGTTTCACCAAGGCCGACCACAAGGACCTCACCGCACGCCTGGCCTTCACGCCCACCGAGGATCACGACATCCTCCTGGAAGGCGGCGCCACGCGCCTGAAGAACGGCGACGGTACCAGCGTCAACTGGGCCACCCGCGAGCAGGAAAACAACCGCGATCATTATTCCATCTCGCATCAGGGTCGCTGGGGCTGGGCCACCTCGGACGTGTCCCTGGCTTACGAGAAAGCCAGCCGCGAAGGCAAGGCGGCCAACCAGCCGGAGATTCTCGGACGCAAGCCGGTGGTGGAAAACACCGTGCTCGATGCCAAGCTGGTCATCCCCACGGCCTACAACATCACCACCACCGGGTTGCAATGGAACCGCGCCAAGCTGACCGACTGGAACCAAGGCTTGATGGACGGCCGCGACTATGAATTTTCGGTGACCCAGAAAGCGCTGTTCGCCGAGAACGAATGGTCGGTGACCGACGATTTCGCCCTGACCACCGGTGCCCGGGTGGACGAGCACGAGCAATACGGCACCCACGTCAGCCCACGGATCTACGGAGTATGGCGCGCCACCCCGGACTGGACTTTCAAGGGCGGCGTGGCGCGCGGCTTCAAGGCGCCGGAGATTCGCGCAGTGGTGCCCGGCTACGCCACCATTCGCCGCAACACCTACGTCAACCTCGGCAACCCGGACCTCAAGCCCGAAACCAGCACCAACTACGAGCTGTCGGCGCTGTGGTCCAATCGCAACGACCTGTCGGCCGGGGCCACGGTGTTCCACAACGTCTTCAAGGACAAACTGTCCACGGAAAACACCGCGCGGCGCTGGAACGGCTACATCGTCCAGGACCGCATCAACGTCGATGAAGCGACGATCACCGGTGCCGAGCTCAACGGACGCTGGGACATCACCCGCGCGGTGGCGCTGAAGGGCAACTACACCTACACCGACTCGGAGCAGAAGAGCGGCAGCAATGCCGGCGCACCACTGTCGTTGACACCCGAGCACAAGGCCAATATCAGCGCCGACTGGACCCTGTCTGACCGCGCCCAGGCCTGGGCGTCAGTCAACTACTACGGCCAGGAATACGGCACCACCTTGAGCGGCGAACCAGCACCGGCCTATACCACCGCCGACGTTGGCGGCTCGTACGAGCTGACCCGCGACATCACCCTAAAGGCCGCGGTGTACAACGTCGCCGACAAGCGCCTGGACGACGACACCTACGGCACGGTCAATTACGGCCGTACCTTCTGGATGGGTACCACGCTGCGCTTCTGATACCCGCCGACGTTCAGCCTGGCAGGCGCACCAGGGCTGCCAGCCCCGGTGCGCGGTTTTCCAGCAGCAGTTCGCCGCCGTGGGCCTGTACGCAGGCGCGGGCAATCGCCAGGCCCAGGCCCAACCCGCCTCCCTGGCTGGGGTCGGCCCCGCCCTTGCCCAGTTGCACGAACGGCTCGAACACCTGTTGCAACCAGCCAGCGTCGATGCCCGGGCCGTGGTCGCGGATCTCGATGCACAGCCCACCCGAATCTTCGCGGTACAGGCGCAATCGCGCATCGCCGCCATGGCGCAAGGCGTTGTCGATCAGGTTGGTCAGGGCGCGCTTGAGCGCCAGTGGTCGGCAGCGACACGTCACGGGGGGCGAGCCCGCCCACTCGACGGGCGTGCCCAGGGTCTGGTAGCGCCGCGCCAGGTCTTCCAGCAGATCACTCAGTGACACCTCGGTAGTCGCTTCCTGCACCGCATCGCCGCGCACGAAATTCAGCGTTTCACTGACCATTGCCCGCAACTCGTCGAGGCTATCGAGCATGTCCCCGCGCAGGGTCGGGTCCTCCAGCAGCTCGACCTGCAGGCGCAACTCGGTGATGGGTGTGTTGAGGTCGTGGCTGAGGGCGGCCAGCATGCGCGTGCGGCCTTCGACATGCCGGGCGATCCGCGCCTGCATCACATTGAACGCCAGCGTCAGTTCCCGGGCTTCGCGCGGGCCGGACAGCAGCAGCGGCGCGATCCATTCGCCACGGCTGACCCGTTCGGTGGCCAGGGCCAGGCGCTTCACGGGCGCGACCACCCGGCGCATGAAGAAAGCCACGATCAACAATACCGGAATGGTGCTGACCGGCACGCTGTAGGCCAGCAGTCGGCCCCATTCATAGGCACCGGCCGGTGCCTGCTCGGCATTGAGCTGTGCGCCGTTGGGCAGGCTTATCGAGCTGCGCAGGCGCAGCGCTTCCCAACCGGCGCGCTTGAACAGGTGCTCACGGGCCGGGCCGCCATTGCGTCGCTCCAGTTGCAGGACGACCACGGTGTCGTGCTGCAACCCCAGCCGCTGGCGCACGGCCGTGGCCAGGCGCTGTTCTTCGCTGTGCATGACGAACGGTTGGACTTCGGCGTCGGGGGCGATCCAGAAACGTGTATCGGCAGTGGTCATGGCCTCGAGCAGGTGCTGCGCAGCGGCCGGGGGCAGATCGCGGGCGGCATGGTAGGCGCTGGCCAGCCGCTCGACCACCAGCGTGCGCGACAGCGGGTGCACCAGCGAGCCGGTGCGTTGCAGCAGCAGCACGGCAATCAGGTTGGACGCCAGCAGTGCCAGCAGCAGCAGTACCGCCAGTTGGCGAGCCATGGTCTGGGGCCATGCTTTGCGCAGGCGCTTCATCCGGGCTGTTGGGCGACGTTGGCCGCCAGGCGATAGCCGCCACCCCACACCGTTTGCAGCAACAGGGGCTGCAGGGCGCTGTCGTCCAGCTTGCGACGCAGGCGGCTGATCTGCCGGTCGATGGCGCGATCGAACAGATCGCTGCCGGGCCGCGAGGTCAGTTCGATCAAGCGTTCGCGACCCAGCACGGTATTGGGATGATCCAGGAAGACTTCCAGCAAACGGCCTTCCACGGTGCTCAAGCGTACCTGGCTTCGATCTCGGCGGGTCAGCGTGTTACAGCCGCTGCGAAAGCTCAGGTCGGCGAACTGGTAGCAGCGCAAGGGCGCTGGCAGGGCTGGCGGCACGGCCGTCACCGTTGGGCCCAAGGTGCCACGCCGGCGCAGCACGCTGTGGATGCGCGCCACCAGTTCACGCGGCTCGAAGGGTTTGACCACGTAGTCGTCGGCTCCGGCATCCAGGCCCTGAACGCGGTCGGCGCAGGCATCGCGCGCGGTCAACAGGATGACCGCCGCCGTGGACTTGTGCGCCAGCGTGCGACACAGCTCGAACCCATCGCCGTCGGGCAGCATCACATCGAGGATCAGTACGTCGAACACGTCCTGCTTGAGCAGCGCCCACATGCCAGCTGCGTCTTCGGTGGTGCGCACGTCGAAACCGAAGCGGCGCAGGTAGATGGCCAGCGGCTCGCGGATCTTGCGGTGGTCATCGACCACCAGCAAACGAGGAGAGGAAGGATTCATGATGATTGCGTTCGCGGATGATTCTCATTCGGAACGCGATACTACAGCAAGCGGGAAACCGCCGCAGCAGTGCCGGGACAGGTCGGCGACAACCTTCCTATCCCGGCCGATGTCACGCCTGGGCGTGCTTGAATGCCAGGCGGAACCGGTGCAGCAACGGCTCGGTGTAGCCACTGGGCTGCTCGCAACCCTGGAACACCAGCGCACTGGCCGCCGTGAAGGCCACCGAGCTCTGGAAGTCGGCCGCCATGGGGCGGTACGACGGGTCTCCGGCATTCTGCTGGTCGACCACCTTGGCCATGCGCTCCAGGGTTTCGACGATCTGCTCGCGGCTGACCACGCCGTGGAGCAGCCAGTTGGCCAGGTGCTGGCTGGAAATACGCAGGGTCGCGCGGTCTTCCATCAGCCCGACGTCGTGGATGTCCGGCACCTTGGAGCAACCGATGCCCTGTTCGACCCAGCGCACCACATAGCCCAGCAAGCCTTGGGCATTGTTGTCCAGTTCCTGACGGATCTCGTCCGCACTCCATTGCGCATTGGCTACCACCGGGATGGTCAGCAGGTTGTCCAGCAGGGCATCGTGCTCGCCTGCTGCGTCGATCTGCTCCAGGGTCTGCTGCACCTCACTGACGTTCACCTGATGATAGTGCAGGGCGTGCAACGTGGCCGCAGTGGGCGAGGGCACCCAGGCGGTGTTCGCGCCGGCCTTGGGGTGGCCGATCTTCTGCACCAGCATGTCGGCCATCAGGTCGGGCATCGCCCACATGCCCTTGCCGATCTGAGCCTTGCCGCGCAAGCCGCAGGCCAGTCCGGTGAGCATGTTGTTGCGCTCGTACGCGGCAATCCAGGCACTGCCCTTCATGTCACCCTTGCGCATCATCGGCCCAGCCTGCATGGCGCTGTGGATCTCGTCGCCGGTGCGGTCGAGGAAGCCGGTGTTGATGAACGCCACGCGGGTCGAGGCTGCGCCAATGCAGGCCTTGAGGTTCACCGAGGTGCGGCGTTCCTCGTCCATGATGCCGATCTTCAGGGTATTGCGCGAAAGCTGGAGCAGGTCTTCGATGGCAGCGAACAGCTTGTCCGCGAAGGCCACCTCGGCCGGGCCGTGCATCTTCGGCTTGACGATATAAAGGCTGCCGGTGCGCGAGTTGCCCTTGCGCTCCAGGTCGTAGCGTCCGATCAGGCTGGTGATCACGCCGTCCAGGATACCCTCGGGGATCTCCCGGCCTTCATCGTCGAGAATCGCCGGATTGGTCATCAGGTGCCCGACGTTGCGGATCAACAACAGCGAACGGCCGTGCAGGGTCAACTCGCCGCCTGCCGGCGTGTGGTACTGACGGTCCGGATTGAGCCGGCGGGTGATGCGCTGGCCGCCTTTTTCCAGCTCCTCGGTCAGATCGCCGCGCATCAGGCCCAGCCAGTTGCGATAGATCGCCACCTTGTCGCTGGCATCCACCGCCGCCACCGAGTCCTCGCAGTCGATGATGGTCGAAAGGGCCGCTTCGAGCAGCAGGTCCTTCACGCCTGCCGCGTCGGTACGTCCGATCGGTGAGGTCGGGTCGATCTGGATTTCGATGTGCAGGCCATGATGCTTGAGCAGCACGGCAACCGGTTGCTGCGCATCGCCCTGGAAGCCGACGAACTGGCTCGGCTCGGCCAGCGCGCTGACGCTGCCGTCGGCCAGGCTCACCTGCAACTGGCCACCCTCGATCCGGTAGCCGTTGGCGTCGCGGTGCGATCCGTTGGCCAGCGGGGTGCTCTGGTCGAGCAAGGCGCGGGCGAAGGCAATCACGCGGTCGCCGCGAACCTGGTTGTAGCCTTGGCCTTTGCTTGCGCCATCGCTTTCCGGGATGGCGTCGGTGCCATACAGCGCGTCGTACAGCGAGCCCCAGCGGGCATTGGCCGCGTTCAGGGCGTAGCGGGCATTGGTCGACGGCACCACCAGTTGCGGGCCGGCCACACGGGCGATCTCGTCATCGACATCGCAGGTGCTGATCTCGACGCGGTCGGGCTGTGGCAGCAGGTAGCCGATGGACTGCAGGAAGCTGCGGTAGGCAGCCGGGTCCTGGATCGGTCCGGGGTGGGCGCGGTGCCAGTTGTCCAGTTCGGTCTGCAAGCGATCGCGCTCGGCCAGCAGCAGGCGGTTCTGCGGCGCGAATTCATGGACCAAGGCGTCGAAGCCGGTCCAGAACCCTTCGGATTCCAGCCCGCTGCCAGGCAATACTTCGTTCTCGATGAAATCGTACAGGGTGGCGTCGACCTGCAGACGCTGGGCTCTCATGCGGTGCTTCATTGCAGTCTCCTCGAATACGGGGGCGGTAATTCAGACCAGGGCAGCGGCGCCGGCCTTGGCGACCTGCGCATCCTCACCGGGCTTGACCCCGGATACGCCGACCGCGCCGATGACCTGGCCTTCGTGGATCAGTGGCACGGCACCTTCGAGGCAGGTCATGAGGTTACCCGACAGGAACGCGGTACGTCCGTTATTGACCATCTCTTCGAACACCACCGATTCCTTGCGCCCCAGGGCCGAGGTGCGCGCCTTGCCCGGCGCGATGTAGGCCGTGCTGGCGGCGGCGCCGTCCAGGCGTTCGAACGCCAGCAGATGGCCACCGTCGTCGACCACGGCAATGCCCACTGCCCAGTTGTTCTTCTGTGCTTCGGCGCGTGCTGCGGCAAGGATGCGGGTGACGTCTTCGTGGCCAAGAATCGCTTTGCTTTGCATGGGCTTCTCCAGTTCTATTGTCGAGAGGTTCAAAGTGCGGTGCATTCAAAAATATGGGGGTCAGTCGGCCATGGCCTGTTCGACCAGTTCGATCCAGTGCCGTACCGGAGTACGCGCGGCCCCGTCCAGATGGTTCTGGCAACCGATGTTGGCAGTGGCGATCACCTGGGGTGCACCACTTTCCAGGGCATTGAGGCGATTGTCGCGCAACTGCCGCGACAACACCGGCTGAGTCACCGAGTAGGTACCCGCGGACCCGCAGCACAGGTGCCCGTCCGGTACGTCGGTCAAATGAAAGCCCAGCCGACGCAGCAGGTGTTCGGTCACGCCACCCAGCTTCTGCGCATGTTGCAATGTACACGGGCAGTGAAAGGCCAGGCGCAGGTCGGTATGAACGGCCAGTTGCTCCACCGGCTCGTCGCGCAACACTTCGACCAGGTCCTTGGCCAGGCGGCTGACCGTCTGGGCCTTCGCTGCGTAGGCCGGATCCTGTTCCAGCAGGTGGCCATAATCCTTGATGAAAGCACCACAGCCACTGGCTGTCTGCACGATGGCTTCGGCGCCTGCTTCGATTGCAGGCCACCAGGCGTCGATGTTGTGTCGGGCGCGCTGCAGGCCACGGGCCTGGTCGTCCAGATGGTAATCCACCGCGCCGCAGCAAGCGGCCTGGCGAACCGCCGTGACGCTGATGCCCAGGCGGTCCAGCACTCGCGCGGCGGCGGCATTGGTGTTGGGCGACAGCCCGGGCTGCACACAGCCTTCGAGCATCAGCACCCTACGCGCGTGCCGCGTGGCAGGCCGCGGCACGGCAGCATGCACCTGACGCGGCAGCTTGTCCTTTAGGCGTTGCGGCAGCAGTGGACGAAAGGTCTGGCCGAGCTGGATCAGCGCCTTGAAAGCGGTCGGGTGCGGGGCCAACGCGCGCAGACCGCCGCGCAGCCAGCGTTGCTCGACCGGCCGCGGCACCGCCTGATCCACCACAGCACGGCCAATGTCCAGCAGGTTGTGGTAGTCCACTCCCGAAGGGCAGGTGGTCTCGCAGTTGCGGCAGCTCAGGCAGCGATCGAGGTGCTGCTGCGTGTGCGCCGTCACCTCGTGGCCTTCGAGCACCTGCTTGATCAGGTAGATGCGCCCGCGCGGGCCGTCCAGTTCGTCGCCCAGCAGTTGATAGGTGGGGCAGGTGGCATTGCAGAAGCCGCAGTGCACGCAGCTGCGCAGAATACGCTCGGCTTCCTCGGCACGCGGCAGCAGGCGGGCCTGATCACTCAATTGGGTCTGCATGGGTTCACGGCTCCTGGTTCACAGCTGCGCGTAGAGGCGGCCGGGGTTGAAGATGCCCTGTGGGTCCAACTGAGTCTTGAGCTGGCGGTGGTAGCGCAGCAGCAGCTCGGGCAAGGGTTGAAACGGCTCGGGGGTGACGCCTGTGGTGTAGCAGGTGGCATGCCCGCCGACTCCCTCGACCACCTGGCGAATCGACGCGGCGCTGGCGTTGGATTTCAGCCAGCGCTGGGCACCGCCCCAGTCGATCAGTTGTTCGCCCGGTAGCTGCAAGGCAGCGGTGTTGTTGGGCAGCGACAATCGCCAGAGCGCTTCGGGCTGCGCGAAGAAGGGCAGCCGATGCTCATTCAAGTCATCCCAGAACGCCGAGTCGATGGGCTCGCCGCCGATGCGCTGGTGGGCTGCAGCCACCGAGCCTTCGCCGCCCTCCAGGCGCAGATAGAGAACGCCATCGCTGTGGCAGGCGGCACTGATCGGCATCGGCTGCTGGCCCCATTCGGCGAGCTTGAGCAAGGCGCGCTCGGCTTCGCAGGTCAACTTGATGCTGAAGCAGGCACGCGGCTTGGGCAGTACCTTGAGCGACACCTCGGTCAGCACGCCCAGCGTGCCGAAACTGCCGGTCAGCAACCGGGACAGGTCGTAGCCGGCGACGTTCTTCATCACCTCGCCGCCGAAGCGCAGGTGCTTGCCCAACCCGGTGATGACCCGCGTGCCCAGTACATAGTCGCGGGCGGAACCGGCCCAGGGGCGACGTGGCCCCGACAGTCCGGCCGCAACCGTGCCGCCCAGGGTGGCCTGCTCGCCATAGGCCGGTGGCTCGAAAGGCAACATCTGCCCGGCCTGCTCAACGGCGGCGCGCAGGGCCTGCAAGGGCGTGCCGGCCCGTGCGGTGATCACCAGTTCCGTAGGGTCGTAGCTGACGATGCCGCAGTGCGCGCGCGTATCGAGGCGCTCGCCGGCACCGATGCAGCCCAGGAAGGCCTTGCTGTTGCCGCCCTGGATGCACAAGGGGCGGTCGTCGGCCAGCGCCTGCCGAACCTGATCCAGCAGTTGCCCGCTGGCGTCCAAATCGCTGCCGGTCATCAGAAGCGCTCCAGTTCAGGGAATGGCAGTTGCCCATGGTGGATATGCATGCCGCCGAATTCGGCACAGCGCTGCAGGGTCGGAATGTTCTTGCCGGGATTGAGCAGCCGATCGGGGTCGAACGCGGCCTTCACCGCATGGAACAGCGTCAGCTCGTCACTGTTGAACTGGGCGCACATCTGATTGATCTTCTCCCGCCCCACACCGTGTTCGCCGGTGATGCTGCCGCCCACCGCCACGCACAGCTCCAGGATCTGCCCGCCGAGCGCTTCGGCGCGTTCGAGCTCACCGGCCTGGTTGGCATCGAACAGAATCAGCGGGTGCATGTTGCCGTCCCCGGCATGAAACACGTTGGCCACGCGCAGGCTGTATTGTTCGGAAAGCTCGGCGATGCCCTTGAGCACGCCCGGCAGGGCGCGACGCGGAATGGTGCCGTCCATGCAGTAGTAGTCAGGCGAGAGTCGGCCCACGGCAGGAAACGCATTCTTGCGCCCGGCCCAGAAACGCAGGCGTTCGGCCTCGTCGCGGGCCTGGCGGACCTCGGTCGCGCCGGCCTCCGTCAGCACCTGGTAGACGCGCTGGCAGTCGTCGTGCACATCGGCTTCCACACCATCGAGCTCGCACAGCAGGATCGCTTCGGCGTCCACTGGGTAGCCGGCATGGATGAAGTCTTCGGCGGCGCGAATGGCCAGGTTGTCCATCATTTCCAGGCCGCCGGGAATTATTCCAGCGGCGATTATGTCGGCCACGGCGGCGCCGGCTTTTTCCACCGAGTCGAAGCTGGCCAGCAGCACCTTGGCCACCTGCGGCTTGGGTAGCAGCTTGACGGTCACCTCGGTGATGATGCCCAGCATGCCTTCGGACCCAGTGAACAGCGCCAGCAGATCGAAACCGGGCGAGTCGAGGGCATCGCTGCCCAGGGTCAGGCGTTCACCCTCGATGGTCAGCATCTGCACCTTGAGCAGGTTGTGCACGGTCAAACCGTACTTGAGGCAGTGCACGCCACCAGCGTTTTCCGCAACGTTGCCGCCAATCGAGCACGCGATCTGTGACGATGGGTCGGGGGCGTAGTACAGGCCGAAGGGCGCCGCCGCCTGGGAGATCGCCAGGTTGCGCACGCCAGGCTGCACGCGCGCCCAGCGCCCAGCGGGGTCGATCTCGAGAATCTGCTTGAAGCGCGCCATCACCAGCAGCACGCCCTGTTCGAGGGGCAGGGCACCCCCCGACAGTCCGGTACCTGCCCCGCGTGCGACGACGGGCACCTTTTGCGCGTGGCACAACCTGAGCAGAGCCTCGACCTGCTCGATACGCTCGGGCAACACCACCAGCAGCGGTACGGTGCGATAGGCACTGAGCCCGTCGCACTCGTAAGGGCGCAGGTCTTCGGCGCGATGCAGTACGGTAAGGTCGGGGATGCGGGAGTGCAGTGCCTGCACCAGCGCGGCCTTGTCGACCTTGGGCAGGACGCCGTCGATGCGTTCGTCGTAGAGAATGTTCATGGGCGCAGGCCACCGGCTTGTCGTTCTTATGCGCTCAACAGTGGTCGCAAACACCAGGCCTGTCTACGGGCTGAACCACTGGTAGGACCAGTTCTTTTGGTCGGGGGGCTTCTATCGAAGCGTCTACTGGCTTATTTTCGGAGGGTCGTCGAATGTTTGACGACAGTCTCGGCCGATGGTCCTACCAGCAGGCATGGCATGCACAACAAACCTCAAGTCGCCGATGTAGTGTGCGAGCGCATCGAGCGGCTCATCGTCGATGGCATTCTCAAGACCGGACAACCGCTGCCGTCGGAACGGCGTCTGGTGGAAAAGCTCGGTGTGTCGCGCAACGCGCTGCGCGAGGGCCTGAAGCTGTTGCGCGCCCGTGGCATCATCGCCACCGAGCAGGGCCGCGGCTCGTTCGTCGCGTCGCTGTCGCCTGCCAACGATGCCACGCCCCTGATGCACCTGTTCAGTTCCCAGCCGCGTACGCTCTATGACCTGTTCGAAGTGCGTTCGCTGCTCGAAGGCGAGTCGGCACGGCTGGCCGCACTGCGCGGTACCCAGGCTGATTTCGTGTTGATCGAGCGCAGCTACCAGGCGCTGCTGGCGGCCCATGACCAGCCGCTGGACGCCACTCGGCATGCGCACCTGGACCACGCTTTTCACCTGGCCATCTGCGATGCCTCGCACAATCCGGTGCTGGTACAGACCCTGCGCTCGTTGACCGACCTGCTGCTCAACTCGGTGTTTGCCTGCGTGAACAACCTGTACCACCGCCAGCCGCAGAAACAACAGATCGACAAGCAACACGCCAGGCTTTACACCGCAGTGATCAACCGCCAGCCCGAGCAGGCACGCAAGGCAGCCGTAGCGCATATCGAGAGCATCTGCGCCAACCTGCGGGAAATCGAAGGGGAAGAGCAGCGTCTGGTACGTGCCACGCTGCGTCTGGAAGGCTGGGCCTGAAGCAGCGGATCAGCCGTTCTTCAGGCACTTGAGGTTGGCGAAGTCTTCGCGTAGTTCACCCAGCCTGCGCTCGATACGCTCGCGTTGTTCAGGCGTACTGTCGGCCGCGAGGCCGCTCATCAGGTCGATGGCTGCCTGCTCGGTACGGGCATAGGCCAGCTGGTATTGCGGGGTCCACACCGCTTCGCGCTGTTGCAGCAATTGCGCGATCCGCGCCGGGAATTCCGCCGACTGGCGCTGCTGCAAGGCGGCAATGAACTGCGCCTGCCAATGCTCACGGTTGTCGATCCATTCACGATTCTGCTCGCCCAGGCTCTGCGACCAGGCCTGCACCCGCTGCTGCTGTGTATCGGTGAGCTTGCCGAACCAAGGTGTCAGACGCTTGCTCATGCGCTTGGCGCGTTCGTCGATCTGCGCCTGCAGTGGCGGCTCCACGTATTCTTTGCGGCGCTTGACCAGATCCTCGTTGAGCGCCTGCTGCAGGGCGCGCACTTGGTTGTCGTCCAGGCCCTGCAGCAACTCGACCGCCGAGGGCGTAACCTGCACCGCAATGGCCGAGATCGCCTGTTTGGCCTCGGCGGTGCGTTCGCGCAGCGCCGGCGCAGTCACTTGCTGCTCGGCGACCATGCGCTGGACCTTGTCCAGCCACTGAAGGTTGTCGGCCAGTTGCGTGGTGCAGTGCCAGCGCAGATGCTCCTTGAGGCGTTCGTCGAACCAGTTCTTCTGTTCGCGATTCATGTCCAGGTAGTCGTTCATCGACCAGGGAATGATCACGTCCAGATTGCGATAGGCCAGGTCCACTCGCGTGCAGCCACTGAACACCAGGCACAGGCCCATGAGCAGCACACAATGCGACAAGCGACGAAACAGAGGATTCATGGCAGCGGTCCGTGCGATGGCGTTGTTGTGGTTATAGAGCCATGCCGGTGCGTGCGGTTCAGAAAAACGCGTGTTGGGCCTTGAGCATGAACATGCTGTCACACTGGCCATTCTGGCCTGAATAGGCAGCGCAATTGGCGCCACTCAGGTCCGAGCCACTGTAGATGAAATCCAGATCGAAGCTGCCGATCGGCCGTGACATCTGCAGCGACCAGTCGTTGAATGCGCGCACTTCCTGCCCCTCGCCAATGGTGAACGGGGTGGTGAGCTGATGGTTGCTGACCTTCATGGTAAAGCCCACATCCAACAGGGGCAGGCCGCCCAGGTCGGCGAACAGCGTGCTGTTCTGGCCGTCGGGGGTATTGTTGAACGCGGCTCCGAAGCGCCGATCCAGTACGCGCAGGCCGGCGTAGAACGCATGCGTCGAAGGGGCATCCAGCTCGGGGTAGCTGTACTGGATCACGCCCACTTCATAGCCCAGCGAATTATCGAACGGATGCTTGTAGCCCATATAGGAATCCACCTCCAGATTACTGGAGGAGGTGAGGCCCATGTTGGGCGACCATTGGCCGAAATACAGACCGCTGTCGTGGGTCAGGTCCAGCCCGCCATGGAAGGAACTGCCGGCGCTTGGCTGCACCAGGCCCACGGCCATGCTGCGCGACGGTGTGGTGCCGAGCTTGAGGTTGAAGTCGCCGATGTCACGTTGAATGACCTGGGCGCATAGGGAAGGGGGGACCACGAGTCCGGCTATCAATAACCAGCTGGGTCTGAGCATACCTACCTCCAGTAAGCCTGGACGGCCCGATCTAGAAGGGTGCAAGCATACCGCTCATGGGCGGCGTCACGCTGCCATTCGTCGATTCAGGGGGATGAGGGTGATGCGAGGAGTTACATGACGCTGAAGTTTTGCCCGGCGCCACGGCCGGGCCGCAAACTTACTTCTTGCCCAGGCTGATGTGCTTGGACGGGGTGAAGGTCTGGCCGCTCACGCCCTTGGCAATCTGCTGGATCTCGCCACCGGATTTGAGAAACGCAGCAATCTGTTCGTTGATCGACTCGCTGGTTTCTACGGCTGGAGCGGGTTTGACTTTGCTGTTGGATGCTTTAACGCGCATGGCTGCCATTAACCTGTCAAAAATTAATATGGCCAGGCATTGTACATGATTTATCCCCTCCCGGCTGGGCTATATGGACCAGCGGTGGCAGTGGGATTCCCTGTGATCAAGGTTTTGCCCAGCAAGGTTCAGGCGTACCAATACCTGTCGCGCAAGGCGCCTTGCGCAGCGAACCGAAGGGTTCTCGGGTAGAATGCCGAGCCAGGTGACGAGGAAAATTCGAAATGGCTTTAGTCGGGCGCTACAACGCATTGCAAGTGGTAAAACATACGGACTTCGGGCTGTATCTGGATGGCGGCGCAGACGGCGAGATCCTGCTGCCCAATCGCTACATCCCTAAAGATACGCCCAGCGAAGACGAAGACTGGCTGAACGTCTTCGTGTATCTGGACAGCGAAGACAAACTGCTGGCCACCACTGAAAAGCCCAAGGTTCAGGTGGGTGAGTTCGCCAGCCTCAAGGTCGTCGAGATCAACAGCATCGGCGTCTTCCTCGACTGGGGGCTGCCCAAGGACCTGCTGCTGCCGTTCTCCGAAGAAAAACGCCAGATGAAAGCGGGCGAGTACTGCGTGGTACACGTGTACCTGGACAAGCGTACGCGCCGCATTACGGCCACCGCCCGCCTGGATCGCTACCTCGACAAGCTGCCGCCGGCCTATCAGGTAGGCCAGGAAGTCGATCTGCTGGTGGCCGAAGAAACCGACATGGGCTTCAAGGCCATCATCAACAACGCCCATTGGGGCTTGATCCACAAGAACGAAGTGTTCAAGTTCCTGCGCTCCGGCAAGCAGGAGAAGGGCTACATCAAGGAGCTGCGCAGCGACGGCAAGATTGCCCTGAGCCTGCAGCCCATCGGCGCGCAGCTCACCACCAGCCTCAATGCCCAGATCCTCGACAAGCTGCGCGCCAACCAGGGCACCCTGGCGGTCAGCGACAAGAGCGATCCGCAGGTGATCAGCGACCTGTTCGGTGTCAGCAAGGGCAACTTCAAGAAAGCCATCGGCGCCCTGTACAAGGACGGCCAGATCGTCATCCACGCCGACCGCATCGAACTGGTCTGAAGCCCGTCACGCAGGCCGCTTTCAGGCCTGCAGGAACGGCGCGAAGCCGACGCCGCTGCCGGTGGGGCGCACATCCTTGAGGAACGAATCCTTGTCGGCGCTCAGCTCGAGGCTGACCGTCGACTTGCGTTTGCCGGCGTTGCGCACCACCAGCCCTTCCATGTGTTCACGTAAAAACGCCGTGGTCACTTTCAGGTGCAGTAGCTGATCACTGGAAGGGGTATGCAGCAGCAGGTGAATCCATTCGTACTGGCCGATCTGCAGGCGTGCCACAGGGATGTCGAACCACCAGATGTTGCGTTTGGCGTCCAGCACGGTGAAATGGCAGTTGTTGACGCCGAGCACCGCGCCACCCAGTTCCTTGTTGCGACGGGCGATGGCTTGGGGTTTGTCGAGTTTCATGAAAATTCCTACAGGTATGACGCTTCGGCGCACTGGCCGAATCCGACCGGCATTCTGCGGGCAAATCGGTCGAACATAAAGCGCTGGCAAAACCCATGTGCCTGCCGCACCACCACGGCACCTTTTGCCACGCAAAATAATTTGAAACTCTGGCCGTCCGGCGTCGGTCAATTCCTGTGTCGAGACAAGACATTCCTATATGACCAGGAGACACACCATGAGCGGCACTTCAGACAAGATCAAAGGCATGGCCAACGAAGCAGTCGGCAACCTCAAGCAAGGCGTGGGCAAAGTCACCGGTAGCGACAAACTGCAGGTTGAAGGTGCAGTGCAAGAGAAGAAAGGCGAAGCCCAGCAAGTAGAAGGCGAAGTCAAGAACACTGTGAAAGACGCTGTAAATAAACACTGAGGCAGCGTGTTTCCTGCCTGAGTGAAGTTCGCCAACGGTCATCAAACGATGGCCGTTGTGCTATTGGGCGGACACGGACGTACATACTCTGATTGTCGTTTTTCCTGCAGCTTTACGGTAGAAAGCGTGCCGCTACAAGCCTGCCGCGGCTGCCTGACTCAGTTGAGCTGCGCATCCACTCAGGCAGGGTATTCGAAAGTCGAGTGGCGCAAGGAGACGCTATGCTATTTCCCCACATGAACAACCTGCCTTTCATGAAGGTCATGGTTCGCACGGTCAAGGAATTCGTCGACGACGAAATGCCTACTTATGCTTCGGCATTGGCCTACCAGATGTTGTTCTCGCTATTCCCTTTTCTGCTTTTCCTGATTGCCTTGATCGGCTTCCTGCATCTGCCGGATTTCTTCTCGTGGATGCGTCTGCAATCCGAGTTGGTGCTGCCGCCACAGGCGTTGGAACAAGTCAATCCGGTGATCGACCAGTTGCAGCAGTCCAAAGGTGGTTTGCTCTCCATCGGTATCGTGGTTGCGCTGTGGACTGCCTCGGCAGGCGTGCGACTGACCATGAGCGCAATGAACGCTGCCTATGATGTAGTCGAAGAGCGTCCGGCCTGGAAGCGCATTCCCCTGTCGATTCTGTACACCATCGGCCTTGCCGGCATGCTGTTGTGCGTAGCGGCCTTGATGGTCACCGGTCCCCAGGTCATGCAGTGGCTGGCCGGGCAGATCGGCATGGAAGATTTCATCGTCACGCTGTGGACCATCCTGCGCTGGCCACTGATCGTCATCCTGCTGATGATCGCCGTTGCGGTGATCTACTACGTCATGCCTGACGTGAAGCAGGAATTCCGCTTCATCACGCCTGGCTCGATGCTCGCCGTGGTGGTGTGGATCGTCGCGTCGCTGGGCTTTGCCTACTACGTGAAGACGTTCGCCGACTACAACGCCATGTACGGCAGCATTGGCGCGATCATCGTGTTGCTGTTGTATTTCTACATCTCTTCTGCGGTGCTGTTGCTCGGTGCCGAGATGAATGCGGTGATCGAGCACATGTCGGCCGAGGGCAAGGACAAGGGTGCCAAAGACCCTGAAGATACCACCCCCGCTGTGGACCAGACCGGGACCGTGCCCACGGGCGAAAAGGACCTGCGTGCAAGTCCTGCCACGCCGTCATCGGTTGCAGCGCGCCCGCAGCCTTGAGCCGAGGCTATGCAGATCAAGCGGCAGTCGGACGCACCAGGGCCAGCAAGTTCTTGCTGGCTTGGTAGCGCTGCAGGCGCTGGGTCAGCTCGGCAGGCAGAGTGGTTGCATCCTCGAAGCCGGCGCTCAGGTAGAAACCACGCAACGGCGGTTCGCAAAACAACCATACCGACCCGCCCAGCGTAGCCTGGGCGGTGCTGAGCAAGCGTCGGCCCAAGCCCTTGTTGCGCTGATCGACAGCCACGTGCAGGCCGGTTAACCAGTGCCCCCCGGCCACCGGCAGGAAGTTCGAACCTGCAACGATTCCGTCGCTCCTTGCTACCCACCAGCGGGCGTTGCCCACGCTGCGCATCCGACTGTTCTGCGACTTGTAGAACTTGTCCAGCAGCGGTCGCGCACAGGTCGGTAGTTCGATGAATTCCACGTAAATGTGTCCTGTTATTGCCAAAGCGCCAGGTTTGCCCAATGGCGGGAGAAATTGCTTCGTGACCGCACCGGCGCTGTAGTAAGGTCCGGGCCTCTTTTTATGACGGAGATGCGCTGTGCAGCAGCCGATTCGCAAATTACTCTATCTGGCTGGCCTGATCAGCCCGCTATGGCTGGCCGCCAGCCTCATCGTGACCGGCAGCTTGTACGCTGGGTACAGCCACATCGATCAGGCGATGGGTCTGTTGGGCGCCATCGATGCACCCACCCACGCCCTCTGGGCCTGGCTCGGTCCTTACCCGCTGGGCCTGTTGTCGATAGCGTTCGGTATTGGCCTGTACGCGGGCCATGCTCATCTGCGCCTTGCGCGGCTGAGCGCCTCGCTGATCATCGTGCACGGTGTGGCGAGCCTGGCCGCTGGGTATTTCACCTGCGACGCCGGCTGTTCCCTGCAATACCCCTCGACACAGCAGAACCTGCATACCATCGCCAGCGTGATCATGTCGGCAAGCCTGTTGCTCGCCAGTGCGCTGTGGATTGTCGTGGCACGCCGCGAGGGCCGCAAGGGCTTGGTCTGGTTATCCCTGATCTGTAGCCTGTTTGCGCTGGGCTGCCTTCCGTGGATGGCAGCAGCGATGGACGTTGGCCGTGGCTTCGGCCTGTTCCAGCGAGTCAACTACTTCGCTTCACTGGTGTGGGTCGCCGGGCTGGCGTGGGCATTGCTCAAGGCCGAGCGCAACGAATACGCCTGAGGCTTCAGGTCATCAAGGTGATCCAGATCGCCGCGCCGCCGATCAGGGTGACCATGCTGCCCAGGCCAAGCACGCCCGTCACGTCGGCCGGGAAGCGCGCGCGGCTGATCCCTTCCACCCTGCAGCGGTATCGACGCCGTTGGCTCAGCCAGATCAGCAGCGCTCCCAGCAAAGTGAATGCGATCAGGCCACCGGCGAAGCGCCCGTGGTAGGGCATCCAGCGCAGAAAGAACAGACTCGCCACCAGCATCGCCAACAGGGTCCGTCCCCACGCCAGCAACGTCCGTTCAGGCTGCAGGCCTTCGTCCTGATGTCCCGCTTGCAGCAGGCTCATCGCAATACGACGAAGGCTATCAGCGCTGCCGTGACCAACGCACCGCCGATGGACAGCAGCGGCACCAGCAACGGAATGGGCAAGGGCTGCTTGTGACGCATCGCCCGCTCCACGTTCAGCCAGCGCAGGCTCGCACTGGCACTGAGCAGCATGCCCAGCAGCAGCAGGATGACCGCCAGGCTCTTGCGAAACTCGGGTGCGAACACGTCTGCAGTGAATGCTTCGACAGCGATGCCGCCAGCCATCAAGGCCAGGGCTGTACGAATCCAGGCCAGAAACGTGCGTTCGTTGGCCAACGTGAAGCGTGGGTCGGGCTCGCTGCCGCCCGTGAGCAGCTTCAGCTGTCGCGCGCTGCGTTGGCCATGAGTGGGGGGGATCCCGGGGTCAGGTCTCGCCATGTGGGTGCCAGGCAGGGTGTGGAGGTAGGGCGATGCTACCATCGCCAGCCGTCGTGCCGGCCACTTTCCGCGTAGCAGGCCCAGGCCTCAGTCGCGGTCGGTGTTCACGGGCAGGTGGAAGCTGAACTGCGTACCGTTTTCATCGCTCGACGCGACTTCCAGTCGACCGGCGTGGGCCAGGGCGATCTGATAGGCAATGTACAAACCCAGTCCAAGGCCCCCGCGCGGGCTGCGCACACTGGGCCGGGCAAAGGGTTTGAACAACTGCGAGCGCACGTTTTCAGCGATCGCCGGCCCCTGATTATGCACCGACAAGGTGAATGCCTGATTGGACAGTCGGCCGCACACGCGCACCTCGCTGTCCGGAGCACCGTGGATGATCGCGTTGGACACCAGGTTGGAAAGCAGTTGGCCAATACGCTCCTTGTCGCACAGCACGCCTTGCAGATCATCGACATCCATCGTGATGACCCGGTCGGGGTGAATGCGCTGCAGCTCGGAGACCACGTGCTCCAGGCTCCGCGTCAGGTCGGCGTCGGGCTGCAGGTCCACCACGATGCCAGCACCGAGTCGTCCACGGGCAAAATCCAGCACATCTTCGATCAGCTGCGAGGCGCGACGTGCACTGGTCTGGATATGCTTGACGATACCCAGGCTGCGCTCATCGGTGACGCGTCGCTGCAACAGCTCCGAGCCGGCGTTGATGGCAAACAGCGGATTGCGCAAGTCATGGCCGAGCACCGCAATGAACTGATCACGCAGATCGGCCATTTCACGCTCTTCCAGTAACGCGGTAGCCGTGCGCTGGTGCTGTTCTTCATTCTCCATCTGCAGCGACAGCAATCGCGAGAACGATTCCATCATGGGTTCGATGGTGCTGCCTTTGAGGCAGGTAGGCCGTGGATCGAGCGCACAGATGGTGCCGAAAAAGCTGCCATCGGCGCGGAATATAGGCGTCGATATATAGCTTTCGAACTTGTAGATGCGCGGAGCGTGATGGTTGCAGTACACCTCGTCTTCGCTGACCTTGTCGATGATGACGGTCTGCTGACTGACGCGTATCTCGTGACACAGGGTAGTGGTCACGTCCAGTTCGTCGCCGACCCCCAGGCCAAAGCCGATGCTGTCGAGCACCGCGCACGTGGTCCACGAATCTTCGGTAACTCTGGCTACCGCTGCAAAACGCATCCCGGTGGTTTCGCAGATGACCTGCAGGATTGCCGGGACCGCGTCGATACGCGCGAGGGTGGCTATGTCGGCTGCTGCAGTCGTGCCCATGGAGTGTCCACTGTGGTTGCGCATGCCGGAACCATTGGCTGGTCGTGTCCGGACGGTGCACCGATTCTAGCGATGCCGCTCGAGCCTGTAAAAAAATCTTGAGTCCGCACGGCTTATATCAGCTGTAATCACGTGCCTGCGGTACCTCACGAACCCTGCGCGAGGCGCTCTGCTGCTTGAGCAATGGCTCCAGCGCCAGGTGATCCAGAACGGTGCTCAAATGATCACCCTGTACCTCTGCGCATCCTTCTTGCTGCAGGCAGAGTAGCCGTTGCGCGGTATCGACACCGGCGCCGATCACACGAACACCCATGGCCTTGCCCAGGTCGATCATGCCGCGCACCATGGCGCGGTCATTCGGGTTGTCGCTCATGCCGGCCACGAAACGTCGTTCGATCTTCAACCCATCGAAGGGATACAGACGCAGGTATCCCAGGGAGCAGTAGCCACTGCCGAACTCATCGAGAATCAGCCCGGTACCCAGTTCCTTCAGTGCGGTCAGTGCACCTACGGCACCGTCGGCACAGCCCAGCATGACCTGCTCGGCAACCTGCACCTGCAGACGGCTGGCAGGCAAGCGGGCTTCTGCCAGCGCGTCCCGAACATCGCGAGAAACATCGCCGCGGCTGAATTGCGCCGGTGCCAGGCTCAGCGACACGGCAATCGACTGTGGCCAATGGCGCGCTGCCTTGCAGGCCTCGCCCAACATCCAGCGGCCGATCGCTACGATCAAGTCGCTGCGCTCGGCCAAAGGCAGGAAAACGTCCGAGGTGAGCAAACCTTCGACCGGGTGCTGCCAGCGCAGCAGTGCCTCGACCGCGACCACTCGGTCGGCCTCGGCGCCATACCTGGGCTGAAACTGCAGCAGCAATTGTTCATGGCGTATGGCTGATGCCAGATCGGTTTCCAGTTGCCTGAGCTGGTTCTGTCGGTCCAGCGCCGGGGCAAAATGCTGCCAGCTGCCGGCGCCTTGAGCCTTGGCCTGACGCAGGGCGACGTCCGCGCAGCGCTTCCACTCGCTGGCATCGCCACGTGCGGGCCGGTCGTGAACCACGCCGATATTCACACCCACCTGCAGCTGTCTGATGCCATGCGCGATCGGGCGCTGGATGTTGTCGATCAGGCGCTGACAGAAATGCTCGATCTCGATCATCTCGTCGATGCTGGCCAGCACGAGCATGAACTGCCCGGCGTGCAGGCGTGTCACCAGATCATTGCTGCGCGTGCTGTCGCGCAGGCGACTGGCGACTGTGCGCAGAACACATTCGCGTGCGGGCTTGTCCAGGCTTTGCTGCGCTGCGTCAAACCCTTCCAGGTCCAGCAGCAGCACGGTCAATGGCAGCGGACGCAGGCGATCGGCCAGGGTCTGGTCGAGGAACCGCGTCAGGGCATGCTCATCACCCAGGCCCGTCACGGCATCGTGGGTGGAGCGGTGGGCCAGCTGGGTCTGGGCGCTGACATGGTCGGTGACGTCGACCACCGTACCGCGGTAACCGACCACACGTGATTCATGCACGATGGGTCGTGCTGCAATGCGACTCTGGCGGGTCTGTCCCGCGCTGTCGCGGTAGCTGCAGCGCAACTGACCAGTCCCTGCTGCTGCGGCGGTGCTTCCCAACTGTTGCAGCCATTGGCCCGGAGGGAGGGTTTCGCACTGCAGCAGCAGTTCAATGGGCTGGCCCAGCCAGGCATCACCTGCCAAACCGGTGGAAGCGGTGAATTCCGATGACAGATAACTGACCCGCAGGAACTCGTCGGTTTCCCATATCCAGTCGGAACTGGCACGGGTCAGGTCATACAGGCGCTCTTCGCTCGATTGCAGGGCTCGATGCCTGTCCTGCAACCGCGCATGATCCCGGTCGATGTCACGCAAGCTGCGCAAGGTCCTGAGCAGCAGCCCGCCGGAGGCGATCAGCACGACGAGCAACAGTGTGGCAATCGTCGCCGGCGACATCGCCCAGAGCGGCTCGCTGCCCGGTGGCGGCGTCTGCACGGGCAGTCCCGAGCCGGCTTCTTCGAGGGAAATCAGCGGCCGGCCACTGTTATCCCCCATATCGCGTTCGCCGCTCAAGCTGTTCGCGGCGACCGTCTCTGCCGAAGGATCGCTGGCATGATCCGTCGCGGCGGGAACGCCGAGCACGGCACTGCCGGCAATCAACACACTGGCAAGGATGGGCAGCACGAACGCCAGCACCAGAAGCCGTGCATGGCGTAAGTAGCGGGAGGGGTTGGCGGCATCAACAGCATTCATGAGCAGCGGTCCTTGCGAACAGACGTTTCCTGATCCCATTCGGACGGCTGCGGCGGCGACATGGTTCCCGCCGGGCGACCAAGCGCCGATGCAGGCACCTTCTCGGCGCTCCGGGCCGACCACGGGCTTTTCACGCCAGGCCGAAAGCGTATGCTGTAGCACGCATCTTCCAGCCAGAGGGCTGCATGAATATTCCACTGCTTTTCGGAGTGCTTGCGCTTATGACGTCGTTCTCACCTAATGCCGAAGAACTGCCAGGCTCGTTGCGCGAGGACGGCCAGTACCGCAATCAGGTGGTCCTGCCCAAGGACGGCTTCATGAAGAAGCTGCGCATCGGCATCAAGTACCTGCTGTTGAGCAAGCCGCCAGGCACCCGCCCGCAGGCGGCATTGCCGGTCGAACGCCTGTCTCGCCAGCAACTGCTGGCGGCGCCGGACCACAGCCTGTGGCGGTTGGGGCACTCGACCGTGCTGCTGAAGATGAATGGCCAGTTCCTGGTGACCGACCCGGTCTTTTCCGAGCGCGCCTCGCCTGTGCAGTGGGCAGGCCCATTGCGCTTCCATCAGCCACCGATCAGCATCGCCGACCTGCCGCCGATCAAGGCCGTCATCCTCTCCCACGACCACTACGACCATCTGGACGAGCAGGCGATCAAGGCGCTGGCAGACAAGACCGAATACTTCCTGACCACCCTGGGCGTGGGCGACCGCCTGGTCGACTGGGGCGTGCCCGCCAGCAAGGTGCGTCAGCTGGACTGGTGGCAGGAAACCGAAGTGGGCGGGTTGCGTCTGGTGGCGACCCCATCGCAGCATTTCTCCGGGCGCAGCCTGTTCGACAGCAACAGCACGCTATGGGCATCGTGGGTGATCATCGACAAGGACTTCCGGCTGTTCTTCAGCGGCGATACCGGTTACTTCCCGGGCTTCAAGCAGATCGGCGAACGGTTCGGGCCCTTCGACCTTACCCTGATGGAAACCGGTGCCTACAACGTCGCCTGGCCGAACGTGCACATGCAGCCCGAAGAATCCCTGCAGGCGCACCTGGACCTGCGCGGCAAGACGCTGCTGCCGATCCACAATGGGACCTTCGACCTTTCCATACACGATTGGCACGAACCTTTCGATCGCATCAGCGCACTTGCGCAGGCCAAGAGCGTGCCGTTGAGCACGCCGCGCATGGGGGAGCGGGTCGACATGCGCAATCCCCAGGCCGGTGTGCACTGGTGGGAGCAGGTCGACTCACCGGCCCCCTTGGCTACGCCCTGATGCAGCCCCGGCTCAGGCGTCGGCGTTGGGTTCCTTGCGCGCCTTGCCCTGCCCATCGTCCTTGGGCGGCAGGCCACTTTCGCTTCTGATCTGGGCATGGCTGATCAAGGCGAAAATGAAGCTGCCGCCAATGATGTTGCCGGCCAGCGTCGGTGCGGCAAAGTCGAGCCAGAAGGCTTTCCAGTCCAGCTCGCCGGCCCATACCAGGTAGGAAACCTCTGCCGAACCCACGACGATGTGGGTGAAATCGCCCAATGCCATCAGGTAGGTGACCAGGATGATGATCCACATCTTGGCGCTTTCCTGCGAAGGAATCATCCAGACCATGGTGGCGATCATCCAGCCCGAAATGATGCCTTTGGAAAACATCTGCGACAGGTCGTTTTCCATCACCTTGCGGCCGATGTCGAGAAAGGCGACATCGGTCTTGGCATCGAAGATCGGCAAATGAAGCATGACGTAGGACACCAGCAAGGTCCCCGCCAGGTTACCCGCCAGGACCACGCCCCATAGTTTGAACAGCCGGCCGAAATTGCTCAGGCTCGGCTTGCTCATGATCGGCAATACGGCCGTCAGGGTGTTTTCGGTGAACAGTTGCTGGCGCGCCAGGATCACTGCAAGAAAACCGGCCGAGTAGCCCAGGCTGGCAATGACCTTGCTGGTTTCGCCATCGGGCAGGCGCGAATTGAACAGCCCCATGGCCATCAGCGACAGGCCCATGGTCAGTCCGGCGGCCAGGGCCGACCACCACAGGGCGGCTACCGTACGTTCGAGTTCGTGGTCGCCTTGTATACGAATGGTTTCATGCAGCACCGCCGCACGGGGCGGTTGATTCTCATGGACCTCGGCTTTTTCGTCGGCCGACAGGCCAGGGGTCTTGCCGTCTTCTTCAGAGGCATCAAGGCTGGGTTCGTGCTTTTCCATGGAGGTTCCTGCGAATGCGCTGGCGCGCGTGCCCGGTGCACGGCTGCCACAGCACAGACCTTCAGGGCGCTGAATAAGTTGCGTCACCCCACGCTTTGCCTCCACTACAGACCGAACACCTCGCGCAGCGCCTCGGCATAGGCCTGGCTACCCAACGTCATGCTGTTGTTGTGCGTGCCACCTGGTACCAGCAGCAAGCGTTTGGGCTGGGCAGCGGCATCGAACAGTTCCTGGCTGAAACGCGGCGGTACATAGCGGTCGTCCAGGCCATGAACGATAAGCACCGGTATCCCGATGTCGCCGATCTTGTCGATGGAGTCGAATTTCTCCGACATGATCCAGCGCACGGGCAGCGACGTATTGGCCACGGCCGCTGCGGCAGCGGCCAGATCGGTAAAGGTGGACTCCACGATCAGCCCGGCCGCCTTGGGCTCGTCACCCTCGGCCAGATGCTCGGCCAGATCCACGGCGATCGCACCGCCCAGCGAATGACCATAGATGAATCGGCGCTCGGCGTTGGGCTGAAACTGCACCAGCCGTGCCCAGGCAGCCTGGGCGTCCTGGTACACGGTGCGCTCCGACGGCAACTCGCCGGGGCTTTCGCCGAAACCGCGGTAGTCGATGGCCAGCACCGAGAAGCCCAGCTCGCGCAGCTGACTGATGCGCCGCACTTGTGCCGTCAGGTTCCAGCGGGTGCCATGCAGATACAGCACCGCCGGCGCATCGGCGCGCGGCGCCGGCCACCACCAGGCGTGCAGGTACTGGGTGCTGCTCAAGGCTTTCTCGACCGGAATCTGCAGCTCGGTCACCCCGGAAGGCAGTCCCGAGTACCAGCTCGCCGTGCCTGGTTCGATGTTGAACAGCAATTGCCGCTCCTTATAGGCCAGTTGCGAGCAGCCATACGGCAAGCCGATACCTATCGCCAGAGCCAGCAGCAGAAAGGGAAGCCAGCGCCGACGACGGGGCGCGGTGGTAGGTGTTGCCATGCATGCACACTCCAGACGGGTCTCTTCACTGGACCGGAACGCACTGCAGGCTGTTCATTGCAAATTGATTTCAAGCGGTGTCAGGTACCGTTCGGGACGGTTGCCCGGTGCCCAATGCGCACGCTCTATTGCCATGACCGAGCCGATATTCTACTGTCCGCCGACTACCGATGTTTGCGCTACCATTGCGGGCAGCGTTTCAACACAAGAGGGCGACACATGAAAATCGTGATGGTGGGAGAGGCCGCGACACACCGCGAGATGCTTGCCGCAGGCTTGGACTGCCCGGCGCAGTTCGTTGCGCTGCCCCGTGAGGCCCATGAATCGGCTGCCTGGGACGCGCAGATCGAAGGCGCCGACGTGCTGGTCTCGATGCGTTTCCAGCGTACTGGCCCCGCGCCGGCGTTCCGTCTGTTGCAGGTACCCGGCGCCGGCCTGGATGGCATCGACTTCGCAGCGCTGCCGCTCGGTGCCACTGTCTGCAATGTGTTCGAACATGAAATCCCCATGGCTGAATACGCCCTGGCCTGCATGCTCGAACACCAGATCGAGCTGGCGGTTCTTCGTGCGCGCTTCAGTACCGAACACTGGACGGGTGCCTACCTGAAGCGTCAGCCGCGCGGCGAGCTGTTCGGCAAGACGGTCGTCATCGTCGGCTTTGGCCGAATCGGCCAGGCTGTTGCCACCCGTGCCCAGGCTTTCGGCCTGCGCATCATCGCCATTTCCGCTCGCGCCGAAGGCGGACGGGTCGACGGCCCTATGGATGAGGCGTACACACCCGGCGAACTCGACCAGGCGCTCTCGCGTGCCGATTTCGTCATCCTCACCTGCCCGTTGAACGAGCGCACCCGCGGTTCATTCGGCGCTGCGCAGTTTGCCGCGATGCGCCATGATGCCGTATTGATCAACATTGCCCGCGCCGCCGTGGTCGATGAGGATGCGTTGTACCACGCCCTGCGCGACCACCTCATCGCCAAGGCCTACCTGGATGTCTGGTACCACTACCCCAGCGGCGACACCGACCCGGTCGCACCCGCTCACCACCGCTTCGAAGACCTGTCCAATGCCTACTGCACGCCCCACGCCTCCGGCTGGACCCAGGGCCTGTTCGAACGCCGCTACGCCTTCATAGCCGCCAACATCAACCGGCTGCACCAAGGCCAGCCCCTCCAGAACGTCGTTACAAACCCCCGTCCCGTCTAACACCCGACGCGGCGACACACCCGGCCCCCTGTAGCAGCGGCGCGAGCCGCGTCCGGCCACACCGCAACTTCCCTGAACCACCGCACCTGCTTCCCACATACGCCCCAAATCCTTCCTACACCGCAGCCCCCCAATCCCTCTGCCTGGACGCACCACGGCTTCGCACACTGACGCCTCCTCAATCCGACCGACAAGGACTGTCATTCATGACCATCGGCTCATCCCACAACCATCCCGCCGACATCGCAGCCGCCGTGCAAAACCCCGCCAGCCTGCCGTGGGCCGCCCGCTTTCCCAACCCTCCGGATCTATGCTTCGACTACCGCCGCCTGCTCGAACAAACCGGGGGCATTGCTCACGCAGGTAACGCACAACACCGCATCTGCATCATTGGCGCGGGCGTCGCAGGGTTGGTGGCAGCTCGCGAACTGCTGCGCTGTGGCTTCGAACGCATCACCTTGATCGAGCAGTCGCGCCGCCTCGGCGGACGTCACCTCACCGTGCAGGTCGACAGCCCTCAATCCACGCCCTCGACGCCTTTCGAAATGGGCGCCATGCGCATGCCCTTTTTCAATCGCACCGGCGAGGCGCCTGTAGACGGCCGCTCATTGATGGCCTACTACGCAGGCCTGTACGATCTCAAGACCTCAGACTTCCCGAATCCCGGCACGCCCTTCGTACACTCCACCGGCATCTATCTGCGCGAAGGTCGCCTGGCAGGGGGAACCGAACCCCAACTGCTGATCTGGAACAATCCCGACGGCAGCACACCGCCACCTACCGCCGTGCTGCAAGCCGTCTACCAGAAATGGAAGCTGTTCGCCGAGCGAATGGCGATGCAGGTCGCCGCCGTGTTCGGCAGTCAACAGTGGCCCGCCTTGTGGTCTGCGATTGTCACGCGCTACCAACATGTAGCGTTCCGCGAGCTGGTTCGCGCTCCTTGCATACCCACTTGGGATCCCAGCCGGCCGGGCGACTTCGGTGGTCTGGGTATGTCGGCCGCCGAATCGTCGATCTTCTACGCCATCGGCATAGGCGATGGCAGTTGGGGCGCTTTCTACGACGTGTGCAGTCTTTATCCACTGCGCACCGCGATATTCGGCTTCAGCAGCCATTTGCAATTGGTACACGGCCGTGTCGATGGCCAGGGTATGCCGCTACCTGCCCCGTTCCTCACCGAGCACGCCGTGACTGACTCCAAAGGTGTGGCGTTCGCCACACCTCGCTACCTGGGTCTGGCTGCATTGGATGAGTGTCTGATGTTCATGCCGCTGGGGGAGGGGGCTCGCTCGCCTTACGAACGATTGCGCGAGCAGCCTGCTGGCCTGATCACCGACAGCCCGGTGAACAGCCTTACGCGACTGGCCGACGGCAGCATAGAAGTGGGTTACCGCTGGCACCAAAGCGACGCGCTGGCCAGCTGGCAGGTGAAACAGAGCTTCGACTCGGTGATCGTCACGGTGCCCTCCTGGATCCTCGAAACGCGAATCCAGGTGGCTGGTTTCACCTCGGCCATGCTGCCTCAGGCCACCATCGATGCCTACAAGACCGCGCACTGGGAAACCAGCTGCAAAGTCTACGCGCCGCTGAAGAAAACCTTTCTCTCGGCCAGGCGTGACATACCGCAGATACTCGTCACCGACAGTTTCGTGCACGACGTCTATGCCTACCGCTACAACGACAACTATGCCTATGACTGTATCCTGCTCAGCTACACCTGGGAGGACGATGCGACCAAGCTGGCGGCGTTCAGCGACGCCGAGCTGGTCGACAACTGTGTGCGCGAGCTGGACCGCATCTTGATGCGCTGCAGCAACGTCGGCACGCGCATTTCCCCATTCATCGACACGGCCAACGCACGCGTGCAGCGCTGGGTCACGGACCGTAATGCGCTGGGCTGCGCCAAGCTTTACCGGGCAGGCGCGTATCAGGATGCGGTCGGGCTCATGAGCTACAACCGCGATTACAGCCGCCTATCCGGGCTGTACCTCGCAGGTGAATCGTTTTCCGTCGACGCCGGCTGGACCGAACCGGCCATGCGCGGCGCCGTGGACGCGGTGATCAACCTCTGCGCCAACCAGGGCGCAGTGTTCAACGGCGGGTTCGACCTGTCTCATTACCCTCGGTATGGCACCGAGTCCTGAACGACTTTGTACCCTCTTGTCCTACCTGCCGGATTAATCCTACAGATGCTTGGGAAGCGTCCGGTTCTATGATCTTAACGAATGCGTTTCTATGCGGAGGCAATCCAAAAACAACAAGAAGGTGCCTCCATGTCCTCTGTTTCCGCTATCAGCCCCGTGCGGGTCGCTGTCGTTCAGTTCGATCCACAATGCGGTCTCGAGCATCGCTCGTTCAACCTCTCCCATAGCCTTCACCTGGCCCAGCGCGCGGTCGCGGGAGGCGCCCAACTGATCGTGCTGCCGGAGCTGGCCAACACCGGCTACGCCTACCGCAACCGCGAAGAAGCGTTCGCGTTGGCCGAGGCCGTGCCCGAGGGCCCCAGCGCGCAGGCCTGGATCGAGTTCGCCCGCGAACATAAGGTCTATCTCGCCGCCGGCCTGGCGGAGCGCGACGGGCACCAGCTTTACGACTGCGCAATGCTGGTGGGGCCCGACGGCTTCATAGGCAAGTACCGCAAGGCTCATCTGTGGAATCTCGAAAAGCTCTGGTTCAGTCCCGGCGACCTTGGTTTTCCGGTGTTCGAAACGCCCATCGGGCGCATCGGGCTGATGATCTGCTGGGACGTCTGGTTTCCGGAAGTGCCACGCCTGCTGAGCCTGCAGGGTGCCGACATCATCTGCAGCCTGAACAACTGGGTCTGGACGCCGCCGCCGCTGTTCGACGAAACCGGCAAATGCATGGCGTCTTACCTGACCATCACTGCAGCGCACGTCAACAACACGTTCATCGCTGCAGCCAATCGCATCGGTACCGATCGCGGCGATCGCTTCCTGGGCTGCTCATTGATCGCCGGTACCAACGGTTGGCCGCTCAGCGAGGTGGCCGGAGCCGAAGAGGAAACCATCCTCTATGCCGACGTCGACCTCGTGTCCGCACGCAGCGCGCCGATCTGGAACAGCCTCAACGATCTGCCGCGCGACCGTCGGGTCGACCTCTATGGCTCGATGCTGGGCTATGACCGTCACGCCGCGCTGCCGCGCTGAGGAGGGCTGGCCATGCAATCCTCTCTGGAAGACACACCAACCCGCGCATCCAGCGGGACTTTAACTGGCCTGTTGATGCTGTCGCTGGCCATTACCCTGACCGTCATCAGCGGCAAGCTGCTGGCCATCGACGCACTGTGGCCCAGCTATGGCGACATGATGGCTAACTTGCACCACCCAGCAGCCTGGTGGCGCTGGGTAGTGGGTGATATCAGCGAAGTCGCGTTCTACAAGCATGAGTTTGCCTCCATCGGCCTGCTGGCAGGTGCCGGACTGGGCTGGTGGGCCAATCACACCGGCAAGCGCTGGCAAGGCTTCGCGATCTGCTACGGCACCGGGCTCTGGCCATGGGTGGTGACCAGCTCTCTGCTCGGCCTGGGTCTGGGCAATCTGCTCTGGGGATGGACACTTTCGGCCGATACCTGGCAGCCGACTTTCGTCGCGTTCGTGTCCATGCCGGCTGCCACGGTGCTGCTGTTTGGGCGTGGCTGGCGCGTGGCGCTTACCGGGGCCGTGATGGGCGCCGTGCTGATCACCCCGGCCTGCCTGCTGATCGTCAAGTACGTGTGTACCCCGCTGGCATTGCCAGTGGTGATCGGCAATGTTACCGGCATGGCAGTGGGCAGCGTAATCGGCTTCCTGCTGTGCAAGCGCTTCCCGGTTCTGGTCAGGCCCGACGCGACGCCTGCGCAAGCGCCACCGGTGGTTGCTTCTCCGGCCAACTACGGCCTGCGCTGGACCTTGCGCCGTATCCTTGCGGATTTCTCCGAGGCCCCGTTCTTCGGCAACGAATGGGCCAGCCTGGGGTTGGTGCTGGGGGCGCTGCTGGCGCTGATGCTCAATCCGGCCAGTCCGTTCTACGGTTCCGGTTGGCTGTTGCAGCTGTTGGCGGCGCAAACCCTGGCCTCGGCGCTGGGTGTGCTGATCTGGCGCCGTCAATGGATTGCTCGCGGCTGGTATCCGACCTACATTCCCGTCGTCTCGGTAGCCCCCGCCGCGATTCTGGTCCATGGTGGCAGCCTGCCGGTGATCATCCTCAGTGCCGCATTGGGCGCACTGCTGGCGCCGCCCCTGGCCGTCGCCATCAGCCAGCGGCTGCCGTCCTACATGCATGGCTACATCGGCAACGTGCTGTCCATGGCAATCAGCACCGTGCTCATCCTTCCGCTGATCGGTCTGATCATCGGCAGCCCAAACCTCTGACGGAGTACCGCCCATGGCTCTACCCAGACTATCCGTAGGTGCCCTGGGCGGCACCATCAGCATGCAGACCCAGGCCACTGGGGCAGGTGTTCAACCCAGTTTGAGCGGGCAGGGCATGGTGGACCTGCTGCCCGAGTTGACGTCGCTGGCCGAGGTTCAGGTGCACACACTGAATCTGCTGCCCAGCGCCTCCTTGAGTTTCCAGGCCTTGCTCGAGGCCCTGGAGTGGGCCCGTAGCTGCATCGCGGCTGGAGCCGTCGGGGTGGTCTTGAGCCAAGGCACCGATACCCTGGAAGAAGCCGCCTTTTTCCTCGACCTGCTGTGGGATCTCGATGAGCCTCTGGTGCTGACAGGCGCCATGCGTGCGGCATCGCATTGCGGTGCCGATGGCCCGGCTAACCTGCTGGCTGCAAGTCAGGTGGCGCTGGCCGAACATAGTCGCAGGCGTGGCGTGTTGGTAGTGATCAACGATCAGGTGCACGCGGCGTCCCGGGTGCGCAAGGTCGCGGCATTGGCCATGGATGCCTTCGCCTCGGCACCCTACGGGCCGATTGGCCTGATGATCGAAGGTCGGGTGCACTACGCCGCCGCGCCTGCAGCGCGCTGCTGCCTGCCGTATCCCACCCGAATCGATCACACCGTGTTGCTACTCGAAGCCACACTGGATGCAGACACCCTGCTGCTCGACAGGGTCGTCGACGCCGGGTATCGGGGCGTGGTCATTGCCGGTTTCGGCGCCGGGCATGTATCGCAGTGCTGGGCCGCCAGCCTGCACGTCATTGCCCAGCATATGCCAGTCATAGTGGCCACTCGCACGGGCAGTGGGCCAACGGCCAGCTGCAGTTACGGTTTTGTAGGCGGCGAGGTGGATCTGCAGGCGAAAGGCGCCGTGATGGGCGGCTTTCTCTGCCCGCGCAAATGCAGGATTCTGCTGTGGATCTTGGTTGGTAGCGGCCAAGAGCAAGACATCAGGCGTTACCTGAGCCCGTCGGACAACTGATCAGCAGCAGATCCGGGGACATCGTCCACGCTGGCGGCTACAATGCGGGCATTCTTTTTGATGACCCGACCGAGCAGACCATGGCCTACAACATCAGCAATGACGCGCTGACCGACGCACAACTGGATTACGTGGAAGACGTACTGGGGCAATACGCCAGCGAGAAATCGGTCGGCAGCATCTCCGAGCTCGATGGCTTTTTCACAGCCATCGTTTCGTGCCCTCAGGCAATCGCTTTCGACGACTGGTACGCAGCGCTGTGGGGTGGGCCTGATCACTTGCCGGTCTTCAAGGACGACAAGCAGTTCGAGAAATTCTTCGACCTCCTCATCCAGCACATGAATCAGTTGGCCATGTTGCTGGAGGAAGACTTCGAAAACTTCGCGCCAATCTTCAATCTGTTCGACGACGAAGACGTCGTCAGTGTCGAGGACTGGTGCTATGGCTATGAGCGTGGGGTCGTGGTGGGTGGCAGCTGGCTCGACATGCCTGATCAGGAACAGGACCTGCTGGCGTTGATCACGCTGCACACCCAAGGTGTCGACCTCTTGAAACATGACGCATCAGGCGAGCAACTGGACGCCGAGGAGGCCATGGAGATGATCCAGATGGCCGCCATTCGTCTGCACCAGTACTGGTTCGAGCGTCGTCCGGGCAAGACGCCCATCACCGGCGAAACCAAGACGGGCCGCAACGATCCCTGCCCCTGCGGCAGCGGTAAGAAATTCAAGCAATGCTGTCTGCATTGACCTGCGCATCGAGTGCGTCCGTTGCAAGTGAGTGATTTTTTTACGATTGGCGGCAAATTGCCGTTGACAGTGGCGCCTCAATCCGTAAAATTGCGCGCCACAGCAGGCACGTAGCTCAGTTGGTTAGAGCACCACCTTGACATGGTGGGGGTCGTTGGTTCGAGTCCAATCGCGCCTACCAAACAAAATCCGCTCTGCTGGGCGGTGCAGAAGGGCGATCCGGAAGGGTCGCCCTTTTTCGTTCATGCGCAATATGCTTGCACATGCTTGCCGCCTTGGCTCGCCGCGCGCATTATCGCCAATCAATTCCTCAACCTGGCCCTTTGCATGTCCCACAGCCCGGCCCCATCGCCTATCGACGAGTCCGAACGCCTGGCTGCGCTCGAACATCTGGGTGTGCTCGACAGTGTCCCGGAGCCGGGTTTTGACGATATCGTCCAGTTGGCAACTCAGCTCTGCGGGACACCCATCGGCCTGGTTTCTCTGGTGGACCGCGAGCGTCAATGGTTCAAGGCGTGTGTCGGGCTCGACGTTTCCGAGACCCATCGCGACCTGGCGTTCTGCGCCCATGCCATCCTCGCGCCCGATACCGTGATGATCGTCCAGGACACTCATCTTGACCTGCGCTTCAAGGGCAGTCCGCTCGTGTTGGGCCCTCCCTATATTCGCTTTTATGCGGGCGCGCCGATCATCTCGCGCCAGGGCTTGGCACTGGGCACGGTATGCGTCATCGACACCGTGCCGCGCACGCTGGATGCGGCGCAGTGCAGCGCTCTGCAGGCTCTGGCACGGCAAACGGCTGCGCAATTGGAGTTGCGCCTGCTCAACGCCGAGCGCGAGCAACAGACCCTTGCCTTGTCCCGGCAGCTCGACAACGTGCTGGGCGAGCACCAGCAAACCCTGCAGACCCTGCGCCACGCCCAACGGGTTTCCTCGCTGGGCCAACTGACCGCGGGTATCGCCCACGATTTCAACAACCTGTTGCAGGCCGTCAGTGCCAGCTTGCAGATGACTCGCCTCAAGGCACGCAAGCCCCTGGAAGTCGAACGCCTCACCGAAATCGGCCTGCAGGCGGTACGGCAGGGCGCGCAATTGATTCATCACCTGCTCGCCTTTGCCCGCCGCGAAGAACCCAGCGTGCAGGCGGTCGTACTCGACGAGCGGATCGAGCACAACAGTGACCTGTTCGGTCGCGCGCTCGGTACGGCGACGAAGGTGCAGCTGGATCTGCAAGCGCCAGCGCAGGCGGTGATGTGCGACGCCCATCAATTGGATGCTGCGTTGCTCAACCTGCTGGTCAATGCGCGCGATGCGCTGCGCGGTGCCGGGCAGATCCGCGTGGCCACCTGTGAACGTGTCGTCTGCGGCGACGCGCAACTGGCCGACGGTACCTACCTTTGCCTGAGCGTTGCCGACGATGGGCCGGGCATCCCGGAAGACGTATTGGTACAGGTCTTCGAACCGTTCTATACCACCAAGACTGCCGGGCAGGGCACCGGGTTGGGGTTGTCGCAGGTGTACGGTTTCGCGTCAAGCGCAGAGGGTATCGCACGTATCGAGAGCCGGCTGGGCGAGGGCACAACCGTTACCCTCTGGCTACGACGCGCAGCAGCGGTATAGCGAATCACTTACACGCGGTGGCTCCAATCGCCTCTACTGCGATCACCGTCATCCCAGTAATCTAGCCTCACTAACTGAGACGAAGGATGCGACTCAGGGTCAGGGACGACCGGCCATTGCAAGGAAGCTGCTGACAGGATGTTGGAATGGCTAGACAAAAAACCCGCTTCGGCGGGTTTTTTGTTGGGCGCTGTTTTGTCCTGCGTACAGCAAACCCCCTGCCACAGCCGGGCAGGGTGGGCCGATTCCGTTACTTGCCAGTCACGATACGCTTGACCATGGCCGCATGACCCGTCTGGTCGCTGGCGCGAGAGATGACCTGGACAACCGACATGGTCGGTCCCGAGCCGGCCACGAAGGTGGTCGTCATGGTTGCGCCGCCGCCCATGGTCGCGGTGCTGTCGATTTGTTCCACGCCCAGCTTTCGCAAGGTGATACGTTTTTCCGCAGTCTTCTTGAAGTCAGGCAGCGCAGTCGCCTGTTGCTTGATGAAGCCTGCAGTAGCACCCGTCAGGAACTCATCATCGTTGTCGGCGGCATGCCCACCCTTGGGAATGGGCAGTTCAGTGGTCACCACCACGCGTCTTTCGCTTTCATTCATGTACATCATGCCCTTGGCACCTGCAGCTTCGCTTTTCGGATCGGCAGGTGGCAGCGGGTTGGCGGTGTACCCCGCAGGCAGGGTGAACATGAACTTGCCGTCGAGCGTCTTGACGGTCTGCGCTTTCGGGGCGCTCGGTGCTGGCTTGGCAGCCCAGGCCACGTTGACCAGGCCCAGCGTGAAAGCGAGAAACAGGCAAGTGCGGCGCATCGACGAAACTCCTATAAGGTCAGGAGTCGGATCCTACTCCAGACCCATGGGCTTGAGAACGTGCGTGAACCCCCTACTTATCCAGTCGCTGGTCCAGTGCCTGGACAAGCTCATGAGCGAACCTGACCCGCGCTTCGTTCGGATAGTTCTTGTTCGCCAGCACCACGACGCCGATCCCCCGTGATGGGACAAACGCCACATACCCGCCAAATCCATTGGTCGACCCGGTTTTGTTGACCCATACCTTGTCCAGATGCCGCAGCGGGCTTGTGGGTTGGGAAGTCAGGGCTACTGCATTGGAGTTGCCTTGCGCCAGGGTGTCGAGCGCTACGGGATAGGCGTATTGCTCCCAGATCAGGGCTTGCGTCATGCCACCTACCCTGAAGTAGCCCCGTTGCGTGGCATCCAATGCCTCACGCAGCTTCGCAGGCAAGGCCACCGCGCCCATCTGTGCCTGAACATAATGAAGCATGTCCCGCGCACTGGACTTGAAGCCATAGGCTTCCTCGGCCAGTACCGCCGGGTTCAGCCGCACCGGCTTGTCGTTCTTGTCGTAGCCCTGCGCATACAACGGCAACTGCGCAGTCGGGACATCCAGGTAAGTGTGGGCAAGGCCCAGGCCTGGGAGCAGCCTGTCGTGCATGGCCTGGCCGAACGACATTTTCATGCTCGTGGCCGCGATCATCCCGAGCAACCCAATGCTGGGGTTCGCATAGCTGCGCTGGGTGCCCGGTGCATAGGTGGGCTGCCAGTCGCGAAAGTACGTCATCAGTTGTGCAGCGTTCTGGATGTCGTCCGGCAACTGCAGAGGAAATCCGCCGGCGCTGTGGGTGCCCAGGTCGGCGAGTGACGCCTGGTCCAGCGGTGTGCCGCGCAATGTGGGCAGATACTGGCCGGGATGATCGCTCAGAGACAGCTGCCTATTGGCTTGCGCATAGGTAGCGAGGGTGGCGGTGAAGGTCTTGCTGATCGAGCCAAGCTCGAACAGTGTGTCTGCGGTAACAGGCGCCTTCGTTTCGCGCGACGCCAGCCCATAGGTGAAGAACAGCTGTTGGCGACCGTCAGTGATAGCGATCGCCATGCCTGGAATGTTGTATTGCGCCATCAACGATGCGGCCCGGGCCTTCACGAGGCTTTCGACTGCAGGCTCCTCGGCATGGGCGCTATCGCCCGCCCATACGGTCGTGAATGCCAGAAAACCCGCAATGACCATGGCTGTGCCGGACCTGCGCATGAGTGACTCCTCTTCCATTTTTATTGGCTGTGATCACTCTGCATTATCCCGGCATCTCTCTTTGTTGTGTCAGCCGTTATGATGAGCATCTGTAACAACACTCCGAGGAAA
Organism: Pseudomonas sp. CFBP 8758; assembly: GCF_014841725.1. NCBI lineage: Bacteria > Pseudomonadati > Pseudomonadota > Gammaproteobacteria > Pseudomonadales > Pseudomonadaceae > Pseudomonas > Pseudomonas sp. CFBP 8758. The sequence continues at coordinate 1,117 of NZ_JACYUK010000004.1, read as the reverse complement.
CATGAAATCAGTAACCTGCGCGCTTTTCACGCTACTGGTCGCGGTGCACGCCAACGCCATGGCCGCGGGAGACGCCGTAGCCGGCCAGGCGACATTCGACAAGAATTGCGGTGGTTGCCACAAGGTAGGCCGCGGTGCCCAGGCCGCATTCGGCCCGCAGCTCAATGGCGTGATCGGCCGTGCGGCGGGAAGCACCAGTGACTACAGCTATTCAGCAGAGATGAAGAACTCGGGCATCGTCTGGACCACCGAGAAGATCGCCGCCTTCGTCGAGGCACCCAGCGATGTGGTGCCTGGTACCAAGATGCGCCTGTGGTGGTTCGGCAACGATCAAAAGATGGCCGACCTTCTCGAGTACCTCAAAAGCAACCCTTAAGGCAGGTACGATACGGTGGAGGCGCGGCGCGGCCCAGGTCACAAGGCAGCATCCTACAACAGCGTGGGAAACGACCTCTTTGATTGGCGGATGTGGCTTCGTATTCTCCAAACCCTTTGATGAGGGCATTGGATGTCGAAGGTGATACTGGCATTAGTGATGTGTCTGACGGGTTGCGCATCGAGCGGGGTCTATCTGGCCGACCCCATGAACCCACCCGATCCCTGGCGAAAGGGACCAGCTTCGCACCGTGAACTGCCCATGGGCGATCCCAAGCGGCAGCACGTATGCCAGGTCGAACCGAATCGGTCTGAATGCGCGCCCCTTGGTTCCTGACGTCAAACGAACGATGTCGTGAAAAGTTTTGCGAACAGGTGTTGACTCACCGGCAAAATCTAGTAATATTCGCCTCCCGCTGACGAGCAATCGAAAGCGCAAGCGGTTGAAGTTGTTAGAGATTAACTAAATACTTCAAAATAAACGCTTGACAGGATGTGAGGCTAGCGTAGAATGCGCGCCTCGGTTGAGACGAAAGAATCAACCCACCGCTCTTTAACAATTGAATCAAGCAATTCGTGTGGGTGCTTGTGAGTTAAGACTGTTAGTCAACAAGATTATCAGCATCACAACAACTCCACGAGAAATCAAAGAGTTACCTCGATCCTTAGGGTTCGAGTTTGCGATTGCTGAGCCAAGTTTATAAGGTTTTCTCAAAACCTGATTGCAGTATTGAACTGAAGA